>JAZRMW010000042.1:0-1569 GCA_045647865.1 Phocaeicola sp.
CGCTCGAACGATTATTCGCAAGCGAATTTTCAAAATTACTACTATGGGACTATTTGATTTTCTTTTTGGCTCCGATGAGAGCTCAACCAATGGATTGTTTGACATCGAAGATTACCGCAGTATTCATGAAGACCGTCGTCATCACGCAAGTGGCTCTGGTAACTGGACATCGCGTGAAGACTGGGACTGTGGCGACTATGACAATGACGGCATGTCAGGTTTCGATGCGTATGATGATAATGATTTCTAATGCCTCCAACCACCGCCACGCAGTATTTTCTCTTTTTCCTTTCTAGGATTTCTCCCCAATTTCAAGGGATATAATTTAGGATGAATTCGTAGAGCCAGCACAAATGGCTGAACTGTTATCTCAAGGCACATCCGCAATGTATTCAATGAAGGAGAATTAGAAGAACAGAGCACATGTGCAAAATTTGCACACATGGGTCATGATGGTTTACAACAATATGAGACAGTTATGTATAACCTTGATGTTACAGACCTGGCATATTGGCATTTAGCGGAAGGGGTGACTCTTGGGGCTGATGGAGCATATACTTGCTCTGCGGAGCCAGGCGAATTCCATGTCTGGATTGCTCCAAACGCTGCCGAGGGAACACCTGCTAAGTTTATACTGCAAGATTAAAACCCCCACCATAGCCCCAGAGAAGTGTACTAAAAACAGCCGTTATCTAATCTTATAGCAAAAAAACTTGCCCAGTCCACATAGAACTAGGCAAGTTTCATAGTCTTTCAATAGGGTGAAGCAATTATTTCACTTCTACTCCCATGATGTTATAGGTCTTTCCTTCCTGAAGGATGAAGATCTGACCGTTTTGGATGAATTTAACAAAACTTTGATTTACCTGATTAGAAAGAATATTGGTAGTGGTGTCATTAACCTCACTAACCGTTTCATTCGTGATATTGAGGTAATAATCACGTGCCTCGTTGATGGTGAAATACAAACGCTTATCACCCTCTGCGCCTTCACCCACATTGTTGTGGATAATCAGATTTAAGTTAGGAGCGGCTTTTTCCACTTGGAATTCATACACGCTGTATGTCACGCCATTCTTCACTTCGGTAGGTGCTGTAGTTGCGCCTGGCCATCCGCCAAATGCCTCCATGTTGCCATAAGCGTAGATATCAAACACGTCCCAACCTGTTTGGTTGTTGACATATAACTTATGGGTAGCATATTCTACCGTTTCTCCATAAGTCATCCAAACGCCCCACGGTTCTTCCCAAGTGGTCACACGGAACATGTTCTTATCCGCAGGGATAGTTGTTTGTGCACGATTCCACTCTGCATCCCAAGGCTTCGTGATATCAAACTTAGCAGGATCATTGCGCAAGAAAATAATACCAGTGGCAGCAGTAGGAATTTCTGTCTGGAAAATAGTGCCCTCTACGAGAGTAAATTCATAGGCAGCGCCCTCAGCACCCTCAGCCCATGCCCACGCTGAAAATTTAGGATTGTCAACAGTCCAAATGTTGGCATCCAAATAAATAGTACGTGTACCTGCATTGAGGTTCATCACCATGGCAAATACCATTGCCATAAAA
>JAZRMW010000043.1:0-73323 GCA_045647865.1 Phocaeicola sp.
ACAAGGATGGAACGCAATTCTATAAATAATTGTTAGTGAATACATCGTATAATTAAAAACAAAAAAATCAAGAGAGAAAAGAAGAACAACACATCGGCAGGATGAATGTAATGTGGTTGGCATTCAAGATGGCATTAGATGTTGTACCCGCAAGAGGACAGAATCAAAGCAACTCTAATTATTTAAGTAAAAAGAATATGGACAAAAAAAATTTTAGAGCTATTTGGCTATTTGCTACGGCTTTTGCAATGTTAATAATAACTGGCTGTAATAATGATGAAGATTTTTTTCAATGGGAGGATTTAGATATTAACAATTTTAATCCTACAACACGTTCTGCGTGTTTGAGTTACTCTGATTATCTCACCATTTCTTCTTTTGAAAGAAGACTGTGGACCGAGAAAGATTATGAATCAATCAGTAAGGCCATAGAAAGAATGGAGATTATTTTTTCTGAATCTGAAAACATGTATATATTTAATGCATTCAATGTAAATGAAATCAACATTTCTGATTCATTATACAAATGCGTTAAACAAATGCTTGAACATACAAACGGCATTATAAAAAAAACCGCAAAAACAAAAATTTCTAGGTTAAAAGCGAGAAGCAATGAAGGAAGTGCATCAGGGCTTCTTCCCGACTGTGTTCCTGCCGCTGTAGCAAATATGGGGACGAATGCACCGTCTTATGATGAAGCTATAGCCAAATGCGATGAAATGTTCCCAGGATGGCGGACTTCAGGTGGTGTTCCTATTGATGAAATACAATCTTTTATCGAAGTATATACACCTGTAACAGAATATTCGGATTTAAGCACGTTTTCTATGGGTGAAACAACATTAGATAATGATGTAATGGTTTTTGCTACGCATGCAGTAAATGCATATCGAATCTTTAAATCTGCAATATCTCCTGTAATTTATTATGAAGACCATTCCTCCTCAGGAAGTGGAGGAGGTTTCATATTGGGAGAAGAAATGAGACGCATTTATATATCCAATTAAGCGTGAATCATATGAAAAAGATAATAATTCTAATAATTCTATTCGCCATGACCCATTCTGTCATAGGTAATAATGATAAATATCAAGACTATTACAGCCAAATGAAAGAGAAGCAAGGTGTAATACTTTCTATTCCTGAAAAACTAGTGAGGTTTCACACTGATGTGCCGATGATGATTTTCACCTTTGGAAAAATGATTGAGGACCTTCCTACCCTTCCAATGTTTAAAGGAAAAGTATCTGTCAATTTGTCCGAGCATTGTATCGTGATAATGGAGGATATAAGTCATCGCTCCAAACCACACTCATATCCTTCATCTCAACACAGAATTCATGACATGCCGGATGTCACAGGTTGGATGCTGAACAATTGCAATGCACCTTGGGCTAAATGGTATATTGAAAATATGGGAGGGGTTATTTCCAACAATTCAAAAAGTTTATCCAAAGAGGAGCAAGACTCTTTAAAAGAAAAGGTTTTGGCTTTAAGATCTCGATATGAACGGTATATTGAAGATACAAAATTGACACAAAAAGCAAATTGTGATAAGATCTTTATTGTCAGAATACCTAATATAGAGAAAATAGCAATCAATGAATTTGAACCCAATTCCTTAAGTTCAGCTATTGATACTGAATTAAAGAAAAATATGACGAAATGTTACGGAGTTGAGTTTTTCAAACAATCTTCCTATACTAATGTAAAAATGCTATTTTTCATCAATGGAGAGAATACAACAATAGAGAAATGTATCGCAGAGGTAGCTGACTACCTAAAGTTTGAATAAATATCAGGTTTTTACTTTTCAAAAGATTGAAGGGAGGTTCTATAAATTAACTTGCGAGGATTTGCTTCGGATTTTTGAGAATTTTTCTCCTTATCTGCGAAGATACATAGCGGGCTACTTGTCAAGAAGATAAGAAGAAAAAGACCAAAAAGACAAGCAAAGTCCAAACAGAGAACCAACCTGAATAAACGTAGAAACTAATTTATAGAATCTCCTTGAATAATTAATGAATATTTTTTTCCTCTTCCTCTCCACCGCCGCCATCTTCACCTATTGCACAGGGATGACAGATACCCATATCCTGCCCAAATGGCTCTGTACATTGGGAGTGGTGGCTGTGGTGGGGATGATTGAAGGTATCGTCTTCCTGTTTGGGAAACAAAGGCGAGTGAAAGGATTGCCATCGTTTATCATGGTGGCACTCCTTTGCTTTTGTCAGGCAGTCTATGCCATTATGCAGGCAGTGGGGATAATGCCTTCCCGCTTTTCGTACCAAGTGGTGGCTAGTTTTGACAACCCTGCCGGATTGGCCGCCTGCCTCAGTGTGGGGATTCCGTGTTGTATCTATCTGTTCCGCACAACGGAAAGGAAAGTGTTGAAAACGGCTATCGTCGCAATGGCTATCCTTATCGGTATGGCATTGCTCCTTTCCGAATCGCGTGCAGGGATACTTGCCGGATTGTTCCTCCCTACGGCATGGTGGTTGTTCGGCTCCATCAAAAGACGTTGGGTGAAATTGGCGGTGTTAGGGTTTGTCATAGCACTGATGCCCATCATGTATATGGCCAAGAAGGATTCTGCCGACGGACGGCTGTGGATGCTCCGTTGTGGGTGGGAGATGGTAAAAGAGAAGCCCTTGCTTGGTCACGGCACAGGTGGAGTGCAGGCTCATTATATGGACTATCAGGCCGAATGGCTGGCCGCACATCCTGAGAGCGACTTCTCCATGTTGGCAGACAATGTAAAATCGGTTTTCAACGAGTATCTGACCATCGGAATATGTTTCGGCATAGTGGGATGGTTGTTCTTGGGCTTGTATGTATGGCTGATGATACACTGTTATCGTAAAGTCCCTTCGGAAGAGGGACGGTGTGCTCTGATGTCGTTGGCAGTAATCGGGGCACTGGGGTGTTTCTCCTATCCGTTCTCCTATCCGTTTACATGGGTAGTGTTGATATGGAGCAGCTTCATATTGCTTCATCAGGCTTACCCCTTCACTTTACCGAAAGGCAAGAATGTACGGTGCACAATGGCCACTGTTCTGTTCGGTGTTTCATGCTTTTTGTTTTATGGGGTAGTGAAACGTACTCGTGCTGAATTGGAATGGGGAAAAGTGTCACGCCTGGCACTGATGGGAAGGAGCGAAGAGGCATTCCCCCGCTACGAAGCGCTGATGCCCGTATTAGGCAACGAACCCTATTTTCTCTACAACTATGCAGCTGAATTGTATATGGCAAACCTGTACGAAGAGGCATTGCACATGGCCCGACGTTGCCGCACCCATTGGGCCGACTACGACCTTGAACTGCTGCAAGGTGAACTGCTCAACGAACTGGAACGGTACGAAGAGGCTGAACACCATTTCCAATTGGCCGCCGACATGTGTCCCGTTCGGTTTGTACCACTAAATAGTTTATTGAAGCTCTATCAACAGACAGGTGACACGGTGAAAGCAGACTCCATGGCACAGGCCATTATAGACAAACCCGTAAAAATTCCCTCTCCTGCTATTGATGCAATGAAAGCGGAAGCGGCGAGCTTGCTCGAATTAAAAGTTAAAAATTAAAAATTAAAAGTGAAGAACGAAGAATTAAACGAGTGACGAGTGATATGCCTTCCTTGTTGCAAACGAGGAAGGCATATCACTCGTAGCTTTTTCAACTTTCACTTTTCCCTTCTTTCCCCGCTATCCTCCCTATCAAGCAAGCGGCGCAGACAATGGATGACAAACTCTTCCAACGTTTCCTGGTCGGTGCGCAAGCGCAAGGCGGTCAGGAAACGCACCATTGTGTGCATACTCAATTCCCCCTTTTTAATTTGGCTATTGTGGTGTGTCCCATGTGTGCTTCTTCATGCAGATAACGAACCAATTGTTCACGTTCGATAATTTCACTAATGATTTTCCCCAATTGGGGACTTTGAAAAACCGTTTCTTTCATTTTTCTACCTGTTTTTTAGTTAATATTCTGTTATATAGGTTAATCTTTTTAACAGTGTTCCCAAAACTGCGGGATTTTGGGAACACCATTCTCCAGACTATTCCGAACTTTGCAGATGCAATGCTGCAAAAGTAATGAAATTAGACATAAGCACATAAGGATAAGCTCTTTTGTTATTCTGTTCTTTTGTCAAAAAAAAGAAAGAAATAGTAAATGAAATTATGAACTGGTTCAAACATTATGCCAATATGGCAACGGATGAGCGCATGATGCGTATGGAGAGTGAGATGGGATACATTGGCACCGGTATCTTCTGGCGTGCGATGGAATTGATAAATGGTATGGGCGGCAGTTATCCGCTGAAAGGGTTGTTGTACACCATCAAGAACCGACACGCCAAGCAAGGAAAAGTGATGCAGGTGATAATGGGCTATGGGCTGTTCGAGGTCGATTCCGTAGGTCTCGTACGGTTCTGCGAGGTGTCAAAACGAACGCTCGCAGAACCCTCGCAGCTCCCAAATGGAACTGCCAGCGAAGATGCTATTATAGGTACGCGCGTAATAGAAAGAGAAGAAAGAGAGAAAGAATCCCCCTCTGACTCCCCCGTGGAGATGGTGGCAAATGATGATGACCGTAGGGGTGCCCCTTGTGGGTACCCGAATGAAACGGAGAACACACATCATGGGGCACCCACAAGGGATGCCCCTACGGTGGACGATAAAGAAAGCCCCATCATCCACGAACTGCGCACCAACCGCTCGTGGCAGGAGGCGGTGTGCATCACCTCGGGCTACGGTGCCCTGCTGATGCGCCACTTCGACCGGGCGGTGGACATCTTCCTGCAACACGTCCGGGCGGGTGCCGACGAGGTGGAACTCTCAGACCGGCGGCGGGCGATGAACTACTTCCGCAACTTCACCCGCCTGTCGCACCCTGCGGGGAGGAGGCTGAAGGAGGAGTTGGAAAGAATAGAACGGACCCACCTAAATCCTCCCTGTGAGGGAGGACTTGGGAATAGCACTGACAATGATGTGCTGAGTATCCAAGCCCCCTCCCTCACAGGGAGGGATGGGGTGGGTCTCTCCCCTTTCGAAGATCCACCCGGCCCGAACGGTGAACGCTCCTACCACGGAGGTCGTCCGTTGCCACCCGATGCACCGCCACGCCCGTCGCCACAAGCGGAGTGGGACGAGGCGGAAGAGAAATGGTGGGAAGGGTGGACCCTCCCCCCTGCCCCTCCACAAGGGAGGGGAGTGAAATGATTGAACACTGATTTATAAACCAAAAAATGTCCGTATGGCCTTGAACCTTGAACTTTAAACTTAAGAACATGCGTAACTTCAACAAACTCAACATCGACGTGCGTGGCCACGGGAGCGGACGGGTGAAGACCTTCTGCCCATTCTGCCACGGAACAAGACATAACAAGCGGGACCGCTCGCTGAGTGTGGACATCGACAAGGGGCTCTACCTCTGTCACTACTGCGGCGCCAAGGGCTATGTGCCCGACGAGGCCGAAGAGCGTGCCCGCGAACTGCGCCGCCTGCGACGCGACGAGGCCATGCGCCGACCCGTCCAACGGAAATACCCACGCCCTGCGTGGCACCCCGAGCTGATGCAGCTGCCCGAGGAGATTGCCAACTACCTGACCCAAGAGAGGAGGATTTCGCTGGAGACGGCGAGGAAGCTGAGGGTGACGGCACAGCAGACCAAGACCCACCTAAATCCTCCCTGTGAGGGAGGACTTGAAAATAGTACAGACAATGATGTACAAAGTATTCAAGCCCCCTCCCTCACAGGGAGGGATGGGGTGGGTCTTGGACTGGGTCTTGGGCTGGGTCTGTCCCTCTCCTTCAACTACTTCGACCGCGGCCAGCTCGTCAACATCAAGACACGCACCCTGGACAAACAGTTCACGCTGGTGCGCGGAGCGGAACTGATACCCTACAACGTAGATGCCATCTACGACCGCCCGGTGTGCTATATCACCGAAGGAGAGTTCGACACGCTCACCCTCGTGGAGTGCGGATTTCCCGAGACCATCAGTGTGCCAGGCGGAGGCAACAGCAACCTCTCGTGGATGGACCGCTTCGTGGAGACCCATTTCGAGGACAAGGAGCAGATAATCCTCGCCCTGGACAACGATGCCGTGGGGCTGAAGCTGCGCGACGAACTGACCCGTCGCTTGGGAGCGGAGCGGTGCCGCGTGGTGCACTGGACGGAGGGGTGCAAGGATGCCAACGAGGTGCTGTGCCGCCACGGACGCGAGGAGGTCATCCGCTGCATCGAAGCGGCCGAGGAGGTGCCCATCGAAGGGGTGTTCACCGCCGAGGATGTGGGCGAGGGACTGGATGCCCTCTTCGAGAACGGGATGCAGCGCGGTGCGGAGGTGGGACTGTTCAATCTGGACAAGCTGTGTACCTTCGAGCCGGGACGTTTCATGGTCATCACCGGACGGCCGGGTGACGGAAAGAGTGAGTTCCTCGACGAACTGGTGCTGCGCCTCTGCCTGCGCCACGGATGGCGGCCTGCCTACTTCACGCCCGAGAATGTGCCCATCGAATACCACCTGCGCAAGCTCATCGAGAAGCTGACGGGCTACAAGTTCGAGTGCGGAGGACGCATGACCCCCGACCTCTACCGCGCGGCCAAACGGTGGTGTGCGGAGAATGTGCACCACATCCTGCCGCCCGACGACCGCTACACGCTGGACGAGGTGTTGCAGCGTGCCCGCCAGCTGGTGGCCTGGCGGGGTGTGCGCATCGTGGTCATCGACCCGCTGAACCGCTTAGAGACGGACGAGAAGGAGACCTCCATGACGGAGCTGCAGCTCATCAGCGACCGCCTGAACCGCATGGTGCGCTTTGCCGCCCAGCACCGCGTGCTCTTCATCCTGGTGGCCCACCCGCGCAAGGTGAACCGTGCCAACCTGAACGGGGAGAAGCGCCGCGTGGAGATGAACGACATCAACGGTTCGGCCGACTTCGGCAACAAGGCGGACTACTGCTTCGTCATCGACCGCGACGACACGCAACGCCGCACCACCGTCTTTGTCGATAAGGTGCGCTTCAAACACCTGGGTACACGCGGCGAATGCACCATGCACTACGACCCCGTGAGCGGCCGATACCTGCCCCTAACCTACGATCCCGACGGACTGGGCGGACTGAAACCCCACATCCACTGGGCCAACTTCAATATCCGATGGGTCAACGAACAGGGGGAAAGCCAGATGGGGGAGGAGTGAAAAAGCCCCCCCAATCCCCCCAAAGGGTGGAGGAAAGTTTAAGGTTTAAGGTTCAAGGTAGGGTATCCAATTTGATGTACCCTGTTTTATTATGAGTTAGATATAAGGAGCGGAGTAACTACAACTCCTCCCCTAAGTTAGGGGAGGTGGCCTTTAGGCCGGAGGAGTGTGTGAATACGAAGACTTTATAGACACACGCCCTCCCCCTACGGGGACTCCCTCTAACTTAGAGGGAGAGTTTTGGTTACTACTGAACCTTATAGACTTACGCGTTAAATCAGTTCAAAAATAGGGTACTTCAAATAGGCCAACCTAAGTTCAAAGTTCAAGGTTCAAGGTTCAAGGTTCAAAGATCATGCGACACTATAGCTATTCCTTGTCAACTCGTTAACTCGTCAACCATTCTTCACTCTTCATTCTTCACTCTTCATTCTTCGTTCTTCACTCCCCTACGGCTCCCCTAACGCATCCACGATGAGCCGCACCTGGTAGGGTGTGAAGGTGTGCATCGAATCGGAGAAGCCGCTGCGGTGCAGGGCATCCATGAGCAACGGTTGCAGGTGAATCCATTGCATCAGCTTACGACGGGCGGCACTGACGCTCAGGTGAGGGCAGTAGAGCTGCGCCAGTTCGCTCTTTCCGTATGGGCGATGGGTCATGTGGAATTAAAATTAAAAGTTAAAGATTAAAATCACCATTATTATTTGTGGGCTGTATCTGTTTACAAAGATAGTAATTTTCCCATTGATTACCAAGTATTTTCAAGACTGATTTGTGCAAAATTGCGCAAGGTTGTGCAACGTTGTATGACCTTGTGCAGTGTTGCGCAAAATGTCCTCTTCCATGTCGTACCTTTGCATTGTCTTTCGGAAAAATACCTATCTTGGCGCGCAAAGAACCGTATCTTGAAGCCTGAAGAACCGTATCTTCAAAAGGTTTCAAACGGAAGACATGAGAGAACCAATATTTAATTTCTAACTTTTAATTTTTTTTACAACGTATGATTAACTACAGCATTGTGATGAGAAAGAATCCTCAGGACAAGGAGGCTGCCCCCAAAGCGTATGCCAGTGCCCAGTACAACAGTGTAATGACCCTTGAGAAGTTTGCGGCACACATCGCCTCGCACGGCAGTGTCTATAGCCGTGCGGACATCACCGCGGTGTTGACGCTGGCCGTAGATTGTATCCATGAACAGCTGCTTGCCGGACAAAAGATTGAATTGGGCGACTTGGGGGCCTTCTCTGTGACACTGAACACCAAGGGAGCTGACTCGGCCGAGGAGTTCAACCCCGCAACCCACATCAAACGGGTGAGAGCTCGCTGGGAGATGGGGGACAAGTTCCTGAATCTGACGGAGGAGGCCGACTTCAACCTGGTGGCCAACCGCAAGCAGCAGGCGGCTGTGCTGAAGGCTGTGAAGGCGGGCGACACCACGGTGGACCTTACTACGGGTAGCACCTCGGGAGGCTCTACCGACAGCGGCTCTACCGATAGCGGAAGTGGCGGTGACGACGGGAACAATCCGCTTTGATGGACCTAACGGACAGACCCTGACGGACTCTCCCCCTGCCCCTCCCTACAAGGGAGGGGAGTAGATAGTTTTAGCAACATGTTTTACTCCTTCCCCTTGGGAAGGCAGGGATGGGGTCCGCTAACGCTAACTTCTAATTTTTAATTCTTAATTTTTAACTCTTACAAACATGAATACTCAGACAGAAAATAAGAAAGAGAGTGTATGGAGCAAGGTGCTCCGCGTAGTGATAACTATATTGACAGCTTTGGCGACTACGTTGGGGGTGCAGAGTTGTATGTGACCTCCGTAGGGGCACCTCTTGTGGGTGCCCTGTAAATATTCTGTCATGCCTATTCGGGCACCCACAAGGGATGCCCCTACCGCAACCATTAACAACAATACCATGTTTGAAAAACTTACACTCAACGACCCCGTTTTCAACGTGCCTAACTATCCCCTCCCCTCCCTTGGGAGGGGTAAGGGTCCAGTGGGTCCTGTCCGCCTCCTCATCATCCACTGCTCCGCCACCCTGCCCGACCAACGGGTGACAGTGCAGAACATCGACCGCTGGCACCGCCAACGGGGCTTCGACGGTATCGGTTACCACTTCTACATCACCGTGGATGGGACCATCTGGACGGGACGGCCGCTGAATCAGGTAGGAGCGCACTGCAAAGGCTACAACGCCCACTCCATCGGCATCTGCTACGAAGGAGGACTGGACGAGGAGGGACGCCCCTGTGACACGCGCACGCTACTACAGAAAGCGGCCCTGGTAGCACTCATCAACAAATTGCGTGAATTCTATCCCAATGCGGATGTGGTGGGACACAACGACTTGAATCTGCATAAGGCATGCCCCTGCTTCAGTGCGGTGGAGGAGTATAATAGCCCCCTCTGACTCCCCCCGAAGGGGGAGGATAAGTGAAGATTCTTTAGGAGTGTAGAAGTGTAGGAGTGACGCTGCGCTTAGGAGTGTAGACGATACTGTTGCTATCTTTCTTTAGGATTGAAAAATGAAGAGTGAAGAATCCAATAGTCTTTGCACTATGATTCTTCACTCTTCATTCTTCACTTTATCCTCCCCCCCTTGGGGGGATTAGAGGGGGGCTTTTTACTGCTTCTTTTCGCGCACGTCAGTCTGAGCCTCTACAACATTCACTACGTAGTCGCCCAACTTTTCACACTCACCAATGATGTCCATGTAGTGGACACCCATCTGATAACCGTATTCTTTGTTATTAACGTCCAAAATGTTTTGGTTCTTCAACTGGTTTCGGTAATTATTGATTTCCGTTTCAATATTGAAGCTTTGATTCACATCTGTATGCGTGGGATTTTCTAACAGACGAAGCATCTGTTCCAATGCCTGGTCGGTGAGGTTCATCATCTGTCCGATACGTTCGTACTGTTTCGGAGTAAAATCTTCCTTGCCATTGTGCTTACGATTGAAGGTTCTGGCCAGGTTATAACAGCTGTCACCAATACTCTCGATTTCGGTCACTTCGCGAAGCATGGCACGTATTTGCAACTTACTTTCAGAACTGAGTCGTCCTTCTGACACTTGGTTCAAATAGTTGGCAATTTCAACCTCCATATTGTCGCTGATGCTTTCATATTTCTCAATGCGGCTAAAAGTTTTGTTGAATTCACTACCATTTTCTGCATTCATCAAACTACGCACCATACCAAACATTTTGTGTGTACGCTGTGCAAAGAGATTAATTTCCTTACGAGCCTGTAAAATAGAAAGTTCTGCGGTAGAGAGCATACCTCCTGAGATAAAGCGCAAACGGAATTCCTCTTCATCCTCTTTCTTAGAAGGAATAATCAAGCATACAGTCTTCTCTATAAACTTCACAAACCAAATGAGGATAAGCACGTTGCAGATATTAAACGTAGTATGGAAAGCCGACAGCATTAAGGGTACAGCCACTTCTGTTTCTGTAGATCCTAATACATTGTGAACGAACCATGTGATACCACTCGTCAAAGGAGAAAAGACGACAAGAACCCAAATGACACCGAAGACATTGAACATCAAGTGTGCCATAGCAGCCCGTCGTGCTTGAGTATTACCCGTGATAGCAGCCAAATTGGCGGTAATCGTGGTACCAATATTCTCACCCAACACCAACGCAGCTCCCAATTCAAAAGAAATCCATCCGTTAGCACACATAATTAAGGTAATAGCCATCGTTGCCGCCGAAGCTTGCACAATCATTGTCAACACCGTACCGATAAGGACAAATAAGATGACAGAGAAGAACCCCATATCCGTATAGTTCTGCAGGAAAGCCAGCATTTCAGGATTATGCTTCAAGTCCGGCGCATTGCTCTGCAGCATGGAGAGTCCCATGAAAAGGAATGAGAAGCCAAAAATAAATTCACCGATGGATTTCTTGTTGCTGTTCTGTGCAAAGAGCACCGGAATCGCACCCAAAGCGAGCAAAGGCAAGGCATAATCGGCCAAACTCACCTTAAAACCAAGGATAGAGATAATCCAAGCTGTTACTGTAGTACCGATATTGGCACCCATAATCACTCCGATGGACTGAGCCAATGTTAGCAAACCGGCATTTACAAAACTCACAACCATTACAGTCGTTGCTGAAGATGACTGGATAAGCATGGTAATAAGCATACCTGTCAATACTCCCGTCACTCGATTGGTTGTCATTGCTGTTAGAATACTACGCAGGCGATCTCCTGCAAACTTCTGAAGAGCTTCGCTCATTATCTTCATTCCGTACAGGAACAGTGCCAGCGAACCCAGCAACTTGAAGAAGTCATAAAAAGAATATTCCATTCTGTTTTAGTTTTATTGAATTGTTATTTAGTTACGTTTTTATGATAATATAAATTAAGCTTTGTTACATTTTCGTTGCAAAAATAGTAAAAAAACGAAAAGTAAACTATATCAGTTCCACTTTTTACCATTTTCTATGGGATTTATATGTACAAAAAAGGCAAAACCTTTTGTTCTCCTTCTCATTTATCGTACCTTTGCAACTCAAAACTTATATAGAGAATATGGAACAGACACTTCTTATCTATAATACCCTAAAGCGTCAAAAAGAGGCATTCAAGCCTCTGCACGCTCCACATGTGGGTATGTATGTGTGCGGTCCTACTGTTTATGGCGATGCACACCTTGGACACGCCCGTCCGGCCATCACGTTCGACATCCTTTTCCGTTACCTCACCCATTTGGGATATAAAGTTCGCTATGTGCGCAACATCACCGATGTGGGCCACTTGGAACACGATGCTGATGAGGGTGAAGATAAAATTGCCAAAAAGGCACGCTTGGAACAATTGGAACCCATGGAAGTGGTGCAACACTACTTGAATCGCTACCACAAAGCCATGGAAGCCTTAAATGTACTTCCGCCCAGCATTGAACCCCACGCTTCAGGACATATCATGGAACAAATCGCTTTGGTACAAGAAATATTGGACAATGGCTATGCCTATGAAAGTCGTGGTTCTGTTTATTTCGATGTGGCAAAATACAACAAAGACCATCATTATGGTAAACTCTCAGGCCGTAACCTTGATGATGTACTGAATACTACCCGTGAATTGGACGGACAAGATGAGAAACGCAATCCTGCAGACTTTGCCCTATGGAAATGTGCCCAACCCGAACATATCATGCGTTGGCCCAGTCCCTGGAGCGACGGATTCCCAGGATGGCATTGCGAATGTACAGCCATGGGACGCAAATATTTAGGCAGTCATTTCGACATCCACGGTGGTGGTATGGATCTCGTCTTCCCCCATCACGAATGTGAGATTGCACAGAGTGTAGCCAGTCAGGGTGATGACATGGTACACTATTGGATGCATAACAACATGATAACCATCAACGGACAGAAGATGGGCAAATCATACAACAATTTCATCAACCTCAGTGAGTTCTTTGCCGGTTCTCATCCCTTATTGGAGCAGGCATACAGCCCCATGACCATCCGATTCTTCATTCTGCAGGCCCACTATCGCAGTACAGTCGATTTCGGAAACGAGGCCTTGCAAGCCAGCGAGAAGGGATTGGCCCGACTGATGGAAGCCGTAAACAACCTCGAACGCATACAACCAGCTACTACCAGCACCGTAGATGTAAAGGAGTTACGTCAAAAGTGTTACGATGCGATGAATGATGACCTCAATACTCCCATCGTCATCAGCCATCTGTTTGACGCCTGCCGTATCATCAACACCGTACTTGATAAGAAAGCTACTCTTACAGCCGAAGATTTGGATGAACTGAAGAGTACTCTCCATCTATTCCTCTTCGACATTCTCGGTCTGAAGGAAGAGAAAGGCGATGGTGACGGCCGCCGCGAAGAGGCATTCGGCAAGGTTGTGGATATGCTTCTCGAACAACGTATGAAGGCTAAGGCTGCCAAGGATTGGGCTACCAGCGACCTCATCCGTGACCAACTCACAGCTCTTGGATTCGAGATAAAGGATACCAAGGACGGATTCAGTTGGAAACTGAACAAGTAAACTCTTTGATTATTTTAGACGCAGATTGCGCGGATAACGCGGATTTTTGTTTGTTTTAATCATTTATCCGTATCATCCGCGCAATCTGTGTCTAAAAGACTTTGGAATACAATCATTATTTCTCTACTTTATGCGTTTGGGTAATCTAAGCCGACAATTGACCGCTTTAGCCGGTCCTATCTTCGTGGAGACTCTACTCGTAATGATGTTGGGTGGAGTGGATACGTTCATGCTCAGCCGCCACTCGGATATCAGTGTGGCAGCTGCCGGAGTAGTCAATCAGTTGATGAACCTTGTATTCCTCCTTTTTGAAGTCATATCCCTCGGAACTTCCATTCTATGTTCGCAATATATAGGAGGAGGCAAACGAGAAAAGGTAATCCAAGTGGTCGGAATATCATTGCAGTTCAATCTGATTTTTGGTCTCTTGATAAGCATAGGGCTTTTCTTCTTTGCCGAAAACCTGTTACTATTGATGGGATTAAGACCAGACATGATGTCCGAAGGGTTGCCGTACATGAAAATCATCGGGGCTTTTGCCTTCCTGCAGGCTCTATCCCTATCGCTTTCGGCTGCACTCCGAAGTGCCGACAAAGCCCAATACCCAATGTACGTTGCCATCGTCGTCAACATTCTCAACATCATCGGGAACTACACACTTATCTTCGGTAAGTTCGGAATGCCCGCACTCGGTATTGAGGGAGCAGCCATCTCTACCTCCTTCTGCCGATTTGTATCGGTGGCGATCCTGCTTGTCGTCCTTTTCAAGAAACATATCCCCTCTTTCCCGAAGGAACTTTTCAAGCCATATCCATGGATAGAGTTGAGAAATCTTCTGAAGATTGGCATTCCCTCTGCCGGAGAGCATATGTCGTACTGTCTTTCACAGATTGTGATTACCTATTTCATCAACATGATTAGTAACCAAGCACTTGCAACACGAAGCTATGTAGTCAACATCATCATGTTCACCTATATATTCGCCCTATCTATGGCACAAGGAGGTGCAATCCTCATCGGACATTTGGTCGGGCAACAAAAGATTCAAGCAGCATACACGATAGGAAAACGTATCATGAGGTTGGGCGCAGCCATGTCAGTAAGTCTATCCTTGCTGACAGCCTTTTTCGGAAAAGAGATTCTCTCCCTCCTGACTTCTGACCCCTGGATTATCACTACCGGTGCATCATTATTATGGCTCGAAGTACTGCTTGAACACGGACGTGCACTCAACTTCTTCGGTGTAAATGCCCTCCGTAGCACAGGTGACATTTATTTCCCCGTATGCATCGGTATCGCCGTCATGTGGACAGTACAGGTCATCGGTAGCTACGTATTAGGAATCAGCATGGGTTGGGGGTTGGTTGCCATGTGGGCAATCTTCGCTCTCGACGAAAACATCCGTGGTTTCATCTTCATACACCGTTGGAACAGCTTCAAATGGGCTGGTAAGGGATTTTTGAGGTGAATGTATCCGAGTTTTTCTCTACACGGTGTGCAACAATGTTTCACTTTTTAGACGATGACGCGGATAACGCGGATTTTCTGATTATTATATCCGATAGATTATGATACAATCTGTGTCATCAGCGTCTAAAAATGAAATGAGGACATGTTGAACGAAAGTCCTGCAAAAGAAGAATAGGATATAGGAAGATTACAAAAACTAATAAAAGATACAAAAAAAGCGGATGACGCAAATTACACCGTTTCAACATTGAAATCCGTGTAATCCGCGTCATCCGCACCTAAATATATTATTCAATTACTTCACTTCCCAAATGTCATTGGTCATGAGCAACTCCTGGAAGTTGTGGTACTTCTTCATACCGGCCACTTCGTCGAGTTGTTCGTGTACGGCTTCGTTGTAAGTAGGAGCCTCCACATCACGGATGACACCGAGGGCGATGGGGAAATCAGGACCTTCCATCAAAGCCAACTTCATCTGCAAGGTATTGTCCTGACAATGGGCATCATGAACGAGGATATCCTTCTCTGTGATACCGTTCTCGCCTAACTTGACAACCTTCAGTCCAAAACCTTCCTGCATAAGGCCGTACTCCTTGTTCTCTCCGAAAATCATAGGCTTTCCATGCTCCAAATAAATGGCATTCTTGGCACGCCCTGCAGAGGTATAGACGGACTCATGGGTGCCATCGTTGAAGATGACACAATTCTGAAGGATTTCGCATACCGAAGCACCCTTGTGGTTAGCGGTAGCCTTCAATACATCGACAGTACCGGCCGCATCAGTAGCCACCGCACGGGCGAAGAAACGGCCACGAGCGCCGAAGCAGAGTTCTGCCGGACGGAAGGGGTCTTCCACTGTACCATAGGGAGACGACTTGCTGACGAATCCACGCGGAGAAGTGGGCGAATACTGTCCCTTGGTAAGACCATAGATGCGGTTGTTGAGCAAAATCATGTTGATGTCGATATTACGACGCACGGCATGGATGAAATGGTTACCACCAATAGCCAATCCGTCACCGTCACCTGAAATCTGCCATACACTCATGTTGGGGTTGGCCACTTTGAAACCCGTAGAGATTGCAGCTGCACGACCGTGAATGGTCTGCATGGCATATGTATTCATATAGTAAGGCAAGCGGCTTGAACAACCGATACCTGAGATAACCGCTGTTTCGTGAGGAGCAATACCCAATTCAGCCATTGCCTTGTGCAGCGAAGCCAAGAAGAAGTGGTCGCCACAACCCGGACACCAACGAGGTTGTCCTTTTTTGAAATCCTTTGCTGTATACATAGTGGATAAACTATTTATTTTGGAACACAGAGACACAAAGACATAGAGGTTTCATATTATACTCTAATGTTTCGGACAAGAGAAAAACTCAGTATCTCCGTGTCTCTGTGTGTTCCATAAAATTCATATTAACTAAATATCTTATTTGATTAATTTCGAGAACTCGTCAACGAGTTCGCTGACTACGAACGGTTGTCCCTTCACCTCATTATATTGATAAGGAACGAAGCCATCGACCTTCATGCGGAGATATCCGGCAAACTGTCCGAGATTCTGCTCGGCCACAATTACTTTGGGATATTTCTTCAATACTTCGGCAGTATTCTTTGGAAGCGGATTAAGGTGAGTGAAATGAGCCAAAGCCACCTTCTTGCCACTCTTGTTCATCTCATCCATGGCTGAATAAAGGTGTCCGTATGTTCCACCAAAGCCAACAATTAACAAGTCTGCATCGTCTGTGCAACCTTCAACCTTTACATCGGGTACGGGGATACGTTCTACCTTTTCGGCACGTAAGCGACACATGAGGTCGTGGTTATCGGGTGCAGTAGAGATGGCACCTGTGTTGCTGTCCTTCTCCAATCCTCCGAGGATGTGAGTGTAACCCTCTTGTCCGGGGATTGCCCAATAGCGTACACCCGTTTCAGGATTACGACGATAAGGAGCATAGTTATCCTTCATCTCGGGAGTGACGTAAGGTGGATTAATGGCGGGATAGCTTGCTAAATCAGGTAATTTCCAAGCACCTGATCCGTTGGCAACGAAAGCGTCAGTAAGCAATACGACAGGAGTCATGTGCTCAAGGGCTATTTTACAAGCATCGTAAGCCGCATCGAAACACTGGGTCGGTGAAGCTGCAGCGATTACCGGCATGGGCGACTCACCGTTACGGCCAAAGAGAGCTTGCAACAAGTCGGTTTGTTCGCTCTTGGTGGGAAGACCTGTAGAAGGACCTCCACGCTGTACGTTTACCACAACCAATGGAAGTTCTGTGATAACGGCCAAGTTCATGGCTTCGCTCTTGAGACAGACACCAGGACCTGATGTTGAAGTTACGGCCAATGCACCAGCAAAGGCTGCTCCTACAGAGGTTGCACATCCGGCAATCTCATCCTCGCACTGTACGGTAGTTACACCCAAGGACTTGTGTTTGGCCAATTCATGCAAAATATCTGTCGCCGGAGTGATGGGGTATGAACCGAGGAAGAGACGGAGGCCAGCTTTCTCGGCAGCAGCGATAAGTCCGTAAGCTGTAGCCTTGTTTCCGCTGATATCCATGTATTTGCCCGGAACCTTCACGGTAGTCTCCACCTTATAGGTATGATCTACTGAAGCATGAGTATTGTGACCATAGTCATATCCCGCACGAATAACCTTGATGTTGGCCTCAGCAACGGCAGGTTTCTTGGCAAATTTTTCGCGCAAGTAATTTTCGGCAATGGTCAAATCGCGATTAAAGAGCCAGCATACCAGACCGAGGGCAAACATGTTACGACACTTCAACATCGACTTATTGTCCATACCTGTATCAGCCAAGCAAACCTTTACCATTTGAGTGATGGGCGCAGCAATCACATCCTGCTTGATTCCCATCTCTGCAATGGGGTCTTCAGTTTGAAAAGCAGCTTTCTCCAAGTCGCTCTTCTTGAAACTGTCAGTATCAATGATGATGCATGCCGTGGGCTTTGCAAACTTATACTGAGTCTTGAGTGCCGCTGCATTCATCGCAACCAACACATCACATTGGTCACCGGGAGTAAACACCTTGTTGGCACCAATATGTACTTGAAATCCTGACACACCTGTAAGCGAACCTTGCGGGGCACGGATGTCTGCCGGATAATCGGGGAAAGTACTGATGTCATTACCTACAGTTGCCGAAACAGTAGAAAAAATGTTTCCAGCCAACTGCATACCATCACCTGAGTCGCCAGAGAAACGAACCACTACCTGGTCCAATTCCTTGACTTTCATTTCATCTGCCATATATTTATTAGTTTATGAGTTTTTAAATTAGCCACGAGAACAAACTATGAACGACAAATTACAATGCGGCGTACATTTACAATTTATCACGAATAACCTGTCTCTGAATTAATGGGCTGCAAAGTTCGGAAGAAATTACGATATAGCAAAACTTTTTCTATAAAATCTTTTTATTTCAAAACAAAATGATAGTGATTCAACGTGTTTAAGCTACATTTAGTAAGATTCTGATCTTTTTTATTTGCCATATCCATTGCCACCAAACCCTTATTCTATCCCATTGCACAGTTTGAGAGAACTCACGTTAATTATATGACAAAAAGACGGCATCAAGACTCATACAAGTGAGAATCGAATCGTTCACATGGGATATTTGCCACATGTATATAGGCAAAAACAAGGAAGTTTATCTTAATTTCTCAATAAATCAGAAAAATATTTGGCCAATCCAAAAACTTTATCTACCTTTGCACCCGCAATCAAAAAGGTGCCATAGCTCAGTTGGTAGAGCAAAGGACTGAAAATCCTTGTGTCCCCGGTTCGATTCCTGGTGGCACCACAACCAAAAATCTTACAAAACGTTGTAACTATTCATAGGTTACAGCGTTTTTTTCGTTTAGACCCAAAAGAAAACAGATTATAAACGTAAAAGTATTATGGCTACAAACGTAACATTCAAGTATCAGCACCCCTTCCCCATCGAGAAGGACGATACACAGTATTATCTGCTGACCAAGGACTATGTTTCTGTCAGCGAATTTGAAGGAACTCCTATCCTCAAGATCGAGAAAGAGGGACTTACCGCCATGGCTAATGCCGCTTTTCGCGACGTTTCATTCCTGCTCCGCCGTGAACACAATGAACAGGTGGCTAAGATTTTGACTGACCCCGAAGCAAGTGACAATGACAAGTATGTGGCTCTCACATTCTTGCGCAATGCAGAGGTTGCTTGCAAAGGCAAACTTCCTTTGTGTCAAGATACAGGTACAGCCATTATTCATGGCGAGAAAGGCCAACAGGTGTGGACTGGTTATTGCGACGAAGAGGCTCTGTCGTTAGGTGTCTTCAAGACTTATACCGAGGAGAATCTCCGCTATTCACAGAATGCTCCTTTGAATATGTATGATGAGGTGAACACCAAATGCAACCTTCCTGCACAGATTGACTTGGAGGCAACAGAAGGTATGGAATATAAGTTCTTGTGTGTAACCAAAGGTGGTGGTTCGGCTAACAAGACCTATCTTTTCCAAGAAACAAAAGCTTTGTTGAATCCTGCTACATTGGTTCCCTTCTTGGTTGAAAAGATGAAGACTTTGGGTACTGCAGCTTGTCCTCCCTATCATATTGCATTTGTAATAGGCGGTACATCAGCAGAAAAGAACCTGCTGACTGTAAAACTGGCCTCTACACATTATTACGACAACCTGCCTACAACTGGCAACGAAGGTGGACGTGCTTTCCGCGATATTGAATTGGAAAAGCAGGTGCTTGCTGAGGCTCACAAGATTGGTCTTGGTGCCCAGTTTGGTGGAAAATACTTTGCCCACGATGTCCGTATCGTCCGTTTGCCCCGTCATGGTGCCTCTTGCCCTGTTGGTATGGGTGTTAGCTGTTCTGCCGACCGTAATATCAAGTGTAAAATCAACAAAGATGGAATTTGGATTGAAAAACTCGATGATAATCCAAGCAGCTTGATTCCTGAAGAATTGCGTCAGGCGGGTGAGGGTGAAGCTGTACGTATCGACTTAAACCAACCCATGAGCGAAGTATTGAAAGAACTGAGCAAATACCCTGTCTCTACCCGTCTTTCATTGAATGGAACCATCATTGTTGGACGTGATATCGCGCATGCCAAATTGAAAGAACGTCTGGATCGCGGTGAAGAGATGCCTCAGTACATGAAGGATCATCCTATCTATTATGCTGGTCCGGCTAAGACTCCTGCAGGAATGGCTTGTGGTTCTATGGGACCCACAACGGCTGGTCGTATGGACTCGTATGTAGATCTTTTCCAAAGCCACGGTGGTGGTATGGTCATGTTGGCAAAAGGTAACCGTGCACAATGTGTGACAGATGCATGCCAGAAACATGGTGGATTCTATTTGGGCTCTATTGGTGGTCCTGCTGCAATTTTGGCACAGAACAACATCAAGAGTATCGAATGTGTGGAATACCCCGAATTGGGCATGGAGGCCATTTGGAAAATTGAAGTAGAAGATTTCCCCGCCTTTATCTTGGTAGATGATAAGGGTAATGATTTCTTTAAGCAGATAAAGCCTACTTGCGGTTGCAAATAAGAAATATATAGCCTATTTTTGAATAACGGATAATACAGTGTTCTTCCATTTGGTTGATGGAGAAAACCTGTATTATCCGTTTCTTTTATTTTTATGAAATGCTCTTTCGGAGTGTAATTTATCTTTATCTTCATGCTTTTAACGAAAAAAAAGTCTGACAGTCATATCTTTTGCTGATTTTTAGCTATATTTGCGCCATAAACGTCAATTTATTTAAAAAGTATGATTATAAAGAAGATTCTGAATATTGTCATTTTATGGGGATGTGCAATATCCCTCTGCGCACAAACATCGTTGGAGGGGACAACAGAAAATGCTCCGGTAGAAATAAAGATGGATGAATGCTATCTTTTGCCCATGGATTTCTCAAATGCCTATTTTACATTCCGGTCTGAAACTGACGGCTTACTTTATCTCTCTATGTCGAAACCGATAAGGATCTTTGGAGAGCAGGGGCCTCTCCCAATCTTTGACAAGCAGTGTGTGCAGGGTATAAAGGCAGGGAAAATCTATACCTTTTACAATACTACGACTTGGGGCGACAGTATCACGATGACTCCCAGTTTTGTTGAGGGAAAGCCCTATTTGCCTGTTTCGGTTGTTTCCACTTCCATTGCTGATGGCGATACCTATCGTACAACTCAGAAGGATGGCGATATCACTTTTTCCTTCAATGTCGGCATCAATTCAGTGGCGGTGAAGGTGGAAGTCGAACTCGGTAATGGTGAACGAATTGAGGTGAACAACTATCGTGTAAGCGAAGATTATAGCACACAAGGCACAAATTATGTTGTGGAATTTGCAGAATACTACGAACAGTTATTGAAGGATGAAAAATTGAAAGCCGGTGACTCGTTTAAGCTGGTGCTCAGCAATATCGTTTCAATTGCAGATGCTGAAAACCGGTATGACGGAGAAGTGGCATTGAATTTGAGAGCCTCAGGTGAAGCCGTGAAACTGGTCAGCATTAATAAAGGAGAAACTTTGCATAGTTACTACATGCCGGGTGACGAAGAGGGGCTCATTAAAATTACGTTCTCTGCACCCATTACTTGTCAGACAAAGTACGCCACATTGGCTTATGGAGACCGTGAAGCCGGAACATGGACAGAGGTGGACGTCCCCTATACCATTAGTGAGAACATCCTTATATGGAATGTTCAAGGCATACATTTTACAAATATTCCGGTGGACAATGAGGGGAACCGTATTGTTACCATTAGTCTGAAGAATGTTTGCGATGCAGAGGGGTATCCCGTTGAAAGTAACACTGTAGGTGCAACAGGTACTATATTGTTCTCCTACCTGATTGAGAACATGGACATCAACATCTATCCCGACTTTATGCCCGCAGCCGGTAGCAACATCGACCAGGCGAAAGAGATTGAGATTTGGATTTCAGCCGGGAAATACGTCACTTTCAGTGGAACCAAAATCACTTATCTGAGCAACGGAAAAATCACGGAACTGCTTCTTCCGTTGGAACAACTTCGTTTGGAAGACGATCCATTCTCGGAGACCGACCAATTGATATACGTCCCTGTGGAAACCCTCGAATTTGAAGCAGGCGATGTGATCATTGAATTGACGGACGTATCGGCAGCCAATGGTACAAACCCTGAAATCAAAGTAACATACACTTCTGCCGGGAAAGGAAGCAGTAGCGTACACATCCCTACAAACAAACCTACAGCCATTGCCACCTACCAGTTAAACGGAACTCCCATCAATGGACAGTTGCTCAAGAAAGGTGTTTATTTGCAACAAATGACAGATGGCAGTGTACATAAACTCATCATCAGATAACCGCTATCCACATTTCTATTATATGAAAAAACAATTATTTTTTACCCTCGCGATGTTGTCAGCCATGACTACAACCGCCCAAGAAGGAATCGCTACAAGCAGCCAATACATGACTGCCAGTCCCACCAATGCTACATCCGTGACCTACTCAATAGATGACCCGGGAAAACAGTATCCCATCATCTGGGGTCTGGATACCGCCTGGCCCGACGAATGGAACATGAGACGTGGTACGGCCTTCATCGGCACTGAGAATTTAGGTACTGCCCGAGTATCCTTCCAACCAAGCGATTTGATTGTCAACGGACAACTTTCATCTGCACAACAAAAAGCATTGGACAACCGTCTGCGCTTAGTGGCTTATAGCGGTGTAAAGAACCTTGCATTGAACTGCGACCACGAAGTATTGATGACTCCCGAAAACGCTACGGAAGCACAAAAAAAACAATACGCACAGCACCGTGCCAACTACGTAGGCAAACCCGAAGAGTGGGTGAAACTCTTCGAAGCCACCGCACGCTATTGCCAAAGCAAAGGATATACCGTAGTCTCCATCTCTCCGTTCAACGAACCGGACTATGGATGGAATCAAGGATCCCAACAGGACTTTTACAATATTATTAAATTGATGAAAGAGAATCCTTTCTTTAATAATATACGTATATCAGGAGGAAACACCTTGAATTGCGACCAGGCTCTGCCATGGTACAATGCACTGAAGGAGTATCTTGACGAAGGAAACACCCACCAATTGGCAGGTGAATTCAATACGTATGCTTCATTCTTCGAAACCGTACATAATGATGGGAAACACGGAACTGCTGATGAGCTGCACAACGTCATGGAAGCCATGGTAGGTGTGGAATATGGTATGCAGACAGGTATCTGGTGGGGATTCGACGGATTGGCCCGCGGTGAGTTCTGCCGCGCCAGCAACAATGGTGACCGTCTGGCATACGCCGAAAACCGCTCAACATGGACAGCCGCATCCGTTTACCGCAACAATAAGGAGAATAAGGTACAGGCCTTCCTCGGTTCCTCCGAACGTCAGGCCAGCAATGCCAGCTACCGCTTCGTTAGCCGCGACCGCTACGTATGCTACGACGGTTACGGACCTGTGCGCGATTTCGTTGTGGATATGCCCGGAGGAACAGGCTACCAAAAGGGGCAGACCAATGCCGAACGGGTGGTAAACATCACTTGGGGCGAAGACGTGCAACCCTACATCAAGGGAGACTACGTCATCCAGAATAAAGGTTCCAAGTGCGTCTTGACCATCCCCTCTCTCAGTTCGACAGCCGGCGACAGGATCGTACAGAAGAACCATTCGCAATTGGCCATGTACCAACAATGGAATATCCAACCTGTGGATAGCCGCATCGGTGGCGACTTCAGCTACTACTCCTTCCGTCCGTTAGCCAATACCAAATATTGTCTTGACGTACTCAACAGTTCGCTTTCCAACAACGGTACCATCATTATTTGGGATTCAAATAACGGAGCTCAGCAACAGTGGTATTTGCAATATGCCGGTGACGGATACTTCTATATCCGCAGTCGTCATAGTACTCTCTGCCTGAGAGCAGGCAAGGGTGACGGTGCCAGTGTAAAACAAAACAATTTTGCCGAAAACGACGACTACCAACTGTGGCGCTTCGTACCTGCCGGCGAACGGAGCGACAGCAATCCTCTTGATACTCCCACGGGGCTTACTGCAACAGCACAATCTGCCTCTATACGCCTCGACTGGACTGCCAATACCGAAAGTGACTTGGCCGGATACACCATCCTGCGTGCTGAACTTCCCCAAGAAGCAGGAAGTGACACCCTGTTCAATACCATCGCACGTGGAGTTACAGGAAATGCTTTTCTTGACAACAATGCTGTACAGGGCGTCACCTATTTATATAAGGTAAAGGCTCAGGACCTGACAGGCAACTATTCAGCACCGAGCGAAGCTGTCAAAACCGTGACCACCGGCGAAAAGGGACTGATTGGAAAATGGCAGTTCGATAACGACCTCACAGACTTGAGTGTCAACCAACTCCATGGAAACAACGGTGGACTCAGCTATCTCTGCCTGCCCATCTACAAATCTGGAACCAAAGCGCTCTCACTCAATGGCACCAACCAATTCGTACAGCTTCCTCATGAGGTGGCCACCCTACCCGAGATGACTATCTGTACTTGGGTTCGAATCGGTTCAACCAAAACTTGGCAACGCATTTTCGACTTCGGAAACGGAACTGACCATTACATGTTCCTCACCCCCATTGCCCACAACGAAATGCGTTTCGTAATGAAGAATGGCGGCGAAGAGGAAATCTTATCAACCACCAAGATGAATACCAACGTATGGTATCACGTGGCCGTCAGCATCGGAACAGATGCCGTAATCCTCTACCTCAACGGCAAGGAAGTTGCCCGCTCTACAGAGATGAAGATTCGTCCCTGCGACATCCGTCCGACCCTCAACTACATCGCCCGCAGCCAATTCAGTGCCGATCCATACCTCCAAGGATACATTGATGACTTCCGCATCTACAACTATGCTCTCAATGCCGAGGAGATTACAGCCGTTACCGAAGACCTTGCCAGCAGTATTCAAGGTCCACTCACCGATACCCCCCGTCTCACCCCAGTTGCCATCTACACCATCAGCGGTACACAGGTGGACGAACTGCAACCGGGCATCAACCTCGTGAAATATCAGGATGAGCATGGACGGACAGAGGTGCGCAAAATCGTGAAGTAAAGTTTCCGTGCAGCCAAACAAAATGCAAGAAAAATTTCAACGTTTTGTTTCTGCTCGTTTTAAAACGCTCCTCATTCGTTTCTGAAACACTTGACACTTACGGCCAAAAGTGTCAAGACTTAGCCGCGAAACTCTTGACCTTCCCGTCTGTAAGTGTCAAGAGTTTCGGAGCTAAGTATCAAGAGTTTCGAGTGTAAGTGTCAAGTGTTTGGTGAATTTGGGCGAAATATCCTGTTTTTCACCCAAAATGGTCAAAGAGGGAGTTTTGAGAATTTTGTTTACATGGAATACCTGTTTGTTGTCCTCAAGAGTTTGTCGTGATTTTTTTTAAATTTCTCATTTCTCCTCTTTTCCCCTTATCATTTCGCACCCAATAACTCTGGACACTTACTGAAAATCTCTAGACACTTACTGAGAAAAGTCTCAAGGGACTCTGAAAAAAGTGTCCAGTGTAAATCAAAAAAGTCTGGACACTTTTTCGAGTAAGTATCCAGACTTATTTGAGTTTATTAGAAGAGTTGTTTCCCGTATGAATGGGGGATGTAAATCAGATTTACTAAACCACAACCTTTCTTCCATTTACATACCGCTTTGCAATGCAGAACATTTAGGACGCAAGTATAGGAATAAAAATAATGTGCGTTACAAATGCACGGCGATGATACATACTGACTACAAATATTGAAATTGTTTCACTTCACTTATAAAAAGAGAAGAGGTAAACATATTACTGCCAAACCTCCTCCAATAAGACCTATACATCCACCTGGAGTCGCTGTCCATCCAACTCCTGAAACAAAGCAATAATCTGCGCGTCTTTCTTTTAGCTGCTGACAATAAGGAAGTGAGCAAGCAGCATCTTTTACCCCTTTATAACTATCTATTATGATGTCTGTAATATAATTGGATATTGTAGCTTGCTGAGAAGTGGCAAAATTCTCTTCTGTAGAATATCGGACAACTCCTTTAGCTGAGAACGGAGTGTAATCTTCTGTATAACTTCTGCTCATGCCTTTTTCAAATTTTACTTTATTTCCTGTTTCTGTATCAATAAAACGCCCATGCTTTGCCGCGTTGTTATTATATAATTTCAATACAGAATTATAGAAATATTTGTGGGGACAAGACCAAGTTGGAAAATCCCAAGTATATAAAATGTTTATAGACTTGGGTGCAACGGATAACACACGTTGCTCGTAAACAACAGTTCCTGTCTGTGATGAATTTCCTCCTCCAACGTTAACGGTGCTCAAGATGCCTCCTGCTACACCACCGACTCCCAATGCACCAGCAATTCCGCCCAAATTCACAGATGCGCCACTTGATTTTGTATTACTGGTAGTGGTGGCTGAGTTTTATTTTATAAGTACGAACGGGAACGCTTTTCCGTTGTTAATGTTTCTTTGTTATTTAAAGTTTCTCTTTGTTGAAAGGGCTTGTCGCATGGGCAAACACGGCTTTCGGTCATGCGTTCGTGTGTACTGTCTGTTTCGTAATTTTATCGTTTTAATGGTTTATAATTGATTGGATGCGGCAAAAATAGTGATAATTTTCTTCACATCAAAGAAGAGAGGCAAAAAATCTCAATACAGCATACCGAATGCCCACAGGGGGATTTTGTTCCCAACGGGATAATCAATGTTGTCGGCAGCAATGAAAGCGGCATGTTCACGGGCAATCTGCTTGCCGTCCTTACTTCTGCCCCCAACTTCAATCACATAGCGACGGTCAACGGTATAGTCGGCACTACGGGTACAGTACTCCACCTGATGTTGATAGGACAATTGATTGACCATGAAAACTTCGCGGAGTGTTCCTTTATTAACCTCTTCCAGCGAAAGGGTATAGAGAAGATTGGGATTCTCCATGTAGATTTTATCGGGTTTCTGAAGTTTCTTCAACGAATCAAGGTCAGAATAAAGCAGATGAATCAGTTTGGCCCGATGAAGATATTGCAGATAAGCCAGAATGGTGGTACGGGACATACCGGCCATCAAAGACAGTTTGGTAATATCCACCATCATTGGAACTTCGGTGGATAGAATGGTCAACAGTGTCTTCAACTTACGTGCATTCCCCAAATCGACCCCACATTGCTGCGGAAGTTCAATCTCCAGAATTACATTCACTACATTTTCGATACGCGTATAATATTCACTGTTCCCCTCCAGACGGAATGGGTAATAACCCATCTGTAAGTAATCCTCGAAATATGCCAACGGGCGGCACTTCGAGTTCACATCGGCACAAACCTTATCGGGAGAAGACAACAACTCGTCCAATGTATAGGGGCGCACATCAATCTGATGATAAAGCTTCAAGTATTCACGGAATGAAAGTCCCTGCATGTTGTACGAAATGCACCTCCGCGAGAGGTCGGCTTCTGCATTCAGAATCTGCAATAACGATGAACCACTGAACACCACCTTCAAGTCGGGATAACCATCGTAGATATTCTTGATTTCACGGCTCCAATCGGGATATTTATGCACCTCATCCAGAAAAAGATGTTTGCCTCCACGCAAATAGAACTGTTCCACCAACTCTTCCAACGAATGGCGTGTGAAATAGGAGTTGTCCATACTGACATACAATGCTTCCCTACAATCCATTGAATAATGCAATTTCAAATATTGCAACATCAAGGTGGTTTTTCCTACCCCTCGTGCTCCACGAATAGCCACAAGACGAAGTTCCCAATTAATCACGTCCATCAGGCTACGGACATAGTCGGTTCGGGTCACTTCCAACAGTCTCTTACATCTCTTAATCAAAGTATCCATCGCTGATTTGTTTTATTGGCGGGACAAAATTACGCATAATTTGTTTTACACGCAAAACAATTTAGTACAAAAAGAGTTTTGCATATAAAACAAATTCCATTAAAATATGTTTTAACTACAAAACAAATGACAAGAGACCGTCGATAATTCTACTTGCGACTGTGACGCTGACGAGGGTTTTACCCGAACTAAACTTGAGTACCTTAATCTGCTCCCCACAGCACCACTGCCTTTTCTTCCAACGACCGCTTTACGTCAATCAAGCGTTGGTTGCTGCTTCCGCGGAAGCGGAGCTGTTCGTCGCGCAGGCTTTGGATGAAGGGGCCATCCACCAGTACGTCGATTTGCTCCAAGAGTCCCCGTTGGGCAGGCATAGTGAGCAGAGTCTCGTAGGTGTATCCTGTGTAACACCAGATAGTCTTTGTACTCTGCTCCCGGATGGCACAGGCCAACTCGGTGAAACCTTCAGGTTGCATCATGGGATCGCCTCCCGTAAAGGTCACATCAGCAAAGGGGTCGGCCAAGATGGGACGGAGAAGTTCTTCGGTAGTCATGGGATGTCCGGCATGGATATCCCATGATTGCGGGTTGTGGCAACCCGGACAACGGTGTGTACACCCTGCGGCATAGATGGCTGTGCGCATACCGGGGCCATCCACCATGGTGTCTTCCACTATTCGGAGAATGGCAAGCATGTCTGTGTACCGTTCAAATCGTGGATGACGCGGTCGTTCAACTCTGCCAGTTTGGCGGCATTCCAACGGTCAGTAGTTCCTACCAAATAGCCGGTGATGCGTTGCAAACGGTCAATACGCTTGCTCTTGCAGCGGGGACATTCCTCCATCGTGGCATCTGCATTCTCGTATCCGCAATCCATGCAACGGTTGCGGTTGTGGTTCACCGATCCGTAACCGATGTTGTAGGCATCCATCATATCCACCACACGCATGATAGCTTCGGGATTGTGTGTGGCATCACCGTCCATCTCCACGTAGAAGATGTGGCCTCCGCGTGTCAGGTCATGGTATGGACCTTCCACTTCGGCTTTGTGGCGGGCACTGCACTTGTAATAGACGGGTACGTGGTTGGAGTTCGTATAATAATCGCGGTCAGTAATACCCGGCAGGATTCCGAATTGCTTACGGTCGCCACGAGTAAACTTGCCCGACAGACCTTCGGCAGGAGTAGCCAGCACACTGTAATTGTGTTGGTAACGCTCGCAGAAATCATTCACACGGTCACGCATATAGGTGACAATACGTAAGCCCAACTGCTGTGCCTCGTCACTCTCACCGTGGTGTTTGTCAATCAAAGCTTTCAAACATTCGGCCAGTCCGATAAATCCGATACCCAAGGTTCCTTGGTTGATTACAGCAGCGATGGTATCGTTGGGGGTCAAGTTCTCGCTTCCTAACCATAAGGATGACATCAGTAAGGGGAACTGTTTGGCATAGGCCGTTTTCTGGAATTCCATACGCTCGTGCAGTTGACGGGCTGTCACCTCCAACAGGCCATCCAACTTGGCAAAGAATTGCGAGATGCGCAACTCCTTGTCTTCAATATCCATGCATTCGATAGCCAAGCGTACGATGTTGATGGTCGAAAAGGAGAGATTGCCTCGTCCGATAGAGGTCTTGGGGCCGAAACGGTTCTCGAATACACGCGTACGGCATCCCATCGTAGCTACCTCGTGTTGGTAACGTTTCGGGTCGTTGGCCTGCCAAGCTGTATTTTGATTGAAGGTAGCATCCAGATTGAGGAAGTTGGGGAAGAATCGTCGGGCACTCACCTTGCAGGCCAGGCGATAGAGGTCGTAGTTGCGGTCCTCGATGAGGTAGCTCACTCCACGTTTCTTTTTCCATATCTGAATAGGGAAGATGGCCGTCTCGCCGTTGCCCACGCCGCGTTCGGTGCTCTTCAGCAGCTCACGGATGATGCAGCGTCCCTCTGCACTGGTGTCCGTACCGTAGTTGATGGAGCTGAACACCACTTGGTTTCCACCACGTGAGTGGATGGTATTCATGTTATGGATGAAAGCCTCCATCGATTGGTGTACGCGAGTCACCGTCTTGTTAATAGCGGCTTGCAGGATACGCTCTTCGCCCTCCAATCCGTCCAAAGACTGAATGAGATAGTCATCCAATTCCTTATTATACAGGTGTGAATAGTCCTGCCCCATCAATTCCTCCAAGGTCTTCACCTCTTCGATAAAGCTGCTACGCACGTAGGGGGCCAAGTAGAAATCAAAGGCTGGAATAGCCTGTCCACCATGCATCTCGTTCTGAGCAGTCTCCATCGAGATACAGGCAAGGATACTGGCCGTCTCGATACGTTTTGCAGGACGCGACTCTCCATGCCCCGCACTGAATCCGTGGGCAAGAATGTGATCCAACGGATGTTGGATGCAAGTCAGACTCTTTGTGGGATAGTAGTCCTTATCGTGGATGTGCAGGTAGTTGTTACGCACAGCCTCCTTCACCTCGTCGCTCAGCAGATAGTCATCCACGAAAGGTTTGGTGCTTTCGCTGGCAAACTTCATCATCATGCCTGCTGGTGTATCAGCGTTCATATTGGCATTTTCGCGAGTCACATCGTTGCTCTTGATATTGATGATTTCCAAGAACATATCGCGTGTCTTCGCCTTACGTGCAATGCGGCGTTGATTACGGTAGGCAATGTATTTCTGTGCCACATCCTTGCGGCTACTCTTCATCAGTTCCATTTCCACCATGTCCTGAATGGCCTCCACAGTCATCTGCGACTCACCACGGAATGCCACATGGTCGGTAATCTGGCGGATGAGGTGCATATCCTCTCCCTTGTCCGTATGCAGCATGGCTTTACGGATAGCGGTAGCAATCTTCTCTTCATTGAAGCCGACAATGCGTCCGTCGCGCTTCACAACAGTTTGAATCATACGTTTTGTCCTTTCGATGATATTGTGATAAATAATTTTGTACTGTCTCTCTTGTTCCGCGAGCAGAAACAGCCTTTAATGAATGGCAGGTCTTCTGACTTCCCCCTCGCCTTGATGCCTTCCCAACGTCAAAATGATGGTGTTTCGGTCAGTGGCTAAAAGTCTATCTATCAAGACGACTCAGGGGTTCACAGCAGCGCGTCTGTCCGGGAGTTTCACCCGATTCCCTTTTAATCTCCCAGGCCTTACAACCCTTGGAGAACCAATTCACGGGCAAAGATAGTGCAAGCTGAGCGGAATACAAAATAAATTCCGATTTATTTTTATTCCACCTTTTTTGTAATAAGTAACGTGAATTCGATATAAGAAACTTCTGGTGCATTTACTGATTTAAAGACAGCACGGTGTTTTATCAGGCTATGCTCTTTCGTATCCATATAATGGTGGATTTTGTGTTGAAGTGTGAACGAGGGGCAGGGATAATCAACATGGATCCACATCAAAATAGATGATGCACGAACGGAAACGGGTGTCGGCGAGCATGTGTGAGCGGATGAGGGAGAGTTGTTGACGCACCTTGGGAAGCGAAGCCGAAGTTTCCATCTTGAGCATGAACTTGCGGATGTAGAAGGTCTGCACGCGGGCTACAGGCGGAGCATCGGGACCGAGGATACGGTCGCCGAAAACGGAGTGGAGATGAGTGGTCATTTCACTAGCCAGTGTATCTACTAAATCGGCTTGGCGGTGTTTCAAGTAGATATAGACAAGTCGATAATAGGGTGGATAACGAAATAGAAGACGCTCGGCCAATTGGTCGTCATAAAGACTCTGATAGTCGTTGGTCACCACTTGTTGAATGACGGGTGCGTCTTTGCTACGTGTTTGTAGGACAACTAAGCCCTGTTTGTGCTTGCGTCCGGCACGTCCGGCCACCTGCGCCATCAGTTGGAAGGCACGTTCGTGTGAACGGAAGTCGGGGAAATTCATCATGGTATCGGCATCAAGGATACCCACTACACTCACGTGTTCGAAGTCCAATCCTTTGGAGACCATCTGTGTGCCGATGAGGATGTCCGTCTGGTGGTTCTGGAAATCGTGAATGATGCGTTCGTAAGCTTGCCGTGTGCGGGTAGTATCTAAATCCATACGTGCTACACGAGCTTCGGGGAAAATCTGTTGGATGCTCTCCTCAATGCGTTCGGTGCCGAATCCCCGGTGGCGAATTTCCTCGCTCTCGCAAGCAGGGCATCGGGTGGGCAACTGGTAGGTGTATCCGCAATAGTGGCAAGTCAGTTGGTGAAGGCCGTGGTGGTAGGTGAGGCTCACGTCGCAATTTTTGCACTTGGGTACCCATCCGCACGTCTTGCATTCCACCATGGGAGCAAATCCTCGACGGTTCTGGAAGAGGATGACCTGTTCACGTTGTTCCAAAGCTGTACGGATATGCCCTAACAGAGTAGGCGAGAAGGGACCCGTCATGCGGTGTTTGTGGCGCAGTTCGGCAATGTCAACTACTTGTATCTCAGGTAAGCGGATGGCTTGGTGACGTTGGGTAAGGGTGACAAGACCGTACTTCCCTGTCAAGGCGTTATAGTAACTTTCGATACAGGGGGTCGCTGTGCCCAAGAGTACTTTGGCTCTCTGCATGGCGGCCATCACGAGGGCAGCGTTGCGGGCATGATAGCGTGGTGCAGGATCCTGTTGTTTGTAGCTGTTTTCGTGCTCTTCATCCACAATAACCAATCCTAACCGACGGAAAGGGAGGAATACGGATGAGCGTACACCAAGGATAATGTCATAAGGATTTTCGGAGAGTTGTTTCTGCCAGATTTCCACTCGTTCGGCATCGGGGAATTTGGAGTGATAGACACCCAATCGTCTGCCGAAAATACGCTTCAAACGTTCTGTAATTTGGGTAGTAAGAGCTATTTCGGGTAATAAGTAAAGTACCTGTTTGCCATCTTTCAACGCCTGTTGGATAAGATGGATGTATATTTCAGTCTTTCCACTGGCGGTTACACCGTGTAACAGACAGATGTGCTTGTCATTGAAACATTGGTTGATTCTTTCGAAAGCTTTCTGTTGGTGGGTATTCAGTGGATTGAGAGGAATGGTCTTTATGTCGTCGTTCGTGTCTAACCGTCCTATCTCGTAGGGATATTGTTCAAAGATGCCTTTTTCTATCAGTTGGTTAAGTACGGATGTGGATACCTCTGCCCGTTTCAGTAAATCCTGTTTGCTCACGTTTGCTGTCTCCATCTCAATGAAGGTCATCAACAGTTTTTGTTGCTTGGGGGCACGGTTGAGCGAGTCAAGGAGGGAGTGGAGGTATTCAGGAGTGTAAGAGTGTAGCCGTATTCTCATTTCCGTCTTCGGCTTGTAAGTACGTTTCACTTCTTCCTTTACGAATATGGCCTCTTTGGACAGTAGAGCGTTGATGATGGGTAAGGCATTCTTTATTCCTGTTTCTTTTTCGATGGAAGCAACCGTACACTCCTTTTTATTACCTAACAGGAGAATTGTTTTTTCCTCGTTGGGCGTGAATTTTTCTTCCGTAGGGAAAAAATCCGGGTTGATTTCTACCAAGGTTTCGCTCTCCAACTTCATGCCCGAGGGAAGTGCCGCCTTATAGACATCTCCTAACGTGCATAGGTAGTAGTCGGCTACCCATTGCCAAAATTTCAATTGTTCGGCAGTGACGATAGGATGAGAATCAAGTACTTCTGTAATGGTCTTTACCGTATAGTCACCTTCGGGTGGATTATTGTGTTGGCGGATAACAATAGCCGTATAGAATCTTTTCTGTCCGAAAGGGACTATGACCCGACTCCCCACTTGTACTTGCCCTTCCATATCGGTTGGCAACAGGTAGGTGTAGCTATTGGCTAAGGGGAGGGGGACGATGACGTCGGCGAACATAGTTTACTTCTTCAACTCCGGGTAACTGATTCTCGTATGATATACCGTCTTCAGTCTTTCTTTGAATACTCCTTTTACGATTTCGATGTCGCGGAAGGTAATAGGGCATTGGCGGAAGGCTCCATCGGCCATTTGTGTGTCAATGAGTTTCTCCACCAAATTGCTGATGCTCTCTTCGGTGTATTCTGACAAACTTCTTGAAGCCGCCTCTACGGTATCAGCCATCATGAGGATGGCTTCTTCCTGTGTGGTGGGATTAGGACCGGGATAAGTGTAGAGGCTCTTGTCCACTTCCGTATCGGGGTGGGCATTCTGTTCGCTGATGTAGAAATACTTGGTCATTCCTAATCCGTGGTGGCTGCTGATAAAATTGCGTATCACCTTTGGCAGGTTGTGCTTGTCGGCTAACTTCAATCCGTCGGTCACGTGGCTGATGATGATGTGTGCACTCTCGGCAAAAGTCAATGTTTTGTGAGGATTCACTCCTGACTGGTTTTCGGTGAAGAAGACGGGATTCTCAATTTTACCGATGTCGTGGTAGAGTGCACCTGTTCTTACCAATTGGCTATTGGCTCCCGTTGCGCGTGCGGCTTCGGCAGCTAAGTTGGCCACTTGCAATGAGTGTTGGAAAGTGCCTGGTGCTACTTCTGACATCTTGCGGAGCAGGGGTGTATTGATGTTGGATAACTCCACCAAAGTGACATTGCTGGTAAATCCGAATGTCTTTTCCAACATGAAGAGTAACGGATAAGTGAACAGTAGCAGGATACCATTGATGAACAAGGATATGTACATATTTGTGTCCAACTTCGTCAAGTCATCAGTGTGGATGAGCTCGTAAGCAAAGTAAACCAACATCATGGAAAGGGTTATCAATAGGGCTGCACGCAATAACTGTGAACGTTGTGAAAGCTCGCGCAAACTATAAATACCCACCAATCCACCAGTGAACTGTACAAGTATAAATTCGTAAGGATAGCGGAGAGCGATGGAGCAGAGTAATAGGGTGATGATGTTCGTCATGAAAGCCGTGCGCGAATCCATGAACACCCGCACAATGATGGGAGCCATGGCGTAGGGGATGATATAGACGTTGAAGATGCTATGAGTCACCATTAGCGAAGTTAGCACGGGGAAAAATACGATAACACCCATCAAAAGGAGAATGGTGCGGTTGCGGTCGTAGTAATCGCGACGGAAGAGGTCGAGGTATAGAATGAAACAGGTTATGAGAATGGCCACAAACAGAATTTGTCCACTCAATGTCATACGTTTTTGAGTGTTGCTTCCGCTGCGTTTGTCTAATTCTTTACTCAATGAATTCAAAATGTTATAGGTACGCTGGTCGATGATTTCTCCACGGTCGATAATCTTTGTACCGTTGATGACCATGCCACTACTCCATGAAATACCCGAAAGTAAATCTTCGCGTGCAGCATCAGACTTTTCCTTGTCGTAGGCGATATTGGGTGTCAGATAATCATGTAAATTGCATTGTTGCAGGATGTGGCGTTTGTATCGGGTGGTGTCTGCATAGATTAATTTCTCGTATGCCTCCTTCTCGGTGAGTAAGGAATTTGTGTTGACCGCTCGTGCTGAGTTGTTTTCCACCATCATTACGGATTGGATGCCATCGACCCGTAGTTGTTTCAATTCCTCTGTAGGAATAATTCCTTGCCGATATAATTGTTGTAGGGTACGAACTACATGATTATAATAAGGACCATCGCCTAAATGTTGTTTCAGCGAACTTCCTTCAGTATAATTCTTGCGCAACTTCGCCAATTGTTCATCTATTGCATGTTCATTTTTAGTGAAGTAGGGACGGAATTGTTTTAACACGCTGTCCTGCTCTTGTTTCACCGTTGCTTCGTCTTTATAAATGGGGAAGTCGAACGAGGCAATCAATTGGCCGTATCGCCACGGATGGTTCAGCTCGAACTGATAGGCATAATTTTGTTCGCGTGGAAGAAAATATACCACGATGGCTATAGCGGCCAGTGCAATACCTATTCTATATAAAATACCACTACGGGTTATGGGGTGAGGGTTGTTATATCTGCTCATGGTTCATTCATTAGTCGTTATGAAGAGTTTGGGTTTAGCAATAGGCCAACAGGCAGAGCCTGCGGTTACAGGCAAACTCTTTTTACTCCTTAACTTTTGTTTATTAACGGTGCTAAAGTACAAAAAAAAACAATAGCTTTCCTCTTTTTATAGAGTGAAACCACTACTTCTCCCAGTTTTTTTACTTTAATTCAGGAAAAAAACGTATTTTTGCCGAAAATTTATACAGTTTTATCAATATGGCAGAGAGAAAAGTCCGGGTGCGTTTTGCCCCGAGTCCTACTGGTGCGTTGCATATTGGAGGTGTGCGCACTGCGTTATATAATTATTTGTTTGCCCGTCAGCATGGCGGTGAATTTATCTTCCGTATCGAGGATACCGACTCCAACCGTTTTGTACCCGGTGCCGAAGAGTATATCATTGAATCATTCAAGTGGTTGGGCATCAAGTTTGACGAAGGTGTCAGCTATGGTGGCAATTATGGTCCTTACCGTCAGAGTGAGCGTCATGACATCTATAAGAAATATGTGAAAGTGTTGTTGGATGCCGGCAAGGCATACATGGCTTTTGATACTCCGGAAGAGTTGGATGCCAAACGTGCCGAGGTGCAGAACTTCCAGTACGATGCCTCTACCCGCATGTCGATGCGCAACTCGTTGGCACTACCTAAAGAAGAGGTTGACCGTCTGTTGGCTGAAGGCCATCAGTATGTGGTGCGTTTCCTTATCCAACCGGGTGAAGAGGTGCATGTGGACGACCTTATCCGTGGTGATGTGGTCATTAACTCGTCTATCCTCGACGATAAAGTGCTTTACAAGTCTGCTGACGAACTCCCCACTTACCATTTGGCTAACATCGTGGATGACCATCTGATGGAAGTGTCACATGTGATTCGTGGTGAAGAATGGTTGCCTTCGGCTCCTCTGCATGTGTTGCTTTATCGTGCTTTTGGTTGGGAAGACACCATGCCCCGTTTTGCCCATCTTCCTTTGCTGCTCAAGCCGGAAGGTAACGGAAAACTCTCCAAACGCGATGGAGACAAACTCGGATTTCCCGTATTTCCCCTCGAATGGCACGACCCCAAGACGGGCGAAGTATCTTCCGGTTATCGTGAAGCCGGATATTTGCCCGAAGCCTTTATCAACTTCTTGGCTTTGCTCGGATGGAATCCGGGAAACGATCAGGAAATCATGTCGCTCGACGAGATGGTGCAACTCTTCGACCTCAGCAAGTGTTCAAAGAGTGGTGCACGTTTCGACTATGTCAAGGGCATTTGGTTCAATCATCAGTATCTCCTTCGTCAGGCCGACATTGACTGGACACCCGAGTTCGACAAGATTCTTCGGGCCAACGGTATTGAGTCAACACCTGAACGTGAAGCGCAGGTGGTAGCCATGATGAAGCAGAAGGTGGTAGAATACACCGACAAGTTGGGTAACAAGAAGAAACGTAACATCAGTTTTGTCAGTGACCTGTGGCCACTCTGCGATTTCTTCTTCTTGGCTCCTCAGACTTATGACAAAGAGGGAGACAAGTTTATCCGCAAGAACTGGAAGGAGGGTACGGCCGCTGAAATGACCGAATTGGCAGACCTGCTTGAGGGGTTGGCAGATTTTTCTCTCGAATCACTCAAACAAGCAGTAGATTCTTGGGCTGAAGCTGGAGAAAAGAAACCTTGGAATCCTTGGCGTGTATGCCTTGTAGGTACAGGACAGGGTCCTGATATGTATGAACTTGCTGCTTTCCTTGGCAAGGAAGAAACTGTTAACCGTATGCGTAAAGCCGTAGCAATGCTTGCTTAATAGTTGAAGGAGTTCAGGGGCTCAGTAGTTATAGGAGTTCAGACAAGACTCCTAAATGATGATAGGTGAAACTATTGTCTGAACTTCTGAATTTCTGTAACTCCTGAACTCCTAAATTAAGATTTATGTACAACATAGCGATTTATCTCTACCTGTTGGCCGTCAAGTTTGTAGGTCTTTTTAACAAGAAGGTCAAACTGATGCGTAAGGGACACAAAGAGGTGTTCGATATTTTGCGTAAGCAGATTGATAAGGATGCACAATACCTGTGGTTTCATGCCGCTTCGTTGGGCGAGTTTGAGCAAGGTCGTCCTTTGATTGAGCGCATTCGCAAAGCTCATCCCCAGTACAAGATTCTATTGACCTTCTTTTCTCCCTCAGGATATGAAGTGCGCAAGAACTATGAAGGAGCCGATGTTATTTGCTACCTTCCTTTTGACACTCCGCGCAATGTACGTCGTTTTCTCGACTTGGCCCGTCCGTCGATGGCCTTCTTCATTAAATATGAGTTTTGGCAGAACTACATGAAGGGACTCCAGCGTAGAGGTATCCCTACGTACAGTGTTTCTTCCATCTTCCGTCCCAATCAGGTCTTTTTCCGTTGGTTTGGCGGACGATATTATAAGGTGTTGACCCGCATTACCCACTTTTTTGTACAAAACGAAGAATCTGTCCGTTTGTTGGCTTCGCGTGGCATTACCAACGTTACCGTAGTGGGTGATACCCGTTTCGACCGAGTGCTGGAAATAAATCAAGCTGCCAAGCAACTTCCTTTAGTGGAGCGATTTAAGGGTGATTGCGCTCGTGTACTTGTGGCCGGAAGCTCTTGGCAACCTGATGAAGAACTCTTTATCGACTATTTCAATCGTCATCCTGAGATGAAACTTATCATTGCTCCTCATGTGGTGAATGACAACCATCTGGCTTGGATTGAGAACAAACTCAACCGTCCTTCTATACGTTACACCCGTGCTTTGGGAACAAGGGTTGACTTTTCGCGAGTGGATTGCCTTATCATTGATTGTTACGGCCTGCTTTCATCCATCTATCGCTATGGTGAGATATCCTATGTAGGTGGTGGTTTTGGAGTGGGTATCCATAATGTGTTGGAGGCTGCTGTTTATGGCATACCCGTGCTTTTCGGACCCAATAACCAACGTTTCCGTGAGGCCCGTCAGTTGTTGGCTGAAGGCGGTGGTTTCGAGGTTCATGACATCACGGACTTTTCTGCTACGATGGATCGTTTCCTTACCGATGAGGCTTTCCTTCGTCAGAGTGGTGAATGCGCAGGAAACTATGTCAAGGATAATGCTGGTGCAGCCGATGCGGTGCTGAAAGCAATTAATTTATAATCCTTTCCGATATCCGGAAGATGTAAAGGCGGCCAACAGGTCGCCTTTTTCGTTGGTGACTTGTACAGTAATATATGGTACACGCGGATGATTCATCACTTCGGTGGCTTCAGCGTATAGCGTTTCGCCCTCTTTGGCTGAGTGGATGAAGGTGATGTTGGCTGTGATGGAGAAGGTCAACTGTCCGTGGCTGTTAGCTACTGCTGCACAGGTGAAGTCAGCCAAGGTAAATAAGGCTCCTCCTTGGCATACGCCTCCAGCATTCAGGTGTTCTTTGGTCACTACCATTCGTGCTTTTGCTTTTCCTTCCTTAACTTCCAATAATTCTATGCCTGCGTTTAAGGCAAATCGGTCATTCTTTAGGAAATCTTTAATGTTTGTCATTGTACCATCCTTTTTTAGTTGCGAAAGTACGCATTTTTTGTTGAAAAATACGGTTTGTAAGTATCAAATTTGTATCTTTGCCCACAAAGAACAAAAGCATTAACTATATACTGGTATGTTAGGGAATAGATTCAGACATTGTTTGTTGGTAGCTGTGGCGATGGTTGCGGCACTGACTGTATCGGCTCAAGAATTGGTGGAGATGACCACAACGCAAGCCAAGAATTATTACAAGAATGTGAACCGTAAGCGGGTGACTTGTCACGATCCTTCAGTAGTGTGGGAACCGACAAAACAGAAATATTATATCTTCGGAAGTCATTTGGCGATGGCTTCAACAAGCGATTTGCAGAACTGGACTTCGTTTCGTGCTCCGTGGGGAGCGGTACAGGCAGATGGTACAGTCAAATCAGGTGTGAGCAATGCAGAAGCATTTGCAACCCATCAGGTGAAGACCGTAAAGATTGGTGGAGAGGATGTGGCATTCGGAAACTTTAATGTACACGATTGGTCGGCTGCTTATGGTAACGGATATAATATCAATGGCAACCTGTGGGCCCCGGATGTCATCTATCTGGAGAAGATGAAGAAATGGTGCATGTATATGAGTGTGAACGGGCCTACATGGAATTCGTCTATCGTTTTGCTGACGTCAGACAATATCGAAGGTCCTTATGTGTATCAGGGACCTGTAGTGTTCAGTGGATTCTTCAACACGAACAATGCAACCATTACCTACAAGAATACGGACTTGGAACTGGTGATTGGCAAACAGAACAGTTTGCCTGCCCGTTATAATCATGGACAGAGTTCTTCATGGGGAGAAACATGGGGTGACTATATGCCGCACTGTATCGACCCTTGTGTGTTCTATGATGAAGAGGGACAGTTGTGGATGAGTTATGGTTCATGGTCTGGAGGTATTTGGATGTTGAAATTGGATGATGAGACAGGATTGCGTGACTACGATGTAACCTATTCATTGACCGGTTCGGGAAAGAATATTAGCAGTGATCCATATTTCGGAAAGAAGATTGCCGGTGGATATTATGTATCGGGCGAAGCATCTTACATCGAATATATAGGAGAATACTATTACCTGTTTATGTCATACGGAGGATTGGAGTCAACTGGTGGGTATCAGATGCGTGTTTTCCGCTCCAAGAATCCCGATGGTCCTTACTTGGACGGTCAGAATCGTAATGCTATTTTTGATCGGTATGTATTGAATTTTGGTGTCAATGCTGACCGACGAGGACAATTGATTATGGGATCTTACGACAAATGGGGATTGATGGAAAAAGGTGAATTGGCGCAGGGACACAACAGTGTGATTGCAGCTCCCGATGGCCGCTCGTATCTGGTGTATCATACCCGCTTCAATGACGGTTCGGAGGGACATCAAGTGCGTACCCACCAACTCTATGTCAACAAGAACGGTTGGCTTGTGGCATCGCCTTTTGAATATAGTGGAGGCACGACTACCGATGCCGATATTGCATCAAAGAATATCATTCCTACGGAACAAATCCCTGGAAAATACAGTCTTCTTGTTCATAGTTATTCGCTGGACCATGCGGAACGTGAAGTTGTTACACCCGTAGAGATTACATTGAGTTCTGATGGTAAAGTGAGTGGAGCCTACACCGGTACATGGAAGGTAGAGGAGGGAAACAGTTACTTCACTATCATTTTAGGTGGAGTGGCATATAACGGTGTATTGGTGGATGAGCAGATGGATGTAAAGAGCCTCCGTGCCATCACTTTTACGACTTGTACCTCAAGCGGAGTACATGCGTGGGGATACAAATTACGTGACGACTATGCTTTGGCTTACCAACTCAATAATCAGAAGGAACCGGTAACGAACGGTCAAAATGTTTCTACGCATTTGGATTTTGAAAGCTTGTTGGTAAGTGATGGTGTGAAGATGGAATGGACTAGTAGTCAGCCGGATATTCTTTCAGAGACCGGTCGTTATAATCCGATAGGATATACTGAAGATGTACCTGTTGAATTGGGAGTGCGTCTTTCTGCTGGAAATTATTTCTGGCAGCAGAACTATTCTGTAACGGCTAAGGCTGAAACTCTTCCTACGGCTGATTGGTTGTCCGGTATAGTGGGGCATTATGCTTTCGATAGCACGGTGACGGTCAACAGTGTGGATTCTACCCAACGGGTGTTGTTGATGATGGCTGGTACAAATAAGAGACCTACGTTGAATACTGATGGTAACCGCAATGGTAAGGTCATTCATTTGACTGCAGGAGGAAATAAAAACGAAAGTTTTGCACGAATTCCCAATCCGCTTCAGGGAGCAGAACTTACCGATGGATTTACAATTTCGTTTTGGGTAAAACGGATGGATAATAATGTTTGGGATGCGCTCTTCTCGTTTTATAATGCCGCAGAGCAGTCACGCCTGTATATGACGGGAGGTGCATATGTAGGTTATAACAACAATGCGGGAAATTGGATAGATATCAATCATCCCAACTCCTATAAATCCGTGAAAATTTCTACTGGGACATGGCATTTGGTAAACGTTGCTGTCAGTCGGAGTGCTGCCCAAGGTGTCAAGGTTTATGTGGATGGTATGGCTATCAGTGATGGAATCTATAAGGGTTCGCTCAATGGAAAGGATGTCAATAAGGCTGCTTTGTATGACTATAACCTGCTTGTTGACCATGTAGCCAACAGTCCACTGCTCTATTTGGGTTATGGCTCTTTCTGGGGAACACCGGATGTGTACATGGATGAAGTGGTTGTACACGACCGTGTGTTGTCATTCTTGGAAATCCGCGCATTGAACCAGATGATGAACCGTGTATTTGACATTGGTGAAGCGGCAGATATCGAATATGTACCTATGGATGAACCTGTAATTCGTCCTATGGACAATGTTATATATGACCTCAGTGGGCGCCGTGTAGAAAAACCTGTTAGAGGTGTTTATATACGGAATGGTAAGAAATTTGTAGTGAAGTGATGAGTCAGGCACGGATTTTCGCTTGAGTAATGTGAAAAAAACGTGCCTAAATGTAAGGAATTTCTTTATGTTTGTGGCTGATAATTCATTTAATGATAATGATAAATGATGTGTAAAGTTAAGATTTTTGCCATAGTGATGTGTTTATTCGGTGTATGTGTAAATCTTTTGGCACAAAGACCGGGTAGTAGTAATAATCCTCATGGAGCACGAGAGATGCATCCAATGGGTAGAGGCGGCATGATGCCTGGAGGGCGAATGGGGCCTTTCGGAGGAATGGGTGGTATAAATCAGTTTGATGTGGAATTTACGACTGAGGTTCCTCATGAGCAGGATTGGGTGATAAAGGACAAGACGGATAGTCTGTATAGTTATTTTGTTGAGCATGTTAAATTTGACCGCGTTGTCAAACTTACATTTTCCAATGATGATGTACAGATTGTGGGACTCCCTGATGGAATACTGGTAGAAAAGGAGGGGGCTTACCTTGTGATAACGTCCACTACTACTGAACCGATGGCTTTTGAACTTAGTGGAAAGTCGGAAAATGGTTCCTTGGTGTTTAATATGAATGTTCCTCTCAAGCTTTTGTTCAATAATCTCTTTTTGAAGAGCCAGCGAGGTGATGCCATTTTGGTGAATGGAGAAAACCACGTCTATGCCGTATTGGCAGAGGGAAGCATGAACGAACTCTCAGATTGTCGCAATCCGGAAATGCCTCCCATGATGCAGGGATTTCCACCAATGGGAATGGAAGGTGGCGGGATGCCCAACCTTGGTGGAGGAATGTCGCCTATGGGAGAAATGTCGTTTCAGAATCATGGCCGTGAGGAGAATCCCGAGGATTATCATGTGCAATATGGCATTCGCATGAAAAAACCACAGATGAAGAAAAAACTGAAGTTGGATGGTACATTTGTTTGTTCTGGATCACTGACTATCAGCGGAAAGGGCTCTTTGCAGGTGCAAAGCAACAACAAAGTGGGCATCAAGAGTAAAGCGAGTTTGATGATACGTCCAGGTAATATGATAACGGTTCGCGCCTTATCAGGTAAAGGTGTGAACGCAAAGAATGAATTGTATATGTATGGTGGTACGCTGAATGTGGATTGTACGTTCAGTGAAGACAAAGCGCTGACGTGTGGAAGAAACATGTATATAAAGGGTGGTCATGTGGTGATAAAGGCTGCCGGTGGAGAGGCCAGCGAGGGAATGCAATCCAAGTTTCTTATGCAGATTGACGGAGGAGTGGTGGAAGTTGCTGCGCAGGATGATGCCATCAATGCTCAGGGTGATTTGGTCATCAATGGTGGAGTCGTCAAGGCTTATTCATTGACCAATGATGCCATTGATTCGAATTGTAATCTGATTATCAATGGAGGGGATGTCTTTGCGAGTGGTTATGGTATGCCTGAAGGAGGTTTGGATAGCAGTGATGAATCAGGATATAGGTTGTTTATCAATGGAGGAACAGTGACGGCTATCGGTGGCAGACACTCCATGCCGGACAAACAATCGCGTCAACCTTCTGTCCAATGGCATCTAGAGCAAGTGGAAATGGGAAAGACGTATAGTATCAATGATGTATGTTCATATAAATCATCACGTGAATATCAGATGGGTGGGGCATCTCTTTTATTCTCTTCCCCCAAACTGAAGAAAGGGACTTCCTACTCTCTAACGATTGACGGAGAGCCGAAAGAACTGATAGAATCGCTCAATGCACCGTTCAGCAATGTGGGCAATGAAGGAAGACATTTCCCTTTTTAAATAGTATTTTTTTTAAGACATAGATTGCGCGGATGAAACAGATTTGTAAGTAAAATCCTGCTTTGTCCGCGCAATCTATATATAGTATTTAAGAGTAGTGTATTGTATATCCTTCTCTTATTGCTCCTCCTTATACCATCCGGCATACATGATGTAGCCGTTGGCAATCTTTTCATTGATTTCCTTGGATTGTTCGGGTGCCACCTTCTTGATGAATTTGGCCGGTACACCTGCCCATAGTTCGCCAGGTCCTATCTGTGTGTTGGCAAGGACGAGGGCACCAGCTGCTACGATGGCACCACGTCCTACGTGGGCATGATCGAGCAAAGTGGCTCCCATGCCGATGAGAGCAAAGTCATCGACATCGGCTCCGTGGATAGTGACATTGTGACCTACGGAGACATCGTCACCAATGCAGATGGTGGATTTCTCGTAGAGGGTGTGCAGTACACTTCCATCCTGTATGTTCACGCGATTGCCGATGCGGATGCTATTCACATCGCCACGCAATACGGTGTTGAACCAGATGCTGCATTGGTCGCCTATCACTACATCGCCTACGATAGTGGCATTCTCGGCCAGGTAGCACTCTTTTCCTATTTGTGGGGTGAACCCACGTACTGATTTGATAAGGGCCATAGTTTTTCTACACTCCTATATTCTATAATAATGATTACATCTCTTTTGTTTTCTCCTTCAGCCATGCCACCTCTTCTTCATTGAGATGCGGTGCCAGTGCTTCGAACACACGTTGGTGATAGGCATTGAGCCATTGGATTTCATCGGGAGTCATCATTTCTCGGACGACGGGACGTGTGTCGATGGGACAGAGGGTGAGAATGTCGAATTTATAGTATGTGCCGAACTCTGTCTCTTGGTCGGGCATGATGAGCATCATGTTTTCGATGCGCACACCGTGGCTACCTGCGCGATAGATGCCCGGTTCGTTGGTCACCGTCATGCCCGGAAGCAAAAGGGCAGGCATGTGGTTCATTCGGAATTGGTGAGGGCCCTCGTGTACGTTCAGGTAGGAACCTACGCCATGACCCGTACCATGGAGGTAGTTTATACCCTCTGCCCACATGAACTGGCGGGCGAGCACATCGAGCTGTGTGCCGCATGTACCATGAGGAAAGTGGGCACGACTGAGGGCTATGTTGCCCTTCAGAACTAAGGTGTAGTCGCGTCGTTCATCTTCGGTAAGAGGGCCGAGAGGGATGGTACGGGTGATGTCCGTTGTGCCGTCCATGTATTGTGCGCCGCTATCAAGCAGGAGCAATCCTCGTGGCTCCAGGGGGATATCACTTTCTGGAGTAGGTTCGTAGTGCACAATGGCCCCATGGATGCTGTATCCGGCAATGGTGTCGAAACTCACGTCGCGGAAAAGGGGTTGATACGAACGTTGGCGCGTCAGTTCACGGTCGGCGCTCAGTTCGGTTACCTCTTCTCCCTTTGCCATCTTCTCTTCTAACCACATGAGGAAACGCACCAAGGCAATGCCGTCGCGCACCATCGCTTGACGGAAACCCTTAATTTCTGCTTCGTTCTTGATGGCCTTCATGGCAGGGATAGGTGAGGGGGCAAACGAGCATCGTCCTTCATCGATGAGGCGTTGACATTGAGCGCAGATTTCACAATTGCTATTGGTGGGGAGTAAAAGGGGATAGGTGTCGAATTTTGCCACCTCGTTATAGAACTCCTGATAGGGATGAAAAATTATCCCGTTGGCGCGTAAATATTCCCCAACGGGAGAAGAAATTTTCTCAGGTAGGGCAAAAAAATGGGCCTCGTCGGGGGTGATTACGAGGTAACTTACCACTACAGGATTGCAATGTACATCCGTGCCGCGGAGGTTCAATGTCCAGGCAATATCATCGAGTGCAGAGACAACGAGTGTCTTCTCTCCAATCTCCTTGCGGATACGTGTCAACTTATCGGAGCAATTTTCGCCAGCAAGGGAAAGTGGTTGTATTTCCACCTCTTTATTGGGAAGGATGGGGCGCGAAGGCCATAGTTCGTCCCACCATGTGGTAGGGATGTGGGTAAGGCTGATGCCGAACTTCTCCATCAAGTCGTTTGCCCATGCTTCCGCTTGGTCGTGGCTGTTTACTGTAGGGTCGATGCCCACCGTTTCATCCTTTTTCAGGACACTTCCCAACCAGTCGGTGATGGAGGGTGTGTCAGGCAATTTCTCCTTCATCAACAGGATGCCTGTTTCCTCCAATTGCTCTCCGGCTTGCAGGAAGTAGCGCGAATCTGTCCATAAGGCTGCCTCGTTGAGGGTAATTACCGCCGTACCTGCCGAGCCGTTGAAGCCCGAAATCCACTCACGCACCTTCCAATGGTCGGGCACATATTCACTTCCGTGTGGGTCGGTGCTGGGGATGATGACGGCTTGTACATCCGCACTTTTCATATATTCGCGCAGATGAACAATGCGGTTACGCACCTCGTCTGCTAATGGATTCAGTTTATGATTCATCATTTATAAGTTATTAAAGATTTGATATTCTTGTTTACCTCTTCCTTTAATTTTTCCACTTCGATACGACGAATAGTCGCAGCGCGTACATAAAGTTCTTCGATGCTGAGGAGACTTTCGTCGCTCTCCATCAACAGACGGTTGGGGGGACAAAGGCGGAGAGCCTCTTCGTTGAAATGCTCACCAAAAGAGAGAAAGAAACCCTCGCGGAGTAGTTGGTGTGCTTGCTCAGGTTTCCCACGGAAACCATGGATAATCCACGGCTCGTGTGGGAAGTTTTGTTTGTGCTGGCGGATTATTTCATCGAAGGCTTTGACGCAATGTACGATGAGAGGTTTGCCTACTTTTTTTGCCAAATGGGCTTGCATTTCGAAGATTTCCAGTTGTAACTCTATCTTGCCTCCTCGTAAGCGGTCAATACCTGCTTCACCCACAAGGCATACCTGAGGTAGCTTCAGCCATGGGATAAGGTCACAACAAGCCTGAACTGTTCTTCCCTCATTTACGTGCCATGGGTGGAGTCCGATGCTGATGGGGATGGTGTTCCCCTCCTTCAGTAGGGGGGAGGAGAGGAAATCATCATCACCGATGGAGAGGCTGATGATGGCTCTTCCGTCCTGTTTGGCAAGGCTTGGGTGGGCGTGTATGTCGATGAACATGGTTGGTTTAATCGTTGAGACGGCATGGAGGGCTACGCTATTGTCTGAACTCCTGTACTCCTGTACTCCTGCACTCTCCTAAAAAGATTTCTGAACCTCTCTCATCACCCTCAAGAAGTTCTCTCCCCAGATGCCACGGATGTCAGCTTCGCTGTATCGTTCGGCGAGGAGTTGACGGGTGAAGTTGATAAGTTCTGATGCCGAAGCACAACCGATGATGCCACCATCGCCATCGAAGTCGGTGCCGATACCCACGTGCTCCACCCCCATGATGTTTACCATGTGGTTGAGATGCTCCACAGCATCGCGTATGGTGGCTGGTGCATCTTCACGCAAGAATCCGCTATAGAGCGTCACTTGTGCTACACCGCCACGAGCAGCCAGAGCACGTAGTTGGTCATCTGTCAGATTGCGCGGATGGTTACACAGAGCGCGGCTCGATGAATGAGAGCATACGATGGGAGTTCGGCTTATCTTTAGTGCATCGTAGAAACTTTTTTCCGATGCGTGAGAGAGATCCACCATCATGCCTGTACGGTTCATCTCGCGTATCACCTGTTCGCCTAAAGGACTAATACCCCCATGTTCGCCATTGCCTCGAGCCGAATCGCAGAGGTCGTTGTCTCCATTGTGGCAGAGGGTCATGTACACCACACCACGATTGCGGAAATGTTCAACAAGTGACACATCCTTACCGATGGCATATCCGTTTTCGATACCCAACATGATGGATTTCTTTCCTTCAGCCTTGTGCCGGTAAAGGTCGTCAGGGGTACGGGCTATTTCTACGGCAGAGCAGTTGTGTGCCACCATCTCCTCAATTTCATTCAGTATGCGGTTTGCCTTGGCCGTAGCGGCAAGCAGTGATTCATCGTCACGTTCCATCTGCTTCAGGTAAGCCACCATAATGGTTGCGTCCAGTCCTCCTTCGGTCATCTTGTGCAAATCGACAAGAATCTTCGGGTCGCGGGTGTGAAACTCGATGTGTTGGTCGAAGAACATTGGAGTGTCGCAATGCGAATCCAATGTGAGGATACGTTCGTGCAATCTGCGTGCTTCGCGATAGGAAGTTGCTTCTTTCGTCAGCCAACGGAAGAGTGGAAGCATTGACTCGTCTCCGCAAAGAATCATACACTCGGGATGCCATTGTACACCCAACATCGACTTGTACTCGGTAGATTCTATCGCTTCGATAATTCCATCGGTGGAGTAAGCGCATGCTTTGAATCCTGGTGCAGGCTCCTTCACGGCTTGGTGATGGAAACTGTTTACATACAATTCTTCAGCATTACCAAAAATACGGCTCAGCAGGCTTTCCGGCTCTATCTCTATGGTGTGCGAAGGGTAACTCCTGTCCAATTGTTGGTCATGCTTGATGCAGGGTTTAGGGTGTTGCGAGTGGATGTCCTGATAGAGTTGTCCACCCAATGCTGCCGTCATTATCTGTATGCCCCGACAGATGCCGAGGATAGGTATTTGTCGGTCAGCAGCCAAGCGGGTTATCAGCAACTCCTGCCGGTCGCGCCGATGGTTGATGCTACTCAGTTCCTTCACCGGCTCCTCGCCAAGGAAAAGCGGATTGATGTCGCCTCCACCCGTCAACAATAGGCCGTCAATACGGTTGAGAGTACTTAAAAGTGCATCCCTTTCCTCATAAGGAGGGATAATCAACGGTGTACCTCCAGCGGCCAATACTGAACGGATGTATCCGTCGGCCACGGTGCAATTGCCCTCGTTGAAGTTCCCCGTAATACCAATTGTCGGTTTTCCCTTGTACGGTGGGAAGGTATTGTGTATCTCTTTGCAAATAAGATCTATATTGTAAGAACTGTTCATGGCTAAAATGTAAATGTCGGATACTGATTAGGGTTCGGTTGCCTTTTGCGCCCCTCCCTTGCGGAGGGGATGGGGGAGGGGCCTCCCCTTCACTTTCTCTTCGGGTTCTTGGGAAACCAACCTTTTTTCACCCGTTCTTCCTGCTCGAACAATTCTTTGATGGTCCAAAAGGACGAGAAGGCAAAAACACCCAATAGGGTTGAAAGGATGATGTCTGCTACAAAAATAGAGGTGGCTACCCCTGCTATACCCAATAACAGGAATATCCACCAACATTTGGTGCCCCAATAGTATTCACACTTGATAACTATCGGATGGAATAGTCCGATAATCAAGAAAGTGCATATACCGATAAACAAACCCGCCAAGTGATATTCATTCAAGAAATCCATGGTGGTGCCGTTGTTTTAGTCCGTACAAATGGGAATTTCTTTCTTGATGCTTTGGTCAAGCGAGATGAGTGTCTCGGTAGAAACAACTCCAGAAATGCCTTGCATGCGGTTGTTCAGCAAATCCATCAAGTGCTCGTTGTCGCGTGCATAAAGTTTGACCATCATGGTATAAGGGCCTGTGGTGAAGTGGCATTCTACGATTTCAGGTATCTTTATCAATTCTTCCACTACGCTCTTGTACATCGAGCCTTTTTCCAATTTGATGCCCACGTAGGTGCAAGTGTTATAACCTAATGTCTTGGGGCTTACGTGATAGCCCGAACCTACAATGACTCCCAGGTCAAACAGATGTTGTACGCGTTGGTGAATGGCTGCACGCGATACACCACATTCTGCGGCTACATCTTTGAAAGGGATACGTGCGTTCTGCGAAATGATTTCCAAAATCTTCTTGTCAAGACTATCTATTTTTTCCATTTGTTATTATTGTGAATTTTTGGTGTATGTATCAAAAAGTAAGCAAATGTAGGGCTTTTTTTTCATTTACATGCAAAAATAAAGAAAAAAGTGTGTGAATTCTACTATTTTTAGCATTTCGTTCAAATAAAGATGTTTTATAACATGAATTTTGGTGTTGACAAGTTGATACAGAAAAGGCTCTAGAGGTAGCAAAAGAGAAAGCGTCTTTTCCTCCTAACATCAAAGCTGCCCTCGATGTCTTCCGAAAGCGGCTTTGTTGTCGGTTGAAAACGGCTCCGTGGGTTAGCTTGTATTCGGAGGCGTCAGAAGATTTAAATCTTCAGGCCGTAAGATTTGAATCTTTGCGCGCAAAGATTCAAATCTTTCCTTCATTGCCCGTCTATAGGGCATCCCCGTCCATCCTCGTTTGCAACGAGGATGTGCTGAGTCTCAGCATCTGTGATGCGCCTATATGCCCGTCCATCTATAACGATGCGTTTTAGCATTATTATGTATGTGCTTCGAACGCTTGAGATTGTAATGCTATCTTTTTTTTAGCGTATCACAGAATCCTTCGCGTTACAAACGCGAAGGGACGGAAATATGACCTCTTTAGAACAAGCAAACTCCGCTCGCCTACCGTATTTGCACGGTTCGCGAGCGGAGTTTGTTGTTCTGCTTTGCCCCCTAAAAACCGCCTTCGGCATCTCCCGCAAGCAGCTTTCATTCTTCATTCTTCACTCTTCGTTCTTCATTCTTCACTTACCCTCGCCTTCCCGCTCTCCCGTCGTCCGTCAGGATAAGTCACGATGTAAAAATACATGGCAGGGGCTTCGCCCACCTTCACCGTTGCCTCTCCATCCACAAAGTGGGTTCCGCCCACCTTGATTGCATCCATGGTATAGACCGCCAGCTTCACGGCATCGGGGGCGGTGCAGTGGAGGGTGGAAGCATGAACTTGAATGTTTGGATTGTTTGTTTTTGGTGTAGCTATTGCTTTTAAAATATCCTCACCCTCTAATACAACCTTACCGTCCATTTCGCAGCAGATAAAGTTCTCGTAACTTCCAGTGAGTTTTGGATTCGAGTTCAAAGGTATTGATTCTCCTCCGAATCCTTGCACCCAAGTGAACTGGAATTTCTCATCTCCTTCTGTGTATGAAAGATATAAGATGCGTAGGGCTTCGTCTCCCACTTTAATTTCTTCCACATCTTCCATCACATAAGTGATATTAGAGATGGTCACTTCTTCGCCTTTTTTTGCACCAAAATCATACAATAATTCGAAATCCTTTTTGTTCGGATAGCAGCAGTACACCTTCTGTCCATCTTCATACAGGGATGCTTGATAGTTTCCTTTATTGCTTTCCTTGTCAAACTTCAAATACATCTTCTTGGCAGTTATGCCATTTATCACCGTATCACCTTGATAGAAATAGTATTTGTCTTCTTGTCCGACGAATCCCTGTTTCCACTTTTTGTAGTGCCATACTTTTGATTCGTTGACGAATGAATGAATGGCAAACGCACTATGCATACCTGTTAAAAGTAAAAATAGAATGACAGTAAAACGTCTCATAGAGTTAAAATTTAGAAAGTTAATAAAAACTGATAACAAAAATACAAAAGAATTGGATATTGCTTTAATTTCAATTCTATTCTTTTTTGAGCCTTTCCAGTCATTTGTTAATGATACACCCATATGGAATCTCTGCATTCACTCCTAAAGGTATATTCAAATCATGGTCGCAGGCAAGTCTGACAGAGCCATTATTCTTGACAATAAAATTACTTCCTGATAAGAAATTGATAGATGCATTATCTAATACTCCTCCGTTAACAACCAGTATTCCACCGTTACAAACAGTAATAGTGGCTCCATTGTGCATAATCATATTATTCGTGATGTTTAATGTAGCTCCATTTTTAATGCAAATATGATTGTATTTATATCCATAGTCGTTATCAGTTTCATTGGTTGTGACAAAAATTGTATCACGATAGTCTGGTAACAAATTTTCAAGATAACCATATTCGTTCATCGGACCGTAATTAGCATCAGAGTCATCTCCATCTGATATGTCGGAAACCCATGAGGGGCAAGATTCAGGCTTGTCTCCTAATCCCCAAAAATAAAAGCCGTCTCCATCTGCATCTTCACATACAATATCGTTGTCCGTATAATTCATTATCGTAAAGGGATATGAAAGAGAATATGTATTATTCATCTGTACCGGATTATGGAAAAGCAGATACATATATCCTCCCTCCAATGTACGTGTTTTTGGATAATTATCTTTAAAAATCCAACATGTCATACCTATTCTGTAATCATTTTCGCTAATTACATGTTGGTTTATAAATCTATAGTAATTATTATTTGTGTCGTATTTGAATATTTGACATATGGAGTCTCCCGCCTGTATTACTTTGTATCCAACGAGGGTCATGGCATGGTTGAGATAGTAACTAGATGTTGTGGGGGATGTGGTAAACCCTGACACCAATGGACCTCTTTGTATTAATGCTTGCTTGATGTTGTCATCTGCTGTTCCACCTACAAAATTATAGCCAGAAAATGCTACATGTTGTTGTGGAGTGATATCATCACTCATGCATATTGGATGTGGTTCGTCAACAAAGGGATATGTCTCTTCATCACATGTTCCATAATCTCTTAGATAATTGAGAGCATATTCATAGCTCAATCCACCTGAATAAGGATCCGACAATCTGGATGCACATACGGCAATGTTTTGTTCGGACAAATCTAAATTTATCAGTTTGTTGTAGTATAGATTTACCATGGATTCTGCGACACTTACAACTGTAAATGAAGTACAATACGGACTGTCTCCTTGATCTTTTGCTGGGGTAATCCAATTTTTTCCATGTCGGTATCTCCAATCAAAACAGTCAATATATGGTGATGTGCTTCGGGGTGATGTGCTAGCTGTATTGGGTTCCCCGAATTCGAAGATTCCCCCTTGGTAATACTCTAATCCTCCTGTTTCTGTACTGTCGGTCATACCTAAAATCCTTTTCCGCTCTTCGTATCCTTTCAGTGATAAAGGTGTAACCCCTGCCCACCATAATTTGTTATTATTCTTATTATATTCATTAATACTTTCAGCAATGGCTTCCACTTGCTTGTATCTGATACTGTCTGGATCTTCTAGCAAGAAAACACTTCTGTTGTTTATGTTACCAGTTGATACAATGTTTATATTTTCTACTTTGACAAAAGCATTTTTGATGATAAATTTAATAGATGTCGGACGAATGGAATTCAATGATGTTGATTCCATCCCATAGTTGCAGAAGGTGACAGTATCTTCGTCATAGATTTCTTTGTAAGTTTCAGCAACAAGATAATTTGTTTCGTTTTCATCTTGTAACAAAATCCTAACCAGATAATTCTGTCCTAAGTTTGGAATAATTTTCGCATCGATAGTAACTCCAAAAACATTATCAAAATTTCCAAAAGGCATAATGACTGTGTCTTTACAAAAACTTTTGCTTACATTTATTACATCATTTACAGGACTGTTTTCTGTTGCGATTGTGGCTCCAAAGGAGTACAAATTAATAATAAGGCACATGAATAAACTGTGCATAATCAATAGGAACTGTTTCATTGTAATTCTATTTGTTTTTTAGTAAAAATTAGTAAGTTATAGATTTTTATTCATAATCCCCTTATCCGCAAATTCCAGCATGGGAATGTCTCCCTTGCTGTCACCATACGCATAGAGGTAATAGTTTTCGCGGTCAGGTTCTTCTTCCAACAGTCGGTGGACTTTCTCTTTCCCGTTACAGTTTGGGGACAGGAAACGGCCGGTCAAGATTCCGTTCTCGTCAGTTTCCACTTGTGTGGCAATCACCTTGTCCACTCCGTATCGGTTGGCCCATGGTTGTATCCATTCCTTGATGCTGGCACTGACGATGCAGACGGAATGTCCCTGTTCCAGATGTTGCTTTAAAAGGCTAATCCCCTTGGAACTCAATGTTTTTTCTATCTTATCAGAGAAAGTATTTCCATAAAAGCAGAAATCCTTGTAGGGCATCCCTTTGAAGAAGTGGGCGAACAGACGCTGTTTGGCTTCGCTGTTTGGTATGATTCCCAGCAGATAGCGGCACAGCATGGGCGTGAGCCGTACCATCCCACTCATGAAGCATCTCCAGCCTTTGGCATGGATGATGAATAGGGACAGTGTGTCGCGGGTGGTCAGTGTGCCGTCGAAATCAAAGGCGGCAATGGTCCTTTTGGCAGTTTCCATAATGTCTATAGTATTAGAGATACAGGATAATGACGAAACTGGCAATCCAACAGAGAATGCACAGCTGTAGGAAGTGGTCATATACGAGCAGCCTTGTGGGGCTGCCGCTACGCGCATCCACCATGGTCAGTTGCAGATAGCGGAACATGCCCAACAGGACGAAGATGGCAGTCAGATAAAGGTGTGACGACCCTGTGCGTTCCATCACCTCAGCCGATAGTGTGTACATGAAATAGCATACCAGTGTGACGGCTACGGTGATGGCAATGGCCGTATCGACGAAAGAGCGGTTATATCGTTCTACATTCCTGCGCGTTTGTTTGCCTCCGTGTTCGTATATCAGTACATCATCCCTCCGTTTGGCCAGTGCCAGAAACAGTGCCAGCAGGAACGTCATCAGTACAATCCAGTGTGAGAGGACGATGCCCGTGGACACACTGCCGGCCATAAGCCGCAGGACAAATCCCGTTGAGATGATGAATATATCTACCAGAGCTATCCGTTTCAGCCACAAGCAGTATGCCACATTCAATACCAGGTAGCACAGCAAGATGTCCGTCAGTCTTTTCCCGACAGTCAGCCATGCAGTCACCAAAGCTATGCCCGCCAGTGTGATACCCACCCCTACAGCCCATTGTTTGCCGATGTGTCCTGCTGCTACTGGCCGATGGCGCTTTTGCGGATGTAGGCGGTCGGCTTCGGCATCTGCCACATCGTTGAAACAATAGATGCCACTTGCCGCCAGACAGTAGGCTACCATAGCTGCCATAGCATCCCAAAAATGGATGTTGTCAGCCATTTGTCCGCTGAAAAACAATGGAGTCAGTACGAACAGGTTCTTCAGCCATTGTTCGGGACGGAGAAGTTTTAGCAAGTGCTTCATTTTCTTCATATCCTTTTCTTTATCTGGTATAATCTTTCAGTCACTTGTTCAATGCAACCCTCCTTTACGAGGGAATGCATTGCGGAATCTGTCCGGTCGCATCGCGAAGTGACGATGAATGTCTCTCTTTCACATTGGGCATGGCTGACTATGCTTTCTTTCATCTGCGCTGTCTCTTTTTCGCTTATCTGCTCAAAATGAAGAGTAATCTGTTCACCTTCCTTTGTGTAATGGGTGATGAAATGCCTGTTCCCTCCAGTTCCTGTTTCCCGATGAATCCTAAATCCTGCATCGGCCAGTCTGGTCGTATAGTGATACTCGTCCTGCCAACTAAAGACCAGCAGGTCGTAGTCTCTCTTATGCGACAAGTATGCCTCTATATTTTCCATCCGCCTGGCCAATCCCTGCTTGAAGCGGTGTATATAGAGCGGATAGAACAGGTTGCCCGATGCCAGCATGTACTCGTCGGCAGTCGGTATGACTTGTCCGGTACCTATGCCCACCGAAATCCGATAAGGAGTCACATTCTCTTTGTACAGAGTCCATGACGGTCCGGCCTGTCCTACAGCTCCTTTTCGTTCAATCCATGCATATTGTGGCAGACTGATGCGTACGGATACCGTAAGGAACAGGACTATTCCCGCTGCAAGCACCCATCGCACAGGTCTGGAACAGACAGAGAACAACTGTTGTAAGGCAGGGACAGTCAGTAACAGTGTGAAGGGAATCAGATAGAGATAATGTTTGGCTGCACATCCTGTGTGTCGGAACATGAAGTGTAGCAAAAGTAGCGGAATCAAGGCCACAGCCAACAAAGTCCATCCTTTGCGCTTGCCCGACAAGTATATCCCGTAAGGAAGCAATCCCAGCCCCAAGACAGTATAGAAAGCCACCACAGCATAGATGACCAGCTGGCTGTAGGCCAATGTCTCGTTGAAGGAGTTGTAGGCAAACAGGCTTTCTATCGGATTGGCTTTCAGTCCATGGCAACAACAGCTGACGAATGTGAAAATCCAAACTGCCACCAAGACAGAGCGGCCAAGACTCTCCTTCCACTTGTACCCCATCCACCACAGCAGGCAGGGATAGACAGGATAGACAATCAGCACATCCATGCGGAAGAGTGGGGCAATACCCAACATCAGGCCACCCCAACAGAACCTCTTCTTGGCTGTCAGCCACAGGCCGGAGACAAAGAAGAAAGCTGCAAATACAGCAGAATTTGGATACATGGCAATAGCTGCCGATTCGGGAATGAGGAACATCCCCAACAGAATCCACTCGCGGCGTATGGCTGTCAGTCTGTGCACCAGTTCAACAGTCAGCAAGGCCAACACGATGGCTGTCAGAGCGGTCATCAGACAATAGACCTCTTCGCAAGTCAATGACGGGAACAGGCGTTTGGTGCCGACTGCCATGTAAGTAACCAACGGCTGCATGTCGTACCCGTAGGAATAGACGGGCGGAAATGACCACCCCTGTTGTACCATCATGTCACATCCTGCTATCAGGTGCATGCTGTCCGACTCGTAGCAGGTCAACGGCCATGCACCGGCTAATGTCCAGATGGCATATAGAGTGAATGCCAGTGGGTAGGGATTGCTGATGTTTCTTTTGATAATCGTCACTTTGTACTCGTTTTTTTGAATGCAAAGTTAGGGAATGGAATCGAATCGGCAATAGTCTGAAGCGCCTGTACGGTATGTTTATTTGTGCTGATGATTTTGATAAGATGGTTTTCTCAGCTTTGAATAGCTTGAAAATCAAGCAGGTTGTAGTGCAAAGAGTATAAGTTGGATGTGAAATATAATAAATGACAAGGGCGACGCTTTCTTTTATGTAGAAAGCATCGCCCTTGCTCCTGATGTCTGCTAGGGTAGGTTCAATATTTTACCAGTTCTTGGATATCTAAAGAATCTAATTTCTCCAGTTTTGATGAGGTTGGGTCTGTAAATGATCCAGGTGCATAGATATTCCAACCATCATAGTTGGGTACATTGCCTGTGGGGGCATCAGACTCTTCGTCATAGCCAGTACATGTGAGGATGAATCCTGCTGTTAAATGTAGGCTTTCTATACTCTTTAAGATAATGGATCCTCTAAAATCAAGTTCCAATCTTCCTTTAGGTTCGATGGTCAAATCCACCTGTTTGAGGCATCCTCCAACATACATGTAGCCTCCGCTTTCAATGGTAATGGTGGCATCGTTGTGCATGGTGTGGTCTTTTAAGACCTGCAGAGAGCCGTTTTTCTTGACGATGATGTGTGAGTTGATGGTACCACTGTTTCCTGCAAACAGGGTGGTGTCCGTTTGATGATCTGTGATGTACAACGTGTTCAGTGCGGGTGGGAGGGGTTCGTCTTCGCCACCGATATTAGGTATTGTGTCAGAGGGGGAGGGAGTCTGTATCGTGTCTGGATTGATAGGGGTATCGCCGATGTCACCTGGTTTGACAGGTTTTTGCTCTCCTGGGGTTTGCATGGTTTTGTCATCATCGATGTTTAGTCCTTTGTCTGTGGTGATGATGAGGTCGTCTTCTTTGTCTGATGAGCATGAGAGGCAGGCCCCTGCCAGCATCAAGCATCCGATAATGTGTTTTGCTTTCATATTTTTCTTGGAATAAGTTTTTTACGTTTGATGTTACAAAGATAATAACTTTATGGATAATGGCCAATGAATTTTCTTATGATGTAGAATCCATGTGTTTGGTATGATGGTTTGGAGGATTTTGTAAACTGTTGGTTATGAAGCAGAATGAGGACTTTTGTCGTTTAGTGATACCCCGAATATAATGTGTCTCAGTATGACGTTTTTTGATAGAAAAAGGCAAGGAAAACGGGTGTTTTCTGCAGCGCGTTTTTGTGTATGTGCGTTTTTATATGTTACTTTGCATGAAACAAATCATGAGAGAGACATAATTGGTATGAAAACAAAATGGTGGATATGGTGTTTGCTGATGCTCGTCGGTGGGTGTGTGAGCGAAAGCGGACAGTGGCTTGGAAGAGCTGAGGCTTGTATGGAGGCAGACCCGCTTTGTGCCTATCAATGCCTGCAACAGATTGACCCTGCAGAGCACAGGCTCACGGAGGAGCAGCGGGCCAGATATGCTTTGCTACAGGTGCAAGCCATGCACAAGTGTCGGATGCCGTTGGCCGATGACTCATTGATAAATATAGCTGTGGCCTATTATTAAAGAGGGGATGACAGACATGCTTTGGCCAAGGCTTTGCTGTACAAGGGATTGGTCTGTAAGCAGAACGGGCAGGCCGAACAGGCTGCCGAAGCGTTTGCTGCCAGCGAACGGAACTTCGAGCGGGTGGATGATGCCCAGTACAAGGCACTGCTTTTTGACCACTATGGCATGTTGCTCTTCAAGCAGGCCATGTATGAGGAGGCACTTAACTACTTCAAACTTACCCGTGACTACGAAATGCAGGGCGATTCGGCACACTATGTGGTGTCCACTTATCGGCGCATGGCAATGGTGTATGACCTGTTGGGGGATACGGACAGTGCCCGCATCTGTTATGCTGAGGGGTTGGCCTATGCTGAAGACAAAGGGGTACGCTCAAGAAATTACTATCTGTTGTTGCAGAACTATGCCTCGTTTCTGACCGAGAGCAGCGACTATTCCGAAGCGGAGCGCCTGTTGCTGCAGTGTGTCGGTCAGGTGGCCGACTCGGCCTACGCATACACGCTCTTTTCTTCGCTAGCTACGCTCTATTATGAGAAAAAGGAATACGAACAGGCCATTGATTATGCTGAGAAGGTGCTGGAAAGCCGGGACAGCCTGACCGTATGTGGTGGCTATCTGCGCCTCTACAGGATATATCGCGACATGGGTGACCTGGAGGTTGCCATGCGTTATCATGACCTTTATCGCCACTACGACAATGACTTGTCTATGCGCCGACGGACAGCTCAGGTGGCAGCTGTACCTCACCGTATGGAGAACCGTTTGTTGCGGGAGGAGAACAGGGGGTGGCAACAGCGTCAATGGAAGTGGATGGCTTTGGTGAGTGTTCTGCTGATTGTGGCGTGGGGTTTCTTCCGTCTGCTCCGAAGGAGGCATCAGGCGGCACAAGTCCAAAGCCTGCAACAATTGAGTGGGATGAAGAAAACCTTGACGGAAACGGAACAGCAGTTGGGAGAGACAGCCGTGAACTTGGGAGGGCTGAAAGGAGTGGTCACCAGTCAGAGCAATGTCATCAACCGGCTGAAAAAGGAGCAGCAGAGAGCCAAAGAGGAACACAAGGAGGAAATCAGGAACTTGAAGGAGAGCATACGTGCACTGGAGACTGAGATGCGCCGACTGAAGGATGAAGACCGTGCCCTGAAACGGACAGAGAGTGAACAACAGCAGGCTTTGAAGAAATTGAATTGGGAGTTGAAGATGAAGACCGACAACCTGGCCAGAGTGGAGTACCAACATGCCATTGACCAACAGTTGAACCGCTATGTAATGACGGTGCAGGATGCTGTAGCTGTGGACATGCTGATGCAACTCCGGTATAATCAGAGGGAGTTTGCACGATATGACATCCGTCCGTCGGAGTACCTGCCCTTATTGAAAGTGTTGCTGGCCCAGAAGAATCTGGCCTTGGCTGAAAGGTTGGAGAATTGCGGATTGGAACGCAAGAAACTGATTATGTGCTACCTGATAGCTCTCGGATTGGATGACGTAGAGATGATGTCCCGTGCAGCTTGTCTTTCTGTCAACTCGGTGAAAGCTTATCGTCGGAAATGTAGGGAGGTGATAGAAGCCCCCTCCGGCTCCCCCAAAGGGGGAGAGGCTTTCTAAAAACTCAACACCCCGAAGTAACAAATCCTGCATCTCCAGAATTTTCTGTTTCGCAAATCCGAAATCCTGCGAAATAGGGCAGAATCTTGCATATTCATACAGATGGGGAAGAGTGGTAAAATCAGTGTCATTTCCGTTTGTGCATAACCGCCACTCTTCGTGTGAACATTCGCTTCGGCGGTTGTTCACAACCACTCCTATAGGTTGTGAACATTCGGCGCGACACTTGTGCACATGGAGGACAGCGGTTGTGCACAAGTGGTGGGGAGGTCCTGTTTTCAGGGGTTGTAGGGAGATGATGAAAATGTATAAATATACAATCGCTGTATATTTATGCAAAACAGAGGCTCTGAGAATGCGGTATTTGGGACGAGGTTCCTTTTTGGAGGGAAATATGTGATTTTTAATAAACGGTATGTATTGTATTGATTATTAGTTTGATATAAAGATGAGTGGGGCGATGCTGTTACTGCCTTGCAAACTCGGTATGGTGAACAGGTAAAGATGGTGGTTTTGTTATTGTTGACAATGCAAATATAAATATGCGTACAAAAAAGAGGCGCAGATTACGCGGATTACACGGAAATGTGTAAAGCCGCGTAATCCGCGCCTCGATGTGAATAGTAGTGCTATATTACTTTACGATGTCGAGCAACTCAACTTCGAAAATCAAAGTAGAGAAAGGCTTGATCTGACCTTGGTTACGTGAGCCGTAAGCCAACTCTTGGGGAATATAAAGTTCCCACTTTGAACCAACGGGCATCATAGTCAAAGCCTCAGTCCAACCTTTGATTACCTGAGTTACACCGAACTCAGTGGGTTGGTTGCGCTTGTATGAACTGTCAAACTCTGTACCGTCAATCAAAGTACCCTTGTAGTGAACCTTAACCTTGTCAGAGGTAGTAGGGATAGCGCCTTTGCCTTGCTTGATAACCTTATACTGCAATCCGCTGGGAGTTACTTGTACACCTTCTTTGGTCTTGTTCTCAGCCAAGAACTTTTCGCCTTCTTCGCGGTTAGAGCCGTACTGTGACTGCATTCTCTTCTCGTTGGCAGCTTCCATTACAGCCTGTACATATTCCTGAGCATCTTCGATAGTCATCTTCTGATCCTTGCCCAATACACCGGCGATGAATCCTGCTACCAAGTTGTCCTTGTCAATAGATTTGGTTGAGTCATCGGCATATACATCGCTTGTCAAACCACTAACCCAACTTTCGGCCATCATTTTGCCAATCTTCATACCCTCAACGTAGGCAATCTGGCTTTGTGCATCCTTGCCGGCAGCACCATCTACAAGACCCTTAATCAAATCATTGATTTTTGTAGTATCTACACGCAATTGGTGAGTCAAATAATCCTTGAAACCTTGAGTTTGAGTCAAACCGAATGCGTAAGAAAGTGAATCTGAGTCACTCTTCAAATTGGCCTTAGGTGCCTGAGCGGTGCATGAAGCAAAACCGAGAGCTACGGCCATAACCATAAAAATACTTGCTTTTTTCATTGTTACTTTAGTTTTTATAATTGTTTGTTTATTAAAATTCTAACTGATTGGGAAAGGTTTAAAGTTCAAGGTTCAATAAACTACTGACAATTGTCTCCCTTTTTATCGTCCTTTATCTTCTTTTATCTCCCTTTATCTCCTTAAATTATAATACCTCAATCAATTCTACATCAAAGATGAGTGTGCTATGAGGAGGAATCATTTCGCCCGCACCGTGTGCTCCGTATCCCAAATCAGAGGGGATATACAGACGCCATTTGGCTCCTTCGCTCATCAATTGCAGAGCCTCCACCCATCCGGGGATTACTTGGTTTACTCCGAATACGGCAGGTTCACCGCGTTTGATAGAGCTGTCGAACAAAGTTCCGTCAATGAGTGTGCCCTCGTAGTGGCAACGAACCTTGTCTGTTGCTTTCGGACTCTTACCGTTACCCTCTTGCAACACTTCGTACTGAAGGCCGCTGGCAGTAACTTTTACTCCCTCCTTCTTCTGGTTCTCGGTCAGGAAAGCCTTACCTTTTTCGATGTTTTCGGCATTCATGCGTTTCTCCATCTCTTCGAAGTAGTTGTTCACGATTTCGCGTGCTTCGTTGTGGGTGATAGCTGTCTCTTTGCCGTCCAATACGTCGTGGATGGCTTGAGCAAAGTCTTCTACATTGATGCCGCGGGCACCCATGCCCAACAGATTCTGGCCGATTCCCAGGCCGATAGCATAACTGAATTTATCCATTTTTCTCTATACCTTATTATATATTATTATACTTTATTGATTGGCGTTGTCTGAGAAACTCTTTGTCGCCACCATTTGTTTACCTCTTAGGCAGAGGTTTTGAAAAAACCTTGCAAAGGTACACCTTTTATTTGAATGCAACTTGATATGAAAAATAAAAAATATAATTTTTAAGCTATATTATATAAATTCAAGGTTTCATGGAATGAGTAGCTGTTGCAAAGTCCTTTAAAGACAGAGAGGCACGGAATTCCGCGCCTCTCTGTCTGTGAGTAGTATATAACTGTTTATTTTCTTACCTTACGGATAACAACATTGCCCTTTTCATCCTTCATCTGTACGATGTTTAGGCCATGTTGTAGCTCTCTTAGTTGTATGCCATTTATCGTATAAATGGCAATCGCTTGGGCTTCAGCGGAAAGGACAGGCTGTATGCCTGTCGCATTGGGGTCGCATCCTGCGCTGAGGCCGCCCTGTTCGTTGGCTGCGTATACCATGTAGGTGGCTCCGGCTTCGGCACTGATGGTTGTTTCTGTTGTGAACTCCACGTCTTTGCCGTTCTTCACGATGACGTAGCAGATGGCGTAGGGAACAGCTTCCCATGACAGGGTGCTCTTGTCGTCGTTCCAGGTGGCTACGGGTGCTACGCATGATTCGGTGATGATGGCAGGTTGCCAGTTGTCCTTGCCGCTCAACACATTCTTCACGGTGTATTGGGCAGCCTCCTCGGCTGTCAGGTAGTTCTTGGCAGTGCCGTAGGTCTTGCTTCCGTCGCTGTTGGTTACATAATAGGTATCCTCGCGTTGGCTCAGGTCAACGGGATTGCCGTTGCCGTCCATCGTGTTGTAGTCGGCCCACAGTACGGGCAGACCTCCCATGGTGGGATACCAACCCTTGGCAGGAATGGTCACTTCGGCAATGGTGTTGATGAAGACTGTCTTTGGGCTGTTGTGCCAAGGACGGCCCAACCATACATCAGTTTCAGAAGGTACACCCGGTGCAGTGATGCGGCAGTTCATGAAGACGTATCCCCATTCTACGTCAGCACCGTGTGAGGGAGCCACGATGTAGCCACCGCTCTTGCGGTTGATGTAGAGGGTCGTGTTGTCGATGTAGATGTTACCACTGTTGTAGATGAAATCCACAGCACCTTCGATGAAGCAGTCCTTCACGTATGCGCGGTAGTTTGATGTAGAAGGTGTAATCCAAGTATCCTGGTAAGAGAGCATGGCCACGTTCTTGAAGACGGTGCGGTCGCCGCTGGTGTTTAGTGCCAATGCTTGCGGGCCGGCCTGCTTGTCGTGTCCCCATGAATTTTCCAGTGTGAGGTTGTCAAAGTAGCAGTCGTTGGCATTTACCACCACGGTAGCACCTACGCTCACGTGCAGGGCATTGTCGCCACCACAGAGTTTGTCATCGGTGATGATTACCTTGTCGCGCTCCTGACCGATGAAGTGCAGGTAAGGTTTGCTCTTAGGAATGTCCACATGTCCTTTGTATTCACCATTCTTGATGAAGATGAGCCAAGGAATGGCACGTCCTTCGGGAGCTGCGTCGATGGCCTCCTGTACGGTCAGGTAGTCACCGCTGCCGTCGGCAGCCACAATGGCATCATAGAGACGGGCTACGGGTTGTGTGCGCTCCATGGTAGTGAAATTCAGCGTGATACCCTCATAAGCATTGCTGCTACGGTCGGTGATGGCACCGGCAGGCAGTGTGAAGCTGTAGGCGGTGTTATAATCCAGTCCGGTGTATTGGAACACGGCTGTCTTTCCGTTGACGGTAGGTGCAATTGCTTCACCGTTCAGTGTGGCAGTGCCTGTTCCGGCCTTGATACGTTCGTTGAAGGTCAGTACGATGCTTCCTGTGGCCGATACCCCGGTTGCATTGTTCTCAGGATTGCTGCCCACGAGTACGGGAGCCACTTGGTCATTGGCCTGTTCGCTTTCGCCAAGGACAAAGATGTCACCGATAGAGAGTCCGTCATAGTCGCTTTCGTTACCTACGAGTTCTTCTGAACCGGGCATCCAGCGTATCCATACACGGTCTTGGTTGTTTGCCTCGGCAGGCAGGGTAAACTCACCGTCAACCCATCCGCGTGTGGGGATGTCGTAAGTTCCCACTTCGGTAAAGTTGGTTCCATCTACAGAGTATTCGGCCTTCATCACGGCGTAGGTGTTGTACGAGTGTCCGAAACCGTTGGAGAAGGTGATGTTGCTGTATCCCTTGGTAGAGAAAGAGATTTCCCAGTACCAGCCATCAGAGAGGAGGCTCCAGATTCGGGCACCCCAGCGTCCTTCTTCTGCGCCATTGTTTACTCCGCGTGTAAGCCATGATCTGGTGCTTCCGTCTGCTTTGCGGAGCGAGAGGAGTCCGCCGTTCTCTGTGTTGCTGCGATAATCAGCAGCACGCTCTGTATTGGGGCTGTCCTGATAGAGGTCCCAGGCTACGATGTAGTCGGCTACAGCATAGTTCACAGTCAGGCTCTTCTCACTGTCCATGTTGATGATGCGCTCGGCATTGGTGCTCTTGTCTTCCCATCCGGTGAAGCTGAGAATCTTGTTGTTGTTTACGGTCAGCTTCACGTCGGTACCTTCCTCGTAGTAGTGTACGCCGTTGATGATGTTTCCGTCAGGAACAATGGTCACCAGATTGGCGTTGCCATAGGTGTTCTCCATATCATCGATAACCTTCAGGTTGAGGGCATAGACATTGCTCTTGCTGTATTGTGCGGTCAGGTCGGTGTTGGCAGCAATCTGGAATCTATAAGGATTATCGGTAGAGACCTCATTGCCTTCGGCATCGTACCATCCGGTGAAGTGGTAACCAAAGTTTTCACTGGCTTTCAGCTCTATCATAGTTCCTTCGTCAAATTCGGCTCCCGAGGGGTTGATGCTGATGTTTCCTGCACCCTCCATACCTATCTTTGTGGCCAATGTGTAAGAAGGAGTGGGCAATACAGTTCCTTCAATATCAGCAGTAATGGTAATGTCACTGAAGGCGTACTGTTTGTTGTTGGCCAATCCCTTGATGTAGATTTTGGCTACAATCTTGTCTGTAGTGGCATGCAGGTTGCTCAAGTCATATACACAATCGGAGTAATAGGGAGCTTCCTTTACCAATTGCGGAGTAAATCCTTCTGCAACAGTGACAGTATCCTCACCGCAAATCACCACCACGTCAAATTTTCCTCCATTGGTTCCTACGCGGGCAGCTTTGAAAGACAGTTGTTTGGGGGTGATGGTGATGCCTCTCTTCGGGATAACTGTAAAGTTCAATGCGCTGTGCTCTTCATTCGTTCCTACTTGTCCGTTGACGGGTTGGAAAGAAGTCAGGGCTGCAATTCCACCATCTGTACGGACACCTGTAATAGTCAGTTCTGAACCGTGTGAGAATTCCGCCACAGACAGGAGTCCCGGAGTTGTCACTTCGCCCGTTGTCGGGTTCTTTTGTCCTTCGTGGAATGGCCATGCGATGGTGTAATTCTTCAGTTCGACAGGTCCCATTTCTTTTTCTCCCACTTCTGCATTGACGGTCAGATAGTCCATATTCCAGTTGCTGGCAAACCCGTTTCCTGCAATCAGTCTTACGATGACCTGCTCCTTGTTGTTGGCAGACAGGGTGATGGTGTTCGGGTTGTATATCCACCAATTTCCGGCAGTCTTGCCTGTGCTGGCAGCAGCCCATGTTTGTCCGCCGTCAGTAGAGACTACAGCTTCCAATGCGGCTTCAGCATTCTGCCCATAGGCTATGGCATAGTCAATGGAGATGTTTTTGTAACCTTTAGTGGAGAACTGCACTTCGTAGTATGCATTGTGCTGTAGAGCGTCAGTATAGTCTGTGATGGCATTGGCTGTGCTGTTCTCAATGCGGAACACCTGATTCTGGTATCCGGTACAGATTTGCCAATAGCGTGCTTCTGATTTTGCAGTCATCAGATAATTGTCTTTTTCTCCCATGAATGTGTTCGGGTAGAAATAGGGGATTTGTGTAGCAAAATAGGTAGCACTGATTTCGGCCCAGTCTTTGTTGGCATTGGGGACATAGATGTCTTTTCCTTCTACATTCTCAGTGTCGTATCCATTGTCAAAAGTCCATTTCGCCAATGTCACGGGAGTACCGACGGGAAGCTCCTCTTCTTCATAGACAGCGGTTAAATTCAAATTTCCGCTGATGGTAAAGGTGTAGGGATTTTCCGTAGCTATAACATTTCCTTCTGCATCTTTCCATTCCTTGAAAGCAAAGCCCAAGTTGGCGGTAGCAGTAGCTGTAACTTCTGTCCCTGCTGTAAGTCCTGTTGCCAGTGGTGCAATAGTCACGATTCCTGCGGATTCGGGTTGATTCCCTGTTTTCACACTGTAAGTTTCCTCAAAAGAAGTGGCGGCAGTTGCAGTAATGGTCAACTTGTCCATGTTCCAGTTGCTGGCACAATCATTGGTGGCAAACAAGCGGACAATCACTTTGTCTGCATTGGCTGCGGGAATGGCAATACTACGTTCTTCATACACAAACCAAGCGCTTGATGTGGTGTATGAACCAATAACATTCCATGTGGCGCCATTATCAGTTGACATGGCAGCTGTCATTTCACAAGCGGCATTGTTTCCGTATGCAATGACGATGTTCATGTTGACATCCTTGTATCCTGTTGTAGGGAATGTCATCTCATAGTAGGCATTGTGCTGTGTCGCATCGGTGTAATCAGTGATGGCGTTGGCGCCGCTAATCATACGGAACACCTTCACTTCCCATCCTGTTGTCACCTGCCAATATTGGCCATTCGAAAAGGCCGACAGTTGATAATTTGCAGCTTCTGTTGCTGCAACTTCAGGATAGAATGTTGGAACTTGATCCTTGAAATAGTAATGCCCGATGTCGGCATAAGCACCTTTGTTTGGAGTGTAGTACATGGAAGTACCCTCTCCGGCTGTAGCTTCGTAACCTCCTTCAAAACTCCAATGTGCCAACGTGTCAGGAGTAGTCTCCTGAGCGATGACATTCAAAGCGAGCAGTGAACTGGCAAGAGCCAAGCCTAATGTCTTCATTCTTTTCATGATAGTTTTTTTGTTTTTATTGATGATATAATAATTGTTTTTGTGTGTTTCTTGAGTTACTGGCAACCAGTTACTAGTGGTTTCCTGTATTTACAACCGGCCACTAGCAACTGGTCATTCGTAGCTTTTACTACTTCCTTACAATCTTTTTTCCTTTCATTACGTATATACAGCCCTTTTCCGGAGTCTTCACCAGACGTCCCATCAGGTCATACATTTCATTCATGCTCCCATCTGTGGTTACTGCTGTGATGCCTGTGGCATCCGACGCCATACCGTGGATATAGACATCGCTCAGGCAGATGGTTTTGCCTGTTGCTTCACTCTTGTACCAGGGATAGACGCGCAGGTACAGGCTCTGGCCGTCGCTGATGCTCACCACGGGGATACTCTCTATGGCATACACGGTGTTGCCGGCCATGTTGGACATTTCCTGAATCAGAGTCGCATTGGAGAAGTCGGCATCTGTGGCATAGTAAATCTTGCAGCGCATACCACTGCCTCCGGCTCCAGCCACGAAGAGGCTTATCTTGTCTATGTCAATCTTTGTGTTGGCTGGGGCGGTCATTCCGAATTGGATGTAACGGGTGGAAACCTCATCGATTTCACCGGCAGGCCAAGTTTCTCCCTCGATGAGGTTGCGTTGTGTCTTGTACGAGGCATCGCGTCCGGTTTCTGCAGGCCATACGGCGGCTTTGTTTATGTTGGTGTATTTCTGCACGAACATGCCACTCCAGCTTTCCTCTACAGCCATGCAGGGACCAGTGACTACGGCATTGGCATCAGCTGTCAGCGGATAGAGGACCGACACCTCTTCACCACCGCTCAGGTCAATGCATTCGGCTGTAAGGGGAAGGTCGCGGTTCACATCCCCATCCGTGGCGGTGAGTGTGCCGGTGAATGTGCCGGGGTTGTTCAGAGTAGTACGGATATAGACCGAGGTGATGAGATTTCCACCCGTATAGTTGGCCGTCACACTCTGTGCATAGTTGTTCTTGTCTGTTGACACTTCAAACCCTTCGGATACGGTGAACGTGAATGTTCCTGTTGGGTTGCTCAGTCCGAAGGCCGAGATATTGAACTCCTTCACCAGTGTCTGTCCGGCATAAGCCTTTCCGAAGTCGCCCGTTGTGGGGCTGAAGGTAATGTCTGTACCCACAATGATGTGTTCGGCCAGGATTCCTTGCTCTTTCATTGCTTGTGCAAAGAGGCGGGCAATGAGTGTGGCACCCATCTTCTTGGGATGTGTGCTGTCATCTGTGCAGAAGAGGTTGGCCGTACAGTAGCTCTCACCGTAGCTCAGGTAGAGGTCTCGTGTCATTACTGTCAGGTCAATGACGGGGACATCCTCATATTCGGCAGCGACATCGCGTAGTGCTTGAGCATAATCATAGGTGTTGTCATTTTCGGGAACACTGCCTTTCGAGGTACTTCCCAGAATACTGAATGAGTCGCCCAAGTCGTGCATGCCGTTTCGGCGGATGCTGTTCCCGCTGAAGTACTTTCGGCAAATGGGAGTGACAATGATGGGTTTGCCACCTTTGGCCTTGGTCTCCTCGATATAGGCGCGAATGTATTTTTTGAATGTCCCGTTGGCTGTGGTGCCCCGGTAGTCGATGTCGGCAGTGCTTTGGCCGTGTTCCTTGGCATGGGCTATCACATCGTCGCCATCAAGGCCACCGTTCTTTTCGTCGTTGTGGGCAAATTGGATGAGTACATAATCCCCAGCCTTGACTCCTGCAATGACAGTCTTCCAATAAGCTGCTTCCTGATAGAATGATTTGGACGAAGCGCCACTCTTTCCCCGGTTGTTGATGACCACTTCGTCGGCATTGAAGAATTGCTGGAGCATCTGACACCAACCGCGTTTGTCAGTGGAGTTTTCGTCATAATTGGCCATGGTGGAGTCACCGATGGTGTGTACTTTCACAGCGGCCGTAGCCGTAAGAGCACTCAACAGGAGTGCAATGAGGCCGAAGCCCCAACGCTTGCTATTCTGTTTCATCATTAATAGTATATAAAAGTTTATTTTTTTTGTTGCAAACAATAGAAAAAATAATTCTTCGCATGGTGTTAGTCGTTTAAATCGCAACAAAGATATGAAATTTTGTAAAGAGAGAAAAATAAATTTAAGAAAAAAAGAGGAAGGAATATGGTGGTCCATCCAATCTTCGTTTCTCTGTATGCTAACGATTTTGGTTGACTACCTTTCGTCCCCGTCCATCCTCATTTGCAACGGGGAGGTTTTGAGTCTCAATATCTGTGATGCGTCGGTGTCTATAACCTTGTTTGCAGAGCAATGCCTTCATGTGTCTGCAACTATATCTATCGGTATAGTAAAGACTCCGTCCCTTCGTTACAAACGCGAAGGGACGGAGTCTTTGTCTTCTTAAACTTTGAGCCTTGAACTTTAAACCACTCGTAGCTTGTAGTTCATCACTCCTCACTTACTCTTATTTTCCCGCTCTCCCGTCGTCCGTCAGGATACGTCACGATGTAGAGATACATGGCTGGCGCTTTGTTTACCTTCACCTTGGCCTCTCCATTCATAAATCTTGCTTCGCCCACCTTGATGGCATCTATAGTATAGACTTCCAGTTTCATGGCATTGGGGGCGGTGCAAGAGACGGTGGAACCAGATATGCGGATTTGTGCACGAGTATCTTCTATCGTATTCTCTTCGATGGCAAGCCACTCAAATTCATCCATAGCGCAGTCGTCGGCCTTGAAAGCTGTGCTTACTCCTGTAATATCGCCGAAAGGATTGTAATAGAATAAAGGTGTTTCGTGTCCTTCCATCAAGAATGCATAGTTGAGCGATGAACCGCAATCACGTTCCATACGGTTTGGTCTGAATGGATAGAGGAACTCTTCGGTAGAACCCCAAGTCTCAATCCACCATGCAGTACCCATACTCAGTCGTTGGGCATTGAATGTCTGCCCATTGGAACAGGTGACAGTAGTCCGCTCACTGATGGTGATGCTTACAGTATCTTTCCCATTTTCCGTGTATTTGCAGAACTCTTCCCCTTCTTTCAAATCGAAATCATACAAGAGGTAATCCAATCCTTCCTCTTTGAGGATGATTCCTTGTTTACGGTAGTCGGGTGCATCCTCTTTCAAGATGTAGATGCGGCTTCTTCCGTCAAACCGGATACGGTAAACCTTCACGTCATCTCCTGCAGAATAGTCATCACAGGCTGTATATTCCAATAATTTGACGTAACTTACCCTGCCTACACTTGTGAATTCTCCTATGGAATATCGGGTATAACTGTTTACCTCCTTCTTGTCTGCGGAACTCTTGTCAAATGATACGTAGCTCCAATTCATATAGGTGGGACAAGGGGCAACAATTAATATATCCCGAATCCATTGTTCTATTTGAACATTCTGTGACATCAGCTCTTCGGTCGTCAATTCTTCATTTTTAAGATAAATAGGCGCTTCTTCTCTCAGATAGTCATCAAGTTCCCGTTTGGTGTCATTCCAATAGACGTAGTCCATCCTGACGACTTCTCTTCCCCATTCCACCGATTTTGAGTATTCCTTCCATGCGTTGATGTTTGTTTCTACGGTAGCTATGGCTTCTTTGATGGTCAGCTTGGCTTCGTTGATGCCAGCAATGTCCGTTGCTGTCAGGCTGTTGAGACAAGCTTTGTAGGTGTCCACTGTGCCGACAGTCATCTTTGCGGTCACAGTGTCAAACCGTGTCAGATTTGCATTTGCCATTTCCTTTACTATTCCGTTATAAGATGCTTCTCCCTTGTTTCCGTAGTAAGTCAGTTGCCAGTTGTCCCAGATGGCCCAATCGGAATGTCCAGTCAATTGGGGTAAAGCTACTCCGATGCGTACCTTGTTGTTTGTCACGGTGAAATACACATTGTTCAGATACTTGCCTTTTGCGAACTGTTCACCGGCATATTGCATGGTGCTTTGTGCAACACCGTTTTCTTCCAATTCTTCATAGATGTTGGTGACGGGTGTAGTCACACTGTCCGTACCATTGGCAGCATAGAACACAGCTCCCGTGGCATCCTGTTTTGCAGGTCGATAGAATCCCTGCACCGTCAGTTTATAGACTCCGTTCGGAAGGTTTTCCACCATTTGCCAAGTGTCGAACGTCTTGCCGTAATGTTCGGCATTCGTGTAGTTTTGGAAGCCAGGAATAGTCCCGTTCCATCCCGTATTATTGTTGTCGTCGTAATTGGGGTTGACGATGCTTGATGTCTGGTTTACGGGCTTCGCAGGATCCACATTTTGTTCGTCCCAATTCAAGATAGCTGTTGTGACAGTAGCTATGGCAGCATTCAATTCGTCCTTTGTTGCTGCTTCATTGGCATAGATGTCCTCCTGCTCCTTTGTACCGATACCTTTTTCGCGTGCTTCGTCAATCAATGCTTTCAACTTTTGTGCCACCCGATATGTCTCCATTGTATTCTGATACTCTTCGTATTGCTTTTCCGACAGGAATGCCCAATCCACATGGACTCCTTCTTTAGTGGGATTCAAGAATGCAGAAGCCACAGTCCCGTTAGCTGCATCCCATCCGAAATAGGTTCCCGGATTCTTTTCCACCTGCCATGTCTGGTAGTCGGGATTGGCCTCAGCCATAGACAGTCGATAGTAATTGTTTCCATTGTTTTTCTCTATCTTCCAATAGAAGTTCGGGTGTGAGCCACAGTCAACATAGCAATCTCCTGTGATGCTTTCAAAAAATACATCCATCACTTGGCCTCCCTTAGTTTCTACATAATTGCGGAAATAGACTGTCTTTCCATCCCAAACCCCATTGGTCTGGTATTGTTCAAAATAGACCTTGTATCCTTTGTCGCCCACACTCGTTTGTGTGTTCCATGCATTTCCTCCGCAGAAGAACATTCCTGCTCCTACATTCAGCATATACATGGTTTCATTGAACTTCAGTTCTCCTCCATCAGCCCATTGGGGGAACGGACGAGGTGCTGGTTGCCAATTCTCAACTCCCATTCCAAAATCTTCGGGATTGAAAATCTGCTTCTTAATCTGATTGTCTTGTTTTCCGCTATGGGATGGGGTACCGTTATTGTAGGGTTCTATTGACACAGTCAGTTTGATGGATGTAGCCAATACCAATTTCTGTTCTGCAGCATAATATGTAAAGGGGCATATTTCAAATATTTCCAATCTGTATCCATCCCAATTATTATTGCCGAAATGCTGGACTTTCGTGGGAAATGTAATTAAAGGATACTCCGGATTTTCAGGATGAGGGCCAGGACCTGCCACTGCTTGTGGGGTAGGATATAAGGGAATGCTATCCATAGTCAGTATCTCAGGGGTTTCATTCGTGAAGTCTTCAAATGTAGGATAGAAGAAAACGCGCGTAATTTGGCATGTGTCGTCTCCGATTGTGTACATGAAATCCTTGATTCTATAATTGTCAGGCAACAGGATTTCATAGGAAGTATGGGGAAGAGCCGGTTCTCCCAATTCTCCAAATCCATAGTCAATGCCTGCAAAAATTTCACATTTCTTTTCTGCACTAATTTGTTCGACTTTGAAATCATCCGCATTGAAATTGAATGTAAACGTTTTGGTCAGTGTCTGTGCATTCATGGTTGCAAGACTTGCTGACAAGGTTGCACATAGTAGGAGCAATCGTTGGTACATCTTTCTGGTTTTCATAAGCATTATGTTTTATTGATGTTGCAAATATATAAAAATGTCTTTAGACCTTAGTTGATAGAGCAATCATTTTAATCGTTGGGTCGTGTGATTACGAATTTCTTTCCGATACGCAAACTGTCCTGACTTATTTTTGTGAACGAATATCTTTTGCATTCAAAGAAATCGAGCATTTGGTTTATGATTGATATTCTTTGGAATTCACATATTCGAAGTTCAGAGTCATATCTTACTTCACTGCCGTTCCATGTTGTTCTTTGGTTGGAAGAGTCATAATTGGGAGACATTGCAGGATCTTCTCTGCCACCAACAACATGGCATTTAATGTCATCTGGGTTTACGTAAAAATATATGCTATCATTCTTTGCAGTATAAAGACCTTTCACATTAAGATCCATACGTCTATGGGGCCAAAACTTATGTCCTAACATATTCCGTCCGTAGAGTTCGAGCGCGAATGTATTATTCTCGTTGAAAGATAACTTTCCTTTGCCTACTTTGTATCCCCAATATTGGTACATTTCATCCGGACATTTCCACTCTCCACGAATATCTTGTGAAAAAGATGCTTGCGGAAGTAATAAGCATATTAGGCCTATTGTTATAATAAAAATAGTTTTTCGGATCATAATGTTGCTATTTTAAGATTAAGATAAATAATTAGTTGTTTCGTGTCTGCAAATGTATGAATTTGGATTTATTGCTCCAATTATTTTTTTGTTTTTTTTTGCTGTGTTTTCTATGTCTAATCGCGG
>JAZRMW010000044.1:0-21175 GCA_045647865.1 Phocaeicola sp.
GAAGTACCTGAGACCATGCCTTTGCATGATGTGACGGTAACAGGTTCGTTCACCGCCAACTCTTACCAATTGACCTACATCTTGGATGGCGTAACTTTCAAGACAGAAACCGTAGTCTATGGTACAGTCATCACCGCTCCCGAAGCGCCAGCTAAGGAAGGATATACCTTCAGCGGATGGACAGGAGTGCCTGCAACCATGCCTGCCAAGGATGTTACGGTGACTGGTGATTATACCATCAATAAGTACACGTTGACTTATACCGTAGATGGAACTGTCTATAAGACATCGGAACTTGAATACGGAGCAAACATCATCACAGAAGCAGTTCCCAACAAGGAAGGTCATACTTTCAGTGGATGGAGTGAAATACCGGCAACTATGCCTGCAAGCAATGTAACCGTAACAGGTTCGTTCTTCGCCAATAGTTACAAGGTTACCTACATTTTGGATGGTGAGACGTTCAAGACAGAGCAAGTTGTTTACGGCACTGCAATACCCACTCCCGAAGTTCCTGCAAAACCTGGTTACAACTTCAGTGGATGGGGTGAAGTTCCTGCAACTATGCCAGCTAAGGACTTGACCTTTACGGGAAGCTATACCATCAATAAGGATAACAAGTTTAATGTTATTTATATGGTTGACGGTACAGAGTATAAACGTATCGTGGTATCCTTCGGTGACCCGATAGAGGTCCTTGCCGCTCCAGTCAAGGAAGGCCACACCTTCAGCGGATGGAGTGAAGTACCTGAGACCATGCCTTTGCATGATGTAACCGTAACTGGTTCGTTCTCCGTTAACAGCTATACATTGATATACATCTTGGATGGCGCAACCTTCAAGACAGAAACAGTTGTCTATGGTACGGTTATCACTGCTCCCGAAGCGCCTGCTAAGGAAGGATATACCTTCAATGGTTGGACAGAAGTACCTGCAACTATGCCAGCACAGGATGTGACAGTAACAGGTGCTTATACCATCAATAAATACACGTTGACTTATACTGTAGATGGAACTGTCTATAAGACATTGGAACTTGAATACGGTGTAACCATTACCGCTGAAGCAGTTCCCACCAAGGAGGGGCATACTTTCAGTGGATGGAGTGAGATACCTGCGACTATGCCTGCAAGCAATGTAACCGTAACAGGTTCGTTCTCCGCCAACAGTTACAAGGTAACATACATATTGGACGGTGAGACGTTCAAGACAGAGACAGTTGTTTACGGCACTGCAATACCCACTCCCGAAGTTCCAGCCAAGTCTGGTTACAACTTCAGCGGATGGGGTGAAGTTCCTGCAACGATGCCCGCACAAGACCTTACATTCAGTGGTTCATATACCATCAACAAGGACTTGAAGTATAACCTCGTCTATATGATAGATGGTGTAGAGTACAAGCGCGTGACCATAGCCTTTGGTGATGCCATTGTCCTCGATGCCGCTCCAGTCAAGGAAGGTCATACTTTCAGCGGATGGAGTGAAGTTCCAGAGACGATGCCTTTGCATGATGTGACGGTAACAGGTTCGTTCACCGCGAACAGCTATACGTTGACATACGTTTTGGATGGTGCAACCTTCAAGACTGAAACCGTAGTTTATGGTACAGCCATCACCGCTCCCGAAGCACCGGCTAAGGAAGGATATACCTTCAACGGTTGGACAGAAGTTCCTGCAACTATGCCAGCACAGGACGTAACTGTAGAAGGAACATTCACTATCAATCGCTACACCTTATTATATGTGGTAGATGGTGTAGCGTACAATACGGTTGAACTTGAATACGGAACAAGCATCATCGCCGAAGCTGCTCCCGTCAAAGAAGGTCATACTTTCAGTGGATGGAGCGAAGTACCAGCTACGATGCCTGCACAGGATGTAACCGTGACAGGTTCATTCACCATAAACTCTTATACCATTACTTATAAGGTGGATGGTGAAGTGTATGCTACCGAAGAAGTTACTTACGGTGAGGCCATCGTATTGAAAGAGGCTCCCCAAAAGGAGGGTTATATCTTCAGCGGATGGAGTGAAGTTCCCGAAACAATGCCAGCTGAGGATTTGGAAGTGACAGGTAGTTTTGCTTCAAGCATCAAGGCTGTCATCACCAAGACACATGTTGATGTCTATTCTCTCCAAGGCATACTCTTGAAGCGTCAAATCCTTGTAGATGAACTGAAGAACGAACTTCCTCAAGGTATCTATATCGTGGATGGTAAAAAAATCCTTGTGAGGTAAAGGGGGGTCCTATAAATTAGTTTCTACGTTTAATCAGGTTGGTTCTCTGCTTGGATGCTTTGCTTGTCTTTTTTGATCTTTTTCTTCTTATCTTCTTGACACGTAGCCCGCTACGCATCTTCGCAGATAAGAAGAAAATTCTCAAAAATCCGAAGCAAATCCTCGCAAGCTAATTTATAGAACCTCCCTAAACAAAATCGCAGCTAGCTGCATTAGGGATTGCAGCTAGCTGCGATTGTCGATACAGCTAGCTGCGTTGGCTGATGCAGGTAGCTGCATTTTTTTGAGACAAAATCCCTCTTTTTTATATACTAAACTCCAATCATCTGCGTTTATAGAGGTGTAAACAGATAATTAGAGTTTGGCCTATGGATAAAAACATTACTCATTCTATTGCTTCTTTTTGTTCTTTTGAGACTTCTCGTGAAAGACGTGAATCCCATCGTGCGCGTCGTTCTCCCAGCGAAAAGACGTTGAATTTCTTGCGCATGTTTGCACGCAATTACCGGTCATCTTCGCTTCTTCCTGAAGGATTACCCGGATTTGTGTTAGGTTAATCCAACAAAATGCATTATCTTTGCATGAAACTTAAGCTGAATACACTGATATGAAAGTCTCTCCTTCGTTGCTGGCCGCAAATTTCTCTGACTTGCGTGCCGATATGGATATGATAAACCGTAGCGAAGCCGATTGGCTCCACTTGGACATCATGGACGGAGTGTTTGTCCCGAACATTTCTTTTGGTTTTCCTGTGTTGAAACATGTGGCCAAACTTTGTCACAAGCCTCTTGATGTACATTTGATGATTGTTTCTCCTGAGAAATTCATCGGAGAGGTGAAGGCTTTGGGGGCTTATATGATGAATGTTCATTATGAGGCGTGTCCTCATCTGCATCGTGTGGTCCAACAAATCAAGGAGGCTGGGATGAAAGCGGGTGTGACGTTGAATCCTGCCACTCCTGTCGCTTTGCTGACGGATATTATCCGCGATGTGGATATGGTGTTGCTGATGAGTGTCAATCCCGGTTTTGGCGGACAAGAATTTATTCCTCATACCTTGGAAAAGGTAAAGGAACTTCGTGCGTTGATTGAACGTACGGGTTCAAAGGCTCTGATAGAGGTTGATGGTGGGGTTAATGAGGAGACGGCACCTTTGTTGGCTGAGGCTGGAGTAGATGTGCTGGTGGCAGGTAGTTATGTCTTTAAGTCGTCTGCACCGGAAGAGACGATTCATGCGTTGAAGGCGTTGTGATGAGGCATCCGATATCCCGCTTTATAGAGACACATCCATTTGTGCGGATGTTGCTCCCTTTGATGGTGGGAATCGCGGTGGTGGACATGGCCGATGGCCTTTGTCATATTCCTTTTGTTTGTGTATTGGCAACTTTAGGTCTGGCAATACTCTTGTTGGCTGTGACTTTTTGGAAATCTGCATGGAGAAGGAGCATGGGTTTTGGTGTGCTTTCCTTCTCTTTCTTTTTTCTGTTAGGTGGGGCATTATGTTCTCGGCAATGGAGAGAGGTTCTTGTCGATTGGCCACAGGATGCCCGTGTATATGAGGGAGTCGTACTTGAAGATGTAACAGAGAAACCCCGCAGTTTTTTGTGTCCGATGCACCTTGTTACTCAATGGCAAGGGGATACTTGTCGGGCGATGGATACGGATGTGTACCTCTATCTTCCAAAGGATCATAGGGTCCAATCTTTGCGACCGGGATATACCGTACGTTTTTATGGCCAAATTTCTTCTCCCACGAATACGACTCCCGATTTTGACTATGCCCGTTTCCTACGTCATCATCAGGTGTGTGGAACCCTTTATACACAGCGTTGGCAATTGGTGGATACGGTTTCTCTGGATTGGAAATGTCGGGCTTTGCAGGTAAGGAATCGGTTGTTGGATTATTGCCGCCAATCAGGATTGACAGGTGAAGAAGGTGCCGTGTTCTCGGCTTTGGCACTGGGCTATAAGAAGGAACTTGATGAAGGGATCCGTCAGCAGTACAATATCTCAGGTGCAAGTCATGTGTTGGCTTTGTCGGGCCTTCATGTGGGTATTGTTTGTGTGGTATTTTCTATGGTAATAGGGCTTGTCTTTCCGCGAAAACGGAATCTCCTCTTGCGGAAGTTGTTGCTTCTTCCGATGGTATGGGGATTTGTCTTCATGGTAGGAATTCCTGTCTCGGCTGTTCGTGCGGCTATTATGTTTTCCTGTCTGTTGCTGAGTAGTTGTTTCAATCGTGAGGGTGTACCACTCAATACTTTGGCATTGACCGCTTTCGGAATGTTGGTCTATAATCCCTTTTATCTGTTTGATGTGGGTTTTCAGATGTCTTTCATGGCGGTAGCGGCTATCCTGTTGCTGCAGTCGTGGATATGGGAGAGGATTCCTCGGTCAAACAATGTAGCGGTCCGTTATTTCTGGGGCATTACTTCCACCTCCTTGGCGGCTCAGATGGGTGTCGTCCCTTTGATATTGTACTATTTCTCCCGTTTTTCCCCTTATGCATTGTTGGTAAACTTATGGGTGGTTCCGCTGACTTGGCTGATAGTGTGTTTGGCTGTCCCTTTCCTGCTGTTGTCATTATTCCCCTTTCCTGCTTTGCAAATGGCCTCAGGATGGTGTATCAGCCAAATTGTATATCTGATGAATGCGGGTATATATTGGTGTAACCGTTTGCCTGGTGCGGATGTCTGTACCTTCTCTTTTTCGGTGGTGGATATGGTCTGCACTTATGGGGTAATGGCCTTGTTGTTTTATGGTTTGAAGTATCGGAATCGCCGTGTCGTGATAGGGATTCTGCTATGTGGTTGTGTGTCCGTAGGATGGCATCTGATAGAGGGCTTTTAGTGTTTGATTTCATTAAAGCTCCTGAAATCTGATGGAAAAATCGGAATCTTAATCTAAATAATGTTAATGTAGTTGTTGTAATTGCTTAAAAATGACTACTTTTGGAAGTTTTTTGTTTGCATGGCCTTCATGTGGACTCCTTCATTTGTATAATTAGAACTGAAAAACATCATGGAAAAGACATTGGTTATCTTGAAGCCTTGTACGCTGCAACGCGGTTTGGTAGGTGAGATTTTGAACAGATTTGAACGTAAGGGATTGCGTTTGGTCGGTATGAAAATGACTCAATTGACAGACGAAATTTTGAGTGAACATTATGCTCACTTGAGTGCAAAACCGTTCTTCCAAAGAGTGAAGGACTCTATGATGACCGCCCCAGTGATTGTTTGTTGCTATGAGGGAGTGGATGCCATTCAGGCTGTACGTGCTCTTGCTGGTCCTACCAATGGACGTTTGGCTGCACCTGGTACCATTCGTGGTGATTATAGCATGAGTTTCCAAGAAAACATTGTTCATGCTTCTGATTCTCCCGAAACAGCCCAAGTGGAGTTGGCACGATTCTTCAAACCTGAAGAGTTGTTCGAATATAAGCAAGCAACGTTTGACTATCTTTATGCAAACGATGAATATTGATAGAATCTTATTTTAAACAGAAAAAAGGAAGGTAAAAAAAGGATGAGTTCAAGATACTTCAGCCTCGTGGCTGCGGCGATTACGATGTTGTTAATGGCGACAACCATAGAGGGACGTGCACAGGATTTGTTGGCCCGTCAGGCTCCGTTGGATAAGAAAATGAGGGCGATAGACTCTGTGGCCTTGAAGCGTCAGATTGTGCGCGAACAAATGGAATATCCGGGATACGGACTTTATCCGACTTGGGATAACAAACGGGTGCATGTGTACGCTGATGTACAGGTGCCGGATACGTTTGTCATTGATCTTCGTGGTTTCTCTATGCCGACAACGAATACCCGTGTGACTTCTAAATTCGGTTACCGTCGCCGTTTCCGTCGTCAACACAAGGGTATGGATGTGAAGGTACAGATTGGAGATACAATCTATGCAGCGTTCGATGGGAAAATTCGTGTAGTGGCTGATGAAGGACGTCGTAAAGGGTATGGCAAGTATGTGGTTATCCGCCACGATAACGGATTGGAGACAATCTACGGTCATCTTTCAAAGCAGTTGGTGGCAACAGACGAATATGTCCGGAGTGGCCAACCTATAGGTCTGGGAGGAAATACCGGTAAGTCCACAGGTCCTCATCTCCATTTTGAAACACGATTGATTGGACAGGAATTGAATCCGGAACTCTTGTTTGACTTCCCTAATCAGGATGTGACAGGGGATACTTATACGTATTATTCTCCCAGAGCCAAGCGTAAAGCTGCACAGGCTATGCGTGAACGAGGCGAGAAGGTGCCTGAGGATATGGATATCCGTTACTACAAAGTCCGCAAAGGGGATACACTTTCCAAAATTTCCATTCGTTACGGTGTGAGTATCAATGAACTGTGCCGGTTGAATAATATCAAGCGTACGACGACGTTGAGATTGGGCCAATTGATACGTTATTCATAAAGATGTGCATTAAACGATTATGATAAAAGGATGAAAAAATGAGGAAGTTCCTCTTTTTTCATCCTTTTATTCTTTAATTATTCCTTATTCCTTCCCCTATGTCCGTTAAAATGCTTACCTTTGCGCAAAAATTATAAACTGTTTTTGATTTTCGGGAACAATGAAAGATACAACGCAACAGTTTGAACAGGTAATGGCCTCTTGCCGTGAATTGTTTGCCAAGAAACTGCATGATTATGGAGCAGCGTGGCGTATCATGCGTCCGGTGTCGGTTACCGACCAGATTTTCATCAAAGCCAACCGTATCCGCAGTTTGGAGGTCAAGGGTGTAAGCTTGGTGGGTGAAGGGATACGTCCAGAGTTTGTAGCCATTGTCAATTATGGAATTGTGGGACTGATTCAGTTGGAATTGGGATATGCCGAGCGTGACGATATGTCTCCCGAGCAAGCTTTGGCCCACTACGACCGTTATGCGAAGCAGACGCTTGAATTGATGCTGAAGAAAAACCATGACTATGACGAAGCCTGGCGGGGTATGCGTATCAGTTCATATACCGACTTGATTCTGATGAAACTCTACCGTACCAAGCAGATAGAGGGACTGGATGGTAAAACGTTGGTTTCAGAAGGTATTGATGCCAACTATATGGATATGATTAACTATGCAGTCTTCGGACTGATAAAATTGGATTTTGGAGAATAAGGTTAGAAACATCGTATGGACATTGTATGCCAACAGCTGTCGCATGTTGTTGGCTATTGTTTTTGTGTTCTCCGGTTTTGTGAAGGCCAATGACCCGATGGGCTTTCAGTATAAACTGGGCGATTATGCCGTAGCCTTTGGCTTGACAGAGTTTGTTTCTGAGCCCCTCTTGTTGGCCGCTTCAATAGCAATGGCAGCATTGGAATTTATGCTCGGAATCTATTTGTTCTTGGGTATAAATCGTCGATTATCTTCCACATTGGCTGTACTGTTGATGCTCCTTATGACCCCTCTGACTTGCTATATAGCTTTAGAGAATCCCGTGAGCGATTGTGGCTGTTTTGGCGATGCTTTGGTGTTGTCCAATTGGCAAACTTTCTGGAAGAATGTCATTCTTTTAATCGCAGCCGTTTCCCTATTCTTGTTGAAGGGGAGAGTGATTCGTTTCGTGTCATATCGAAGCGAATGGATGGTGTCGGTTTATATGATGCTGTATATTTTTGTCTTTTCATATTACACATTGCATCACTTGCCGGTCTTTGATTTTCGCCCATATCGCGTGGGTTCTGATATTCCTGCCGGGATGGAGATACCGGAAGGTGAACTCCCTCCGCAATTTGAGACGATATTTGTGATGGAGCGTGATGGTGAACAACGTGAGTTTACGATTGATAATTATCCTGATACGACATGGACGTTTGTAGAACGTAGGACTGTATTGAAACATGCCGGCTATGAACCTCCGATCCATGATTTGGCTTTGGTGTCAATCGCTGATGGTGAAGACATCACCGACAAGGTCTTGTCCGATACTTCATATACATTCCTGTTGGTGGCTTATGACTTGGAGAATGCCGATGACGGATATTCCGATTTGATCAACGAAGTTTATGAGTATAGTCTGGAGGGACATTATTCATTCTATGCTTTGACTGCTTCGGATAAAGAAGAGACCATCAAGTGGCTTGACCGTACAGGAGGAGAGTATTCGTTCTGTAATGTGGATGAGATAACCTTGAAGACAATGATACGCTCCAATCCGGGTTTGATATTGTTGAAGGATGGAGTGGTCGTGAACAAGTGGGCCAATGATGATATTCCGAATGAATACCAACTGGTCGCGCCGCTTGAAGATTTGCCTTTGGCACAAGTCCAAGTGGATGGGTTTGTGTACAAGATGCTTAAGTGTTTCATGTGGCTTTTGGCCCCCTTGTTGTTTATCCTTATGCTTGATCGTATCAGCAACCATCGTTTGCTGAATAGAAATAAAGAACTTAATACTATTAACCCATTAATAAACAAAGAAGAAAAATGAGAAAGAACATTGTTGCAGGAAACTGGAAGATGAACAAGAACCTGCAGGAAGGTATTGCTCTTGCAAAAGAGTTGAACGAAGCATTGGTAGCTGACAAACCCAATTGCGATGTAGTAATCTGTACTCCCTTTATCCATTTGGCATCAGTGACTCCCATTGTGGACAGTGCCATCATTGGTGTAGGTGCAGAAAACTGTGCTGATAAGGTGTCAGGAGCTTATACTGGTGAAGTTTCTGCCGAGATGGTTGCATCAACTGGTGCTCAGTATGTAATCTTGGGTCACTCAGAGCGTCGTTCATACTATGGCGAGACTGTTGAAATCCTTGAAGAGAAGGTGAAGTTGGCTTTGGCTAACAATTTGACTCCTATCTTCTGTATTGGTGAAGTGTTGGAAGAGCGTCAGGCTGAAAAGCAGAACGAAGTTGTTGCTGCTCAGTTGGCATCTGTTTTCACACTTTCTGCTGAAGATTTCGGTAAAATCATTTTGGCTTATGAACCCGTATGGGCTATCGGTACCGGCTTGACTGCTACTCCCGAGCAGGCTCAGGATATCCATGCTTATATCCGTTCGTTGATTGCTGAGAAGTATGGTCAGGAAGTGGCTGACAACTGCTCTATCCTCTACGGTGGTAGCTGCAAGCCCAGCAATGCCAAGGAACTTTTCGCTAACCCCGATGTTGACGGTGGTTTGATTGGTGGTGCTGCATTGAAGGTTGCTGACTTCAAGGGTATTATCGACGCTTTCAAATAAGAAAATCAGAATAGGGTGAGGGCATGTATAGCATGCCTTCGCCCTTCTTTTATGGATAGAATGACAATGAGAATAAAGTCAATTTTTTTAGGGCTTGTGCTGCTGTTTGGCTTTTTGCCGGCTTGTGCTCAGAAGACCATCTTTGACAACTTGGACAAGCAAGAGGTTGGTCAGGGAACTGTCGTTGTGTATCAGGATTCCCGTCTGAAGGCTCTTGTCGGAAATGTCCGCTCTTATGCTGAAACGCAAGGGACACAGAAGTCTGCGCTGAAAGTTCAGGGTTTCCGTGTGCAGGTTTATGCCGGAAACAATTCTCAACAGGCGCGTACAGAGGCAAACAATATGGCCAAACGTGTTAAGGATGTTTTTCCAGAATGGGATGTCTATGCCCAGTTTATTTCTCCCCGATGGGTGTGCCGTGTAGGAGACTTTCGCAGTATAGAAGAGGCTGACGCTGTCATGCGGCAATTGAAGGCGACCGGTGATTTCAAGGAATTGGCCATTGTACGTTCTGTCATTAAATTATAATAAGGTATAGGGCAGATGGGTGTCCCTGTCATAGATAGTTGAGAAAATGCAAGAAGAAGGATTGTTGCAGGATATTACAGAACTGAAGTCCCATTACAAGCAGATTCTTTCCCTGTTGGGCGAAGATGTTGAGCGTGAAGGATTATTGAAGACCCCTGAACGGGTGGCAAAAGCCATGCTGACCTTGACGAAAGGGTATCGTATGGATCCCAAGGCTGTGTTGAATTCAGCTAAGTTCAAGGAAGATTATCGGCAGATGGTCATTGTAAAGGACATTAATTTTTATTCCCTTTGCGAGCATCACATGTTACCTTTTTACGGAAAGGCTCATGTGGCATATATTCCTAATGGATATATTACCGGACTTAGCAAGATTGCACGTGTGGTGGATATTTTTTCTCACCGTTTGCAGGTTCAGGAGCGCATGACTATGCAGATTAAGGAATGTATTCAAGAAACGTTGAATCCCTTGGGAGTAATGGTGGTGGTGGAAGCCAAGCACATGTGCATGCAGATGCGTGGTGTGGAAAAACAGAATTCCATTACGACGACTTCCGACTTCACCGGTGCTTTTAATCAGGCAAAGACGCGTGAAGAATTTATGAATCTGATTCGAGGCGGTCAATTCTGACGATTGACCCTCGAATCTTTTTTTACTTTATTTTGTGGTAATTTGTACGGAAATCAGTGACAGAATTACCATTTTCCTCTCGGAAATTTGTTTATACTGCTTGTTATCATTATTTTTGCGGCATAGATTTGTTGGTCGAAAGTGGCAGACAATGTAATCCGATTTAAATTTAATGATAGAATAAGACATGAAAATTGCAAAAAGAATGGGTACAGCGCTGTGTGTTGTAGCCTTGTCCGTTTCTTTGTTTGGTCAAAACGAACCTTACAAGAATGCCTCGTTGTCACCCGAAGAACGTGCAGCCGATTTGGTGGGCCGTCTGACATTGGAAGAGAAAGTGGCTTTGATGCAGAATGCATCGCCCGCAGTACCCCGATTGGGAATCAAACCTTATGAATGGTGGAACGAAGCCCTTCACGGCGTCGGTCGTGCCGGATTGGCCACGGTATTTCCCCAATCCATAGGTATGGGTGCTTCGTTTGACGATGCTTTGTTGTATGAGGTTTTCAATGCTGTCAGTGATGAGGCGCGTGCCAAGACTCGTCTTGCCAGAGAGGAAAACAGCTATAAGCGCTATCAGGGATTGACCTTCTGGACTCCCAATATCAACATATTCCGCGACCCGCGTTGGGGACGTGGACAAGAAACCTACAGTGAAGACCCTTTCCATACAGGACAGATGGGTATGGCTGTTGTACGCGGTTTGCAGGGGCCAGAGGACAGTAAGTATGACAAGGCTCATGCTTGCGCCAAGCATTTTGCCGTCCACTCTGGTCCCGAGTGGAATCGCCATAGTTTTGATGCCAAGAATATCAATCCTCGCGACCTGTGGGAGACTTATCTGCCAGCTTTCAAGGATTTGGTACAGAAGACCAAAGTAAAAGAAGTGATGTGTGCCTATAACCGTTACGAGGGAGACCCTTGCTGTGGTAGTGACCGCCTGTTGATGCAGATTTTGCGCGAGGAGTGGGGATTTGAAGGAATTGTGGTGAGTGACTGTGGTGCTATCCGCGATTTCTTTATGAAAAATCACCACGAGACTCACAAGGATCGGGACGACGCTTCGGCTGCGGCAGTGTTGAGTGGAACCGATTTGGAGTGCGGCAGTTCTTACAAGGGTTTGGTCGATGCGGTGAAGAATGGACTGATAAAGGAGGCGGACATCGACCGTGCCGTACGTCGTCTGTTTAAGGCTCGCTTCGAGTTGGGCGAGATGGACCCCTCTACTCCGTGGGACACTATTCCGGCTTCTGTCATCAATAGCCGCAAGCATCAGCGTCTGGCTTTGGAGATGGCTCGCAAGAGTATCGTCTTGTTGGAGAACGAGAATGGCATATTGCCCTTGAAGAAAGGGCAGACCATTGCTTTGATTGGTCCCAATGCCAATGACTCGGTGATGCAGTGGGGTAACTATAACGGATTCCCTGGACATACTGTCACACTGCTTGAAGCGATGCAGAAGTATTTGCCCGCTGATAAATTGATTTATGCTCCTGCATGTGACCGTACATCCGAAACGACTTTTGTCAGCCTCTTCGACCAGTGTAGCACCGATAAAGGGCAGGGCTTCGATGCTCGCTTCTGGAGCAACAACACGTTTGAAGGAAAGCCTGTGGCTACTGCCCGCCAGACCACTCCTATCATCTTTACCACGGATGGAGCCACGGCTGTAGCTCCTGGTGTGCCTTTGGAGAAGTTCTCTGGCATCTATTGTGCCACTTTCCGTCCCAAAGAGAGTGGAAAAGTGGATTTCCAGATAAAGATGCGTGGCGAATACACCTTACTCATTAATGGTAAGGAAGTGGCCAAGGACGAAGGTGCAATCAAGCAAATGACTGTTTTCTACACCATGGAAGCCAAAGCTGGCAAGAAGTATGATATAGAACTCCGTTACCGTCATATTGAGAAGTCTGCCAACCTCAGTTTTGATATGGGAGCCAGTCGTCCAGTAGATATTGCAGCCTTGTTGAAGACGGTGGAAAAGGCTGATGTGGTAGTCTTTGCTGGAGGTATTGCTCCCAGTCTTGAGGGAGAGGAGATGCCTGTGAGCGCTCCCGGTTTCAAGGGTGGCGACCGCGAGGACATCCAGCTTCCTGCCGTGCAGCGTAATGTCGTGAAGGCATTGAAGAAGGCCGGTAAACGTGTGGTGTTTGTCAACTTCTCCGGTTCAGCCATGGGATTGGTGCCCGAGAGCCGTAATTGTGAAGCAATCCTTCAGGCATGGTATCCCGGTCAGGCCGGTGGTACAGCCATAGCCGATGTACTTTTGGGACGTTACAATCCTGCAGGTCGTCTGCCTGTCACTTTCTATCGCGACATCAAACAGTTGCCCGATTTCCAAGATTACTCTATGCGCGGTCGTACCTACCGCTATTTCCAGGGTGTTCCGCTCTATCCTTTCGGTTACGGTCTTAGTTATACAACCTTTGAATATGGCAAGGCCAAAGCTTCCAAGCAGGCTATGAGTAAGAATGAGACACTTACTCTGAAGGTGCCGGTGAAGAATACGGGTAAGGTGGCTGGCGAAGAGGTCGTTCAGGTCTATATCCGTCGGGTAGATGATGCCGAAGGTCCTATCAAGAGTTTGAAAGCCTTCAAGCGTATCTCTCTGAAACCCGGACAACAGCAGCTTGTTGAGATTGAACTTCCCGCCGAACGCTTCGAGTGCTTCGATGCCAAGAGCAACGCCATGCGTGTCATGTCCGGAAAGTATGAAATCATGTACGGTGGCAGTTCACGTGCCGAAGATTTGCAGAAGATGCCGTTCGTAATCAAATGATGCGGTATTCAAAGTTCAAGGTTTAAGGTTCAAGGTATAAAAGATGTTACTTTGAACCTTAAACTTTGAACTTTAAACCTTGAACCTTGAACCCTAAATTTTGTTGTTGAACTGTATGAAACGTAAACTCCTTATCCTTCTTGGTTCTCTTTCCTTAGCTTTAGGACTCTTGGGAGTCGCCTTGCCTTTGCTGCCCACCACACCTTTTCTTTTATTGTCTGCTACTTGTTATTTTCATGGGTCAGACAGACTTTACCGTTGGCTCATGACTCATCCGACATTGGGCCCTTATATCCGTAGTTTCCGCGAAGACAAAGCCATACCTCTTCGTGCCAAGGTCGTTTCTGTTACCATGGTATGGGCCACTTTGCTCTATTGCGTCTTTTTTGTTGTGAATCCGCTTTGGTTACGTATCCTGCTCATACTGCTCGCCATCGGCATCAGTTGGCACATCCTTTCCTTCAAAACCCGTAGATGAAAGCTGTTCTCTGAAATGAGCGAACAGCTTTTTTTATTTTCCTTTGCTTGGAAATGAGTTTGCCTTGCTCTTTAATCAATATCTCTTATGTTAAAACTTTAATCTTCACTGCTAATCATATAATCAGCAGTGCTAATCACATAATCAGCAGTGTTGATTACATAATCACCACTGCTGATTAAACTTTTCGCTTAGGCATTATAAGAAATCTCTCTGGTGAAATGAATTTTTCTTTTAAGCTTTTCCAATTTTCAAGTTCGGAGTTATTCGCTAATCCTTAAAAGATATTAATTTATTCTTCCTTTCCTTGCGTATGATACTTTAATGATATACATTTGCAGTGTACTATTAAAGTAGTACACCTAAAGCGTCGCTTATTTAAGAGTAAAATTGAGTATAAATCACTTAAAAAACAAAGAACTATGATGATGGAAATTAAAAATGTCTCTTTCGGATACAGAGGAAAGCAGACGGTGTTCAAAGACTTCTCCCTTTCGTTGGAAGAAGGTGGTGTTTATGGACTGTTGGGAAAGAACGGAACCGGAAAATCAACCTTGCTCTACTTGATGACCGGCCTGCTCCGTCCCTGTCAGGGCGAAGTGCTCTACAAGGGAGTGAATGTCTCCCTTCGTCGCCCCGACGTGCTCAGTCAGATGTTTATCGTACCCGAGGAGTTTACATTGCCGAAGGTCAGTCTGAAGCAGTTTGTCAGTCTGAACCGTCCCTTCTATCCGCGCTTCAGCGATGAAATCCTGCGCTCGTGTTTACACGACTTTGACATGAATGAGGACATCCACCTCGGCGAACTCTCCATGGGTCAGAAGAAGAAGGCCTATATGTGCTTTGCTCTGGCTACCAATACGGAATTCCTGGTGATGGATGAGCCGAGCAATGGACTCGACATCCCCTCGAAGAGCCAGTTCCGTCGCGTGGTGGCCTCGGGTATGACGGAGAACAAGTCGGTGGTTATCTCTACCCACCAGGTGCGCGACATTGACAGCCTGCTCGACCATGTGGTCATTATTGACCGTAGTCACACGTTGCTCAACCAATCTGTTAGCGACATCTGTTCGCGCCTCTGCTTTACCGAACTCTCCAGTGGCGAGCTTACGGGCGACGAACTCTTTGCCCAACCTTCGGTGCACGGTCAGAGTGTCATTCTCCCCAATCGCCTTGGCGAGGAAGATAGCACGCTCAACCTCGAATTGCTCTTCAATGCCACCTTGGCACATCCCGAGATGATGGCACAGGTGTTTGGTGAATAATTTCTTGGTGCTATAATTGTCTGATAAGGAGCAGAGTAACTATCACTCTCCCTCTAAGTTAGAGGGAGTCCCCGAAGGGGGAGGGCGTGTGCTTTAAAACACTAATTTTCACACACTCCTCCGGCCTAAAGGCCACCTCCCCTAACTTAGGGGAGGAACTTTAGCTACTTTTGCTTAATATAAAAAACAGTAAAACTATGATGATGAAACGAAACAATACCCTCAGCCTCCGTCGCATCAAACTGCTTATGCAACGGGATTGGGCGCTGAACCGCAAAAAATATATCTGGGAGTGGATTGGTACCTTCATGGTCTATTTCGTGATACAATGGCTCCTTTTACTCACGGCGGGGCAGACGCATAGTTTGGATGGATTCCAGGCCGTATCCTTAGTTTCCGTTTTCCTGCTTTTAGCTATCTTTGCTGCGCGGAGTTTGGCCGACCCTGTGAGTCGTAATGAGGAGCGGTTGACGTTTCTCGCCCTGCCAGCCTCCAATGGCGAGAAGTTCCTGTATCGGGCGCTGTTCGTCACGGTGTTCTACTTCATCATTTCGGCGCTGCTTTTTGTCATGGCCGATGTGGCTCAGTACGTTTGTCATCTGATGTTGGAGTGGAGGATGCCTTACCTTCAGTTTGCTACTTCGCCCACGCTCGTGACATCGCTTCTGCCGATGGTGTTCACCCAGAGCCTCTATGCCATGCTGCCCTTGACCATGGGTTTGTCGTTGTTGCTGATCCATGCCACAGCTGTGTTGGCCGGTTTCCTTAACAAGTGGGTGTTTGCCGTGATTATGCTGATTGTCTTTCGTAATTCCATTTTTGCCTTGGATTGGATGGAAAAGGCTACCGGGGGAGAGACCCTTTGGGTAAACATGGTTCTCTTTTGCTTGATTGTCTTCTGCTGGTGGTTGGCTTATCGCCTCTTCTGCCGTCGGCAAATTGTCTGATAATAAAATGTTGAAATGATGATGAAAATAAATAATACGTTCAGTTTCTCCCGCATCTGGATGCTTGCCAAGTGGGACGTGGGGACAAATTGGAAACTATATGCTTGGCGCTACTTCTGTCTGTACCTAGCTTTCTTGGTTTTGATGATGGTGGTTGCTTTTGCGACATCTGAGCCTGTTTCTCTCTACAATGTACAGACATTGTCAATTGTTAGTGTCTTGGTCTTTATGTTGTTGTCCTTTCGTTCAGCCTCGTTGGTAATGGAACGGGCTATAACCAAGGAGGGGCGTACGACATTCCTGATGTTACCGGCCTCCAACTTGGAGAAATTTGTCTGGCGAGCCTTCTTTGCGTCAGTCTTCTATCTTCTTATGGGGATTCTAGCCTATGCTTTGGCCGATTTGACCAGCTATTCGCTTTGCCTGTTGTCAGGGATGGGAAGTGGTGTGACTCCGTTCCTCTATTTGGGGAACTATGTCGAGAACCTTGTGCATATTCTGTTCGATTTTGTTCCTTTGGGCAAACATCTTCACATGCCAGGTTGGACCTATTGGGTTCAGTCGTTCGGTTATTTCCTCTTTTCGCTCTTCCTTTTGGCAGGGTGTTATTGGCGCCGTATGGCCGGATTGAGGGCGTTGGCCGGTATTCTTTTGATTGTTTGGGGAACTCCGGAGTTGTTGAAGCATTTTGCTTCCGAAGGTTTGTCGGGCATTTATGCTCCTGCCGAATGGATCAACGGAGCGTTTGGTGTGCTCGCCATCCTCTGCTGGATTCTTGCCTACCGCTTTTTCCGTCGTTCGCAGATTGTATAACTATTAAATGTTGAAATGATGATGAAAATATCTAATAATTCATTCAGCTTCCGTCGTATAGGCTTACTCGTTAAGCGCGATGTGATGGAACATTGGAGAACTTTTCTGAATATCACGTTGATATTGACCTTGCTTTTCCTGGTCATAATGTATTCAAGTACTTGGTCTCTCTTTGATAAAGATTATTTGGGCTATTGTATCATAGTTCAGGGTTTTTGTACAAAGGTGTTCTCCTTTTACAGTATATTTGTCTTGTCTGGCATTCTGGCCAATATGCAGACGCAAGGTGACCGGATAAATTTCCTGATGCTTCCGGCGAGTAACATGGAGAAGTTCTTAGGACGTTTATTCTATGTGCTTCTTCTCGTTTTTGTTCCCTTTGTCACAGGCTTTTTGTTGGCTGATGTAATCCACTTGTTGATATCTCCATTCATGAGAAGTGCTGCCGAAACGGTATTTTCCAGTTCGTTGATTCCTGGTTTCTGGGAAATAAAAACGAAAGTATTGTTAGAAAGTCAGAAGCTTTTAAATCAATATGTTAATCTCTCTATTTGGGTGTTGGCTATGTTTTCTTGTGTATATACTGTTTGGGAAAGCTCAATCTATATCCTTGGTGGATGTTATTGGCGCAAGCATCCATTTTTGAAGACTTTCGCTCTGATGATGATTGTGGGGCTTTTGGCTACAGTTGTTATGGGATTCAGTTTCTTCAATTTTCTTCGTGCAAGTGACACAGTCACTACCCAAACTTGGTTTGATAGTGCTTTTGGCATCGGCTACGAGACTTTTCTTCTTATCGGTATTGGTGTGTTCTCTGTGTGGACAATACTCAACTGGTATTGGTCCTACCGCCTTTTCCGTCGTTCGCAGATTGTTTGACTGATTAATTTGAAATGATGATGAAAGAAAAAATAAATTCATTCAGTTTCCGTCGCGTAGGTTTGTTGATAAAACGCGATGTGGTGGAGAATTGGAAAATATTTCTCTACGGATGTTTGATTATACCAGTCGTGTTCTTATGGTTCCTGTACGATGGCGTGGAGCGTTTTGAACAGACGAAATACTATGCAAACTTGTACGATCGCTATGTCTCGGATGTGATGGATAATTGGAATATTGCAGTGTTTATCCTTCTTTTCCTGTCCGCTTCGTTAGTTATGGCCAACATGCAAACAAAGGAGGGGAGAACCAACTTACTGATACTCCCTGCAAGGAATGACGAGAAGTTTATCGCACGCTCTGTTTATGCGGTAGTAACTCCGTTGTTGGTGTTTTTGCTGGGCATCCTTTTGGCCGACGTAATTCGTATGTTCCTGTTTCCCCTGTTGGGATATTATCAAGGCAAGTTCGAGGTGCTTCGGCAAAGCCTGCTTCCTGGATTATGGGCGATGAGGGAGTATCGTTCCTACTTTCATAGCCAATGGGGCGAGTGGGGAGGTGTGTTTGTACTCTCCATGATTGCGTGTGCCCATTCCCTCTATGTACTTGGTGGAAACTTTTGGAGAAAGCACTCTTTTATAAAGACTTCGGGATTGATATTCCTCTTGGTAGTGGGTGGTGCATTCATCTTGTACATGATTCTCTCTGAGAATGTGCCCTCTTGGTACGTTGTACTAATGCGGGATTATTACGATGAATTTATCCTTGTCTGTGCAGTACTTCTCTTTATGTGGACAATACTCAACTGGTATTTGGCTTATCGTGTGTTCCGCTTGTCGGAAGTTGTTGAACGTAAACGATATTTTTTGCTATGAAATTCAAGGAAAGCCGACCTATATACCTTCAGATTGCTGACCGCATCTGTGACGAGATTCATCAGGGTATCTATCCTGAAGACGGACGCATTCCCTCGGTACGCGAATACTCCGCTACCGTAGAGGTGAATGCTAATACCGTGGTGCGTACTTACGATTGGTTGCAAAGTCAGGAGATTATTTACACCCGTCGTGGCCTTGGCTACTTCGTATGTCCGGGGGCCGGAGAGAAAATCTCTTCCCTCCGCAAGTCTGTTTTTATGAATGTTGAACTCCCTGAGTTCTTCAAGCAACTTCGCGCTCTCGACATTCCCATTGAGGAAATTGTCAGGATGTATGGGGAGTGGAATAAGACGTAATATTTTTGTTAAATAATTAGAAAATTTTTCTCTCGACTACGATGGCGCAGAAGTTTTTCTTTACATTTGCACCATCGTTTTTAATACCATGACGAAATGAAAAGAATCAAAAACTTATTGTCAGTTGTGCTCATGGCCCTGATTGCATTGTCGGCCAATGCACAGAAGGAAGTGAAAGTGACGAGTGACGTGCCTTATTGTACGGATAGCCCGTCGCAAGTGTTGGACATTGCCGAACCGGTGAACTTTGGTAGCGAGGGACTTCGCCCGGCCATCGTGATTATCCACGGGGGAGCTTGGAGTGCAGGTTCGAAGAGCGATCCTGTCTATCGCAACTTGTTGATGGATTATGCCCTTCAAGGATATGTTGCACTGTCTGTTGAGTATCGTTTTGTTCAAGAGGCTTCTTTTCGTGCGTGTATTGAGGATGTGAAGTGTGCTGTCCGTTGGCTGAAGGCTCATGCCAAGGAGTTGCGTGTCGATACGGAGCGAATTGGTTGTACAGGACATTCGGCAGGGGCGCATCTTTCCTTGATGGTGGGTATTTCTGCTGATAACAAGGATTTGGAGGTAGGCCCGTGGGAAGAGTATTCAAGCAGTGTGGCTTGCGTGGTGGCCGGTGCTCCTCCCACGGAAATTCGTGGTGCAAAGGAGACGGAGTTTTGGCCCATAGGCTATATCGGTGACAACAAACCTCCTATGCTACTTTTGCAGGGTAGTGAAGATCCTTTGGTAAAGCCCGAACTGACTGATGACTTTGTGAATAAGATGCGTAAGGCGGGTTCTAATGTCGATTATATCCGTATCCCCGGCAACCATGATGTGGGTTACAATGCAGGTCTTGAGATTGTTAAGCCTGCGGCCGATGCCTTCTTTGCCCGTCATTTGAAGAACGAATATGCCAATCAGAAACTTTTGAAGGTGAAAGCTCCCGAAGGTGGTGGTCGTGGTCGTTTCCAAGCCGTAGCCGTTACGGAAAAATCGTTGCCCGACTTCGTAGTGTATCGTCCCGCTAACATGGAGGCTGCTACCCGTCGCGGTGCCAAATTGCCCGTGATGGTGTATGCCAACGGAGGATGTATGAATACCTCTATCCATCAAGAGAAAATGTTGATTGAGATTGCTTCTCACGGTTATGTTATCATCGCCATCGGCGAAATGCAGAACTACCCGCATGACCGTCGTGAGGCTTCAACACCCGCCTCTATGCTGACCGACGCCATCAATTGGATGGAGGCACAGAGCAAGGACGAGACAAGTCTCTACTACAACCGTGTGGATATGGAAAAGGTGGCCGCAGCAGGCCATTCATGCGGTGGGGCTCAGGTGTTGGCCGTGGCCGATGATCCACGCTTGAAGAGCTATCTGCTCCTCAACTCCGGTATGGGTAAAATGGAGATGGCCGGAGCCAGTGCCAAGTCGTTGAAGAAACTTCATGCCCCCATCATCTATATGATAGGTGGCCCCAGTGACGTGGCTCATGGAAATGCCCTCATCGATTACAAGTCCATCAAGAAAGTACCCGTCGTCTTTGCCGATATGACCGAAGCTGGTCATGGAGCTACATTTGCTCAACCTTATGGCGGTGCCTTTGCCCAGATGGTTATCCGTTGGTTGGATTGGCAATTGAAGGGACGCGAAGAAAATGCCCCCATCTTCCTGCAAGCCGACCTGAAAGATTTCCCCGGTTGGACGATGGAATCCAAGAACTTCAAGTAAACCCCTTGTCGAAAGATTAAAGAGGAAAAGGGAATATAGAGAAGCGTTTTTCTATATTCCCTTTTCTCTTCTTGTATTTTTCCCCTACTTCCGAGAATTTTCTCCCCTGCCTGGAAAAACATTTTCTCCTGTAGGAAGAAAATCTCCCTCTCTCATATCGTTCTTTTCTCTCGTGCGCGTATATATATAATAAGGTGTACTCATTCCATTCTTTCTCCCCCTTCCTTCCCTTGACTTTCAGTTTTTATGTTTTAAAACATGTTTTTAGAGGTTCATTATCAGCATATTCTGAACAAAAATGCATTTTTTCATAAAAATAATCGGGAAAAGTTTTTGTGATTCAGAAAATAGCAGTAATTTTGCATCCGCTTTCGAACGGGAAGCGTTGATAAAGAAGCGGTCTTTGATAAGATTACATAAACAGACAAGTAGTACAAGAGCCATCTCTAAGATATAGAGATGT
>JAZRMW010000045.1:0-47078 GCA_045647865.1 Phocaeicola sp.
TTTCCTAAAAACGTAGACATCAGACGGATATTGTTTACTTTTCATCTGTTTTTGTTTACTTCGTACTGAAAAGGTTGACTGCTCCAGGCGCAGCCAGACCATGAAAAACACTCAGGGGGTGCCAAGCGGCAGGGGGCAGACTGTCTTGTACTGAAAGGTATTCATCTTAAATCGCACATTTTCACCATCCCCCTTTGCCCTTCGGAAATTTATCGCTACGTTTTGCAGAATCGATAATGCACATATCCGCTTATGAAGTTATTCTTTGCTCACGTTCACAGATCCTTCACTACGTTCAGAATGACAGAGACCGCATGATTTTTCATCCGCAGATTGCGCAGATGACGCAGATTCTTTATTACCATGCGGTGCAAAAGTAACTATAGCTCCTTATTAATTACCATCAGGGTGAAAAGAAAAACCCCATCAAGCCCGAGAGCATCGGCAAGGCTGCCCTCAACAAGGGCCTCCCCCAAGAGAAGTCCTTCGACTATTGGATAAGCGCCAAGGCCAAGCCCGCCGTGGCTCCCTACTACCACATTGCCAACCGCTTCAAGGCGTTGACAGGGATGTAAGTTGAGATTGGTCCCCCGGCTATGCGTAGTCGGGGGATTTTTTATTCCACTTGCATTCCGATTTCGTTCCGATTCGTTCCGATTACCCCTCATTTATTCCTTTTTCGTTCCTCTCCGTTCCGATTGTTCGAAGAACGTGATTTTGTGCCCTATCTTTGCACTATCGAAAGCAATCAACCACGCTTTCCGACGGTGTTCTTTGACATTATTGCTACAACCCAATAGAAAAGTAATTTAATCATTTAAAAGCACTGGGTTAAGGAGCCCAGTATAAACATTATTAAAATGAACGAAATTAAAATTTTCAATCACGCAGAGTTCGGCACCATCCGGACGATGCAGGACGAGAAGGGCGAACCTTGGTTTGTTGGGGCTGACATAGCCAATATGCTTGGTTACACCAATCCAAGAAAGGCCATTCGCGACCATGTGGAGGAGGAGGACAAGACGCGGAACGATTCGTTCCTCGTCAACGGAACTTCTCCGACCTTCATCAACGAGAGTGGCCTCTACGCGCTTATCCTCTCGTCGAAGTTGCCCACGGCACGCGAGTTCAAGCACTGGGTCACCAGTGTAGTGCTCCCCTCCATCCGCAAGCAGGGTGGCTACATGGTGGCTCATACGGACGAGAGCGACGAGGTGATCATGGCTCGCGCCATGCTCATCATGCAGGCCACGCTCGAACGACGCGACAAGGAGATTGCCCGCCTGCAACCCCGCGCAGAGTATGCCGATCGGGTGCTCGATTCTGTCAGTTGCTTTACCACCACACAACTGGCCAAGGGCATGGGCATGACGGCACAGGAACTGAATCGTCTCCTCTGCCTGCACGGCATCCAGTACGGGCAGAGCGGGCAATACATGCTCTATGCACCCTATGCCCGACAGGGACTTGCCACGAACCGCATGCACGCGTATCACGACATGTTCGGCACGGTGCACACCACTTCATCACTCGTGTGGACGGAGCGAGGAAGGGAATTCATTTATCACCTATTAAATAATTAAAAGAAAGATGGAAAATTGGTTACAATTATCGAACAACGCCCCGTAGCGGCACGTAACTACACCGCCCAAGACGGCACACAGAAAACATTCTATTCAAAGGGATTCATCCTCAGCGATGGCATAGACGAGTTCTATGCCGAAATGACGGGCGACATGGCACGCGATGCCCAACCCTACGACACGACCCTGTTACACCGTATGCAGGGTTACATCAAGCAACGTTCGTTCACCGACAAGAACGGACAGACACGGTATGAAAACCAAATCATCATCACAAAAATGATTTGACAGAGAAAATAAAAATTTAATCATCAATTCGAGCTTGAAGTGAGCGGAGATGCATCGATGAAATGAGCTCAACAACCTTCGCTTCTCTTGCTCACAAAAACAATCTCAGAATTATGACAGTAAATATTCAAATAAGCGATGCTGTATATGCATCATTACTCAACGGAACAAAACGTATTCAGGCACATTGGCCCTTGTGAACCCTACAGAGGGTAACCCAAGTGAACTTTTATTCATTTGTCAAGCCGTAAGTTCTTCACTATAATAAGCGAACAAAATAATAAAGTCTCAACGGATATATACTGTAATAGCAAAGTAAGTATATATCCGTTGGCATATTAATTTATCTTCTTTAATGGATGAAGTATATATTTGTGTGAATTGATTAACAGTTTCTCCATAAAAGAGAAAAGCAGTCCGAATGATGCTCTAAAACATTTTTTTCTCCGACAAAAACTTGCAGATTCAAATATTTGTTGTACCTTTGCAGCACTAGAATCCGCCACGCTTCCCGCAGACCAGCGTACCAGGGCGGAACTTTTTTATATAACCACTATGCCATACACGAAACTGCCACTTGATACGCCCGACATCATCGAGACATTGAAAGAAAGAGGACTGAAAATCACCGATGAAACACAGGCGGTAGATTTTTTGAATCATGTCAGCTATTTCCGTTTTGCAACTTATCTTCGCCCAATGGAGGATGATGCGTCCATACATCATTATCGCCCAACCGCTTCGTTTGAGAAGGCTGTGAGGTTTTATGAATTTGATGCATTGCTCCGTCATCTGCTCTTTTCTGCTATCCAAAAAATAGAAGTGTCTCTCCGCTCGAAAGTCATCAACAAGTTTTCATTGGCACATGGGGCAATGTGGTTTCTAGAAAGTTCGCTTGCCATCGACAAACATAAGTTTGCGGAAAACCTCAGTACACTGGAGCGCGAGCTGCAACGTTCAAAAGAAGATTTTATCAAGGAACATTTTGCAAAATACAACTCGGGAGGCTATCCTCCGGCATGGAAGTTGATAGAACTGACATCTTTCGGCAGTCTTACCAAATTGTATTTCAATTTCTCTGATACGGTGGTAAAGAAAAAGATAGCCCGTGAGTATGGCGTGCCCCAACACGAGATTCTGGAAAGTTGGATGAAAAGCATCAATGCCCTCCGCAACGCATGCGCTCATCATGGTCGTGTATGGAATAGGGTGATGCCAGTGATGCCTCAATTACCTGTAAAACTGAAAAACACTTGGATTACAGACACCACCATAGTCCGAAACCGTCTTTATGCCATCTTGTGTTGTATGATATATTGGCTGAACTCTATAGCCCCCAATAATACATTGGCTAAGGATTTCAAAACCTTACTTGATACTTATCCCGATGTCGATACCCGTGCCATGGGATTTCCCAAAGATTGGACAAAAGAACCTTTGTGGCGAGTATAACTTACAGTCTAAAAAAATATTGATGAGTGGCAGACATTACCTTTACTGTCTTCCAATAAAAAAGCCGCCTCGGACACTTCCGAAGCGGCTTTTTGGTTCTTAAACCTTATCATATATAAGGGGGGGGATGAGAAATGTATTGCCTGTCAAACCAACTCATTAACTCACCTACTCACATTTATCCCTGTGCCAACTCCACCACCTTATCAACGGCAGAGATGAGGCCCTCGGGGTTCTTTCCACCGGCGGTGGCGAAGTGGGGCTGACCACCACCTCCACCTTGGATGAGGCGGGCGGCTTCCTTCACCAGGGCTCCGGCCTTGAGGCCTGCGGCTACGAGGTCGTCGCTGATCATGACGGTGAGCATGGGCTTGCCTTCGTGGACACTACCGATGACGCAGAGGAGCTTCTCGGGGATGGCCTGACGCACCTGGAAGGCAATGTTCTTCACCGCTTCGGCAGGCATGGGGAGTACGGCTTTCACCACCTTCATGCCACCCATCTCCTTGGCTTCGGCGATGAGGCGCTCTTTCACCTCGGCTTCCTTCTCCTTCATGAAGTCCTCTACCTGCTTGCGGAGGCCTGCATTCTCCTCGATGTGCTTGCGGATGGCGGCCTTGAGGTCGGGGGTATTGTTGAAGAGGGCACGCAGGTCGTTCATGGTGTCCTGAATGGTGTCGAGCATGGCTTCTACCTTCTCGCCTGTGATGGCCTCGATACGGCGCACACCTGCTGCAACGCTGCTCTCGGAGAGAATCTTGACCATACCTATCTTACCGGTGGCCGATACGTGGGTACCGCCACAGAACTCTACGGACGAGCCGAACTGGACAACGCGCACGCGGTCGCCGTACTTCTCGCCAAAGAGAGCGATGGCACCCAACTCCCGGGCCTGCTCGATGGGGAGGTCGCGGTGGTCGGTCAAGGGCACATTCTCGCGAATCTTGGCGTTCACCAGGTGCTCTACCTTGCGGATTTCCTCGTCGGTGACCTTCTGGAAGTGTGAGAAGTCGAAACGGAGGCTATCGGGAGTAACGAGTGAACCCTTCTGCTCGACGTGGGTGCCGAGGACTTCGCGCAGGGCCTCGTCGATGAGGTGGGTGCACGAGTGGTTTGCGGCACAGGCAGCACGCTTGTCGGTATCCACACAGGCCATCATGGGTGCCTCGGGATGTTCGGGCAGACGCTTGGCGATGTGGATGGGGAGATTGTTCTCCTTCTTGGTGTCGATGATGTCGATGGTCTCGAACTCACTGACCAGCACACCGGTGTCGCCCACCTGACCACCGCTCTCGGCATAGAAGGGGGTCTTGTCGAGGACAATCTGATAGAGTGTCTGATTCTTCTGCTTCACCTGACGGTAGCGCAGGATGGAGGTTTCGTATTCGGTATAGTCGTAGCCCACGAACTCGGTGTCGCCTTCCTTCAGAGTCACCCAGTCGCCTGTCTCTACAGCAGCTGCATTGCGTGCACGCTCCTTCTGTTGCTGCATCTGTGCGTTGAACTCGTCGATGTTGACGGTGAGGTTATTCTCACGGCAGATAAGCTCTGTCAGGTCGAGGGGGAATCCGTAGGTGTCGTAGAGGGTGAAGGCGCTGGTGCCGTTGATTTCGCTCTTGCCGGCAGCTTTCACCTCGGCCATCACCTTGTCGAGCAGGCGGATACCGGTCTCGAGGGTGCGCAGGAAGGATTCCTCCTCCTCCTTCATCACCTTCTCGATGAGTGTCTGCTGAGCCTTCAACTCGGGATATGCGCCACCCATGTTTTCGATGAGCACGGGCAGGAGGCGATACATGAAGGCCTCTTTCTGACCGAGGAAGGTGTAACCGTAGCGCACGGCACGACGAAGGATACGACGGATGACGTATCCGGCCTTGGCATTGGAGGGCAACTGGCCATCGGTGATAGAGAAGGCAATGGTGCGGATGTGGTCGGCAATGACGCGCATGGCCACATCGGTCTCGCGGGCTGCACCATAGTTGATGCCTGCCAACTGGCCGATAGCACGGATGATGGGTTGGAAGACGTCGGTGTCGTAGTTCGAAGTCTTGCCCTGCAAAGCCATGCAGAGGCGCTCGAAGCCCATACCGGTGTCGATAACCTTGGCGGGAAGGCTCTCGAGCGAACCGTCGGCCTTGCGGTTGTATTGCATGAACACGAGGTTCCAGATTTCAATCACTTGGGGATGGTCGTGGTTCACGAGGTCGCGTCCGCTCACCTTGGCACGCTCCTCGGCGGGACGGAGGTCGATGTGAATCTCTGAACAAGGACCACAGGGGCCTGTGTCGCCCATCTCCCAGAAGTTGTCCTTCTTGTTACCATTGATGATATGATCTTTGGGCAAATACTGCTCCCAGTAACCAGCGGCTTCATCATCGCGACCAAGGTTCTCCTCGGGGCTTCCTTCGAACACGGTAGCGTAGAGGTTCTCGGGGTTCAGCTTGAGGACATCCACCAGATACTCCCATGCCCAACTGATGGCCTCCTTCTTGAAATAGTCGCCGAAAGACCAGTTGCCGAGCATCTCGAACATGGTGTGGTGGTAGGTATCGTGGCCCACCTCTTCCAAGTCGTTGTGCTTACCGCTCACGCGCAAGCACTTCTGAGAATCGGCCACACGCTTGCTCTTGGCAGGCGCATTGCCCAGGATGATATCCTTGAACTGGTTCATACCGGCATTGGTAAACATCAGTGTAGGGTCGTCCTTCACGACCATGGGAGCCGAGGGCACGATGAGGTGCTCCTTTGACTCGAAGAAACTCTTGAACGAGTCTCTGATTTCGTTTGCTGTCAACATATTTATTCTTAATAAATTTAATATTCTTGAAAATGATTTGCAAAGATACGCTCTTTTTCGTATTTTTGCCCCCATATTGCGAGAAAAGTTATTATATAAGGTATAAAATAAGCGACAAAAACAGTTTTCAGGCCCAAATAGTCAATGAAAAAAACATTCTACACATACAATTCTCAAACCCAAGAATACGAACGATACCGCCCTACCCTACGACAAAAAATCGTAGGAATCCTGAGCCGCATGTTTTTGGGTATGGGTTTTGCAGCCCTCTGTTGTTTCTTATTGTATTGGCTGATAGGTACTCCATCAGAAAATGCACTCCGCATCGAAAACTCCCAATTATTGGCCCAATACAACGTCGTCTCACACCAATTGGACGAGGCTTTGGAGGTGATGGAAGACCTGCAACAACGCGATGACAACCTCTATCGGGTAATCCTTCAAACAGATCCCATCTCGACACACGTGCGCCAGGCGGGATATGGAGGAACAAACAGATATGAACACCTGGAAGACATGGTGAATGCTGACCTGGTGATAGAGACGACCTCCAAACTGGACAAACTCAAACGCCAGCTATACATCCAATCGAAATCCTACGACGAAGTGGTGGCCCTGTGCAAACAGAACGACGAACGCCTGCAATGCATCCCCGCCATACAACCCGTCTCGAACAAAGACCTGAAATACACGGCTTCGGGATACGGACGCAGAATTGACCCCATCTACAAGACGGTGAAATTCCACCACGGCATGGACTTCTCGGCAAACACCGGCACACCCGTGTATGCCACGGGAAACGCCACCGTAGTCAAACAAGGATGGCAAAGCGGATATGGCCTGACGATTGAATTGGACCACGGATTCGGATACCAGACAGTGTATGCTCACTTGAGCAAAATCAACGTGCGCAAAGGGCAGAAGGTGAAACGTGGAGAAATCATCGGACTCGTGGGTAGCACGGGCAAAAGCACTGGCCCACACCTCCACTATGAGGTGATAAACAAAGGGCGCAAGGTTAACCCCATCAACTACTACTACATGGATTTGAACGCCGAAGAATACGACCGCATGATTCAGATGGCAACCAACCACGGAAAAGTATATGATTAAGGTTTAAGGCTTAAGGTTGCAAGACGATCGGATTTAACCCCTTAGGCTCGAAGAGCCGATAACTCCTTTAACTCCTAAATTCATAATTAATTCGCTATCGCTCATCAGCTTACACATTCACAATTTATAATTCATCATTCATCATTCATATAATGGCATATAATACCGAAAAAGAATTGAAATTGTACTACTCCATTGGAGAAGTGGCGGAAATGTTTGATGTCCCCGAAAGTTTATTACGCTTTTGGGAAAAGATGTTTCCTGACACCATCGCCCCCAAAAAGGCTGGAAGAGGAATCAGACAATACCGAAAGGAAGACATAGACGGAATACGCATCATATACCACCTGGTAAAAGAAAAGGGTATGACGCTGGCAGGAGCACGGCAGACATTAAAGAACAACAAGACTGGTACCGTACAATCTGCTGAAGTTATTGACAGGCTAAAAGCGATACGCGAAGAATTGGTCAAAATGAAGAAAGAATTGGATTACGTTGTTTAAAAACCTTAAAAAAGAATAAAAAAGCAAGGCATTTTCTAAAGGTATTTGTACAATAAAAAAAAAGAAATTACTTTTGCAAAAGTTTCAGATAGCGAAACAATCTGAATACTCATTTAAATGTGAAATTGTTGTTTTTTAGGGAGGCGTCTGCAGTGATGCACATAACTTCCAAATATTTATTATATCATTTTTATATACCATCAAACTTTGAATTAGACATAAGATTATGAAAATGCCCCGCAGTGATGCGAGGCATTTTTGTTTTATACAGCAACCTTTGTCCGATTTTCAAGAATGCGGAACAAAGTTATAACATTACCACTTGTAAGAAAGTCCGAATTGAAGATACTCCTTGAACTGGAAATAACCCCAATCACCATTACGCTTGACACCATCGTCGAAACGTCCATGAAGGAAAATCTTGGTTGTCAGATACTTCGTAATAGAGAAGTCAAAAGTATTTTCCCAGTTTGCATACACCTTCTCGTAGCTGGTAAAAGCATCGACATGGCTTGTCCAACGGATGTTCTTATAAATATTCCAAGATGAATTGACAACAATCTTCGAACCGAACTCCTGCAACGAACGCTTGCCCGGCTTGATACCATAACGGCTTGCCAACATGAGACGCTCACTGACATACAGATAGCGGTAACTCAAAGGAGAAATGTTCACCGAAATATTGCCCTTATTGAAATTCTTCTTGTAATCCATACCGACACCCACAGTGGTTTCCAATGGCGACAGGAATGCCGATGTGTAAGAACTGCTATTTGCCTGATAACTACGGAGCAATTGGGTCTTGGTCATCAAATCCACCGTATAGTACCACGATTTGAATGCCTTTAATCCAATCTTGGATGTGGCACGCAACATGTCCGTATTCGTACGATAGTTATGCTCTGTATCCGATGGGGTTGTCGTAAATCCCAATTTCGCTTCAAAGGTATTGTCCCACGTGAACTTCTGCTGGTCGTTGTAATTGGCCTTCAGGATTAACCAAGAAATGAGAGTGTTGGTATTCTCACCACCCTGTGACCAGTTTTTGGACACATAGTTTTGCGTAAATGTCAACGAAGCCTCACCCGAGGTTTTCCAGAAATTGGGTTTCTTTGCTTTCAACTCCATTCCAACAATCTGAGTTTCAGAGGTTTCATGACGAATAATTTCAGGAACAACACTGACTACAGCTTTCTGTTCGGTTACATCAGAAACGACTTTTACCTGATCATTGATACGTCCTTCAGTATAAGCGAAACACTCAGGATTGCTCACACACACATTGAGGACGGCCTGATCTATAGCCTTCTCCAAAGATTCATTCTGGGCCAATCGGGTTTCTTCCGACAAAATCAGATATTCAGGATTGGAAGGAGCAGCACAAATTTCGACTTCTCCATTCTTCTCTAAAGCATTGGAAACACAAGAACTGTACAATGTCGGCTTTCCAAACAAACGAAAATAGCGAGGATTGAGAATAGTATTATTATCCCCTCCCACATTTTCACGTTCGGCCACCAACTGCATAAGTTTATTCTCATATTGAGTCACGAGACTATCAATAGAATCATCAAAAACCGAATCTTGCACTTGCACTTGCTCCGTTTCAGCCAATAACCATTGACACATCAATAATCCACACGCCAAAGTCCAAAAATATCTTTTCTCTATCAACATAATTCAAATCTTGGAATAACAGATTTCAGTCCATACTATAAATGGGGTACAAAGTTACGTCAATATTTTAAATTTCCCTTTCTTTTTCCCCTAAAAATGTAACGGAAACATAAATCAGCACCTCACAGAGCACTTTATTTCAAATTTAACACAAAAAAATGATAATCGTAACTGCTTTTTTCGTAAATTTGCACGTTATTTGTTTTTTGAAGAAAATCAGACAGATTGAATTAGACATATTATTCGAAACAACGTTTTAAATATATATAACTGTGGCAGAAACTAAGTACATCTTTGTGACGGGAGGAGTTGCCTCGTCACTGGGAAAAGGAATCATTTCAGCATCAATCGGAAAGTTGTTGCAAGCCCGTGGCTACAACGTAACCATCCAGAAGTTTGACCCGTACATCAACATCGACCCGGGTACACTGAATCCGCATGAACACGGAGAATGTTATGTAACGGTGGATGGACACATGGCCGACCTCGACCTCGGACACTATGAACGTTTCCTCAGCATTGAGGCCACCAAAGCTAACAATATCACAAGCGGACGCATCTACAAAGGAGTTATCGACAAGGAGCGCCGTGGCGACTATTTGGGAAAAACCGTACAGGTAATCCCACACATCACCGATGAAATCAAGCGCAACGTGAAACTGATGGGCACCAAGTACAAATACGACTTCGTGATTACCGAAATCGGAGGTACAGTAGGAGACATCGAGTCACTCCCCTATATCGAAAGTATCCGCCAACTCAAATGGGAACTCGGACGCAATGCCGTGAGCGTACACCTTACTTATGTACCCTACCTCTCAGCAGCAGGTGAATTGAAGAGCAAACCCACCCAACACAGTGTCCAGAAGTTGCAATCATTGGGTGTACAACCCGATGTGTTGGTACTCCGCACCGAGCACGAGATTCCTCAGGACATGCGCGACAAAGTGGCACTATTCTGCAACGTGGACAAAAAGGCCGTTGTGCAATCAATGGACGTACCCACCATCTATGAAGTACCCTTGAAGATGCAGGAACAGGGATTGGATGCTACAATCCTTGAGAAAGTAGGATTGCCCGTAGGAGAAACTCCTTCACTCGGCCCATGGCGTGACTTCCTCAACCGACGCAACAATGCAACCGAAAAGGTGAACATCGCCATCGTTGGAAAATATGACTTGCAAGATGCATACAAGTCAATCATGGAGTCGCTTTCACAAGCAGCCACTTACAATGACCGCAGAGCAAAAGTACACTTCATCTATAGTGAAAACATCAACGAAGGAAACATTGAAGAACTCCTTGCAGATATGGACGGAGTGGTTATCTGTCCGGGATTCGGAAACCGTGGCATAGAAGGCAAACTCATCGTTGCCAAATATTGCCGTACACACAATATCCCCACCCTCGGACTCGGACTCGGTATGCAGATGATGGCTATAGAGTTTGCACGCAACATCCTGGGTTATGCCGATGCCAACTCAACGGAAATGGATGAGAAAACCACCCACCCCATCATCGACCAAATGGAAGAGCAGAAAGCTTTGCTTGACTTGAAGGAAAATATGCGCCTCGGTTCATACGAATGTGTGCTCACACAAGGAAACAAGGTTTTCGACGCATACGGCAAGGAGCATATCCAAGAACGTCATCGCCACCGCTATGAATTCAACAATACCTATAAGGCTGAATTCGAGAAGAATGGTATGACCTGCGTAGGCGTAAACCCCGAAAGCGAATTGGTGGAAATCATGGAAATCCCATCACTCAAGTGGTATGTGGGTGTACAGTTCCATCCTGAATATGGAAGCACAGTGCTCAATCCGCACCCCCTCTTCCTTGCATTCGTAAAAGCCTCAATCGACAAATAAAACAATTGTTTCAGAACACAGAGACACGGTGACACAGAGTTCTCGGACTCTAATTCCTCCGTGTCTCTGTGTCTCTGCGTTTTTATAAATCACAAATTATAATTCATAAATCACAAATCATTTTTAATGGACAAAAACACTTTAATAGGATTCGCGCTCATCGGATTGGTGTTGATTGGATTCAGCATCTACAACCGCCCGTCTGAAGAGGAAATGGCACGCATCCAACGCTATCAAGATTCTATCCAACAGGTATTGCATGACCAGGCGACAATCGAAGCAGCTGAACTTGCCGCTGAACAACAACTCCGTAACGCATTGCCCGACTCTGCCTCTGCACTTTTTTCAGTAGCACAAGGAAAAGAATCTTTCGTAACCCTGAAAAATAATCTTGTAGAATTACAGCTCTCTACCAAAGGTGGAGTTGTGAACAAAGCCACTTTAGCCGAATACACGGATAAAGACGGAGCACCCATTGTCCTGTTTGATGGCAATGAAGAGATGCGCATGAATTTTGCATTCAACGGAAAGAATGAGAACATCTTTACAGAAAATTTGTATTTCCAACCTTTGAATGTATCAGACAGCACCGTGACCATGCGCCTCAATCTGGGCGAAGGACAATGCATCGACTTCAACTATTTCCTTCCTGCCAATCTTTATTTGGCTAACCTGGCCATTACAGCTGAAGGTATGCAAAACTTCTTTGCACCCAGCACCAAAACAATGGATTTCAACTGGTATCAGAAGACACGCCAACAGGAAAAGGGATTCAGTTTCGAACAACAATTCTCTTCCCTTACATACCGTATTGACAACGATGACACCGAACACCTGAGCGAACAGAGCGAAGAGAAAGAAGATGCTGAAGGAACCGTGAACTGGATTGCATTCAAAAATCAATTCTTCTCCAGCGTTGTCATTGCCGAACAAGACTTCGGAAAAGCATCATTCAAATCTGTTCCCCAAAAGGAAGGAAGCGGATATCTGAAAAAATATAATGCTGACACAGAGGTATTTTTCGACCCTACAGGAAAAGAAAGCAGCAATTTCCAACTCTACTTCGGACCTAACCACTTCAAGACCCTCCAAGCTACCAACGACTACATTCTTGGAGACGACAAAGATCCCGAATTGGAAAATCTTGTTTACCTGGGATGGCCACTCATCAGATGGATTAACCGTTGGTTCACCATCAACGTGTTCGACTGGCTCAGTGGATGGGGACTCAACATGGGTATCGTACTCCTCCTGATGACTATCATCGTGAAGATTGTCGTATATCCCACCACCTATAAATCATACATGTCATCGGCCAAGATGCGTGTACTCCGCCCCTATATTGATGAAATCAACAAGAAATATCCGAACCCCGAGGATGCCATGAAGAAGAATCAAGAGACCATGGCTCTTTATAGCCGATATGGAGTAAGCCCCATGGGAGGATGTTTACCGATGCTTATCCAAATGCCTATATTCATTGCATTGTTCAACTTTGTACCCAATGCCATTGAATTGCGCGGTGAAAGTTTCCTTTGGGCGGACGACCTCTCTACCTACGACGATGTGATCAATTGGGGAACAGACATTTGGTTGCTTGGCGACCATCTGAGTCTCTTCTGTCTGCTATTCAGTGTCACCAATATCCTCAACACTTGGTACACCATGCGCCAACAAAAGGAAACGATGGCCCAACAACAAATGCCCGGTATGAAGATTATGATGTATGCAATGCCCATCATGTTCATATTCTTCTTCAATAGCTATTCAGCAGGTTTGAACTACTACTACTTCATTTCCGGCCTCCTCGGTATGCTCATCATGATAGTCCTTCGTAAGACGACAGATGACAAAGCTTTGCTTGCCAAACTCGAAGCCCGCATGGAAGCCAACAAGAACAAACCACGCAAAATGACCGGTATGGCTGCTAAGCTCGAAGCTCTTCAGAAACAACTTGAAGAACAACAACGCCTTCAGCAACAACAACAGAACCGGAATAACAAGCAATAATTTTTTTAGGCACGGATTACACAGATTACACGGATAAATTTATAAGTTGCGAAAATGAACGCATAAAAATCCGCGTTAATCCGCGTAATCCGTGCCTATTTTTATAAATAAAAGAAAAACATGAAAACAACTACCGCAACATTCACTATGGCTACCGCCCTACTCCTTGCCTCGTGTGCCACAGACATGTCAACCTCCAACGAAGATAATGTCACTTTCATCGGCCGACAAACCAATTTTAAAATTACAGACAGGAAGTTGACCCCCGAAGCTCTGTGGGCTATGGGACGCATAGGAGGAACAGATGTTTCTCCTGACGGAAAACAAATAGCCTACAATGTAGCCTATTATAGTGTAGAGCAAAACAAAAGTCACAATGTCATCTACACCATTTCAACCGATGGCACAGACGAGAAACTCCTCACCACGGCACCAACCAGCGAAATAGCGCCTAAATACATTGATAATGGCCTCCACATTGCCTATCTGGCTGCTGATGACAATGGAGTGATGCAACTTTGGAAAATGAATCCAGATGGTACTGACCGCCAACAAATTTCCCATCTCGACAAGAGTATCGACGATTATGCCTTCTCTCCTGACGGACAGAAAGTCCTCATTATCCATACCATCAAGTATGGAGAACGAGCATCAGATTTACATCCCGACCTACAGAAGACAACTGGACGTGTACTCAACGAAGCCATGTACCGTCATTGGGACGAATGGGTAGAGAGCATTCCTCAACCTTATATATATAAGTATAATGGCAAGGTGATCACAGAAGACGCCCCTATCAACATTCTTGGAGATGAGCCTTACGAATGCCCCATGAAACCTTTTGGTGGCATCGAACAACTCGCTTGGAGTCCCTGCTCAGGACAAATAGCTTATACCTGCCGTAAGAAAACAGGTATTGACTATGCCATCAGCACCGACTCTGACATTTTCCTTTATAACCTCTCTTCGGGTGTCACTATCAACCTATGCAAACCAGCTGATTATAAAGCCCCTGCCGTGGATTACTCCCGTTCGCTCCAACATCAGGCTGTCAATCATCAGAAGGAAGACTACAACGTGGGATACGACATGAATCCCCAATTCTCACCCGACGGACGTTATATTGCATGGCAAAGTATGGAACGTGACGGATACGAAAGCGACCGTACACGCCTCTGCATCTATGAATTAATGACTGGTCGTAAGTTTTACGTCACCGAATCCTTCCAAAGCGGAGTCGATGCTTTCACTTGGGCACCCGATAACAAAACACTCTATTTTATCGGAACATGGTTAGGTACAACTCACCTTTATGCAACCAATCTTCAAGGAAATATCCGCCGTATCACCGATGGACAATATGACTACACCAGCGTTTCAATCTGTGGTGACAAACTTCTGTGCGGACGTCAGTCGATGCGTGAATCTCTGGAACTCTACCTCGTCAATCCTACTCTCTCCCCTATGGGCGAACAGATTGATCCTACAATCGTTGGATTTGAGAAATGGAATGCAGACAATGAGAACGTAACCAAAAATGTTCTCCAATTAACTTATGAAAACCAATACTTCCGCGATAACATTGACTGGGGTAGCGTGAAAGAACGTTATACCAAAGCCGTTGATGGAAAGGATCTCCATTATTGGATAGTACTTCCCCCGAACTTCGACCCTACAAAGAAATATCCTACTCTGCTTTTCTGTGAGGGAGGTCCTCAAAGTCCCGTTAGCCAGTTTTGGAGCTATCGTTGGAACTTTATGATGATGGCAGCAAATGGTTATGTTGTCATAGCTCCTAATCGTCGTGGCCTTCCTGGATTCGGAATGGAATGGCTCGAAGAAATCAGTACCAATTATACAGGCCGTTGCATGGACGACTACAAGAGTGCAATCGATGATGCTGTTAAAAATCTTCCTTACGTAGATAAAGACCGTCTCGGATGTGTAGGAGCTTCATTTGGTGGATATAGTGTCTATTGGTTGGCAGGCAACCATGACAAGCGTTTCAAATGCTTCCTTGCACACGATGGAATATTCAATCTCGAACAACAGTATCTTGAAACAGAAGAAATGTGGTTTGCTAACTGGGATCTCGGTGGCGCTCCTTGGCATAACGATGCACACATCCGCCGTACATTCGACAATTCGCCTCACAAGTTCATTCAGCGTTGGGACACCCCGATACTCTGTATCCAAGGAGAAAAAGATTATCGTATTGTCACCTCACAAGCAATGGCTGCTTACAATGCCGCCCTCTATCGTGATATTCCTGCTCAATTCCTTGTCTTCCCAGATGAGAACCATTGGGTTCTCAAACCTCAAAACGGAATTCTTTGGCAACGCACATTCTTCAGCTGGCTTGACAAATGGTTAAAGAATTAACCCATTATCAGTCATTAAGACCATAAAAAACAAAGAAAAGAGTGAAGAATCCAATCTTACGGTTCTTCACTCTTCCTTTTTTTTGACTCCCCAAAATTATTTTTCAAATAACTCTAATACTTTGTGGAGATAATCAACATTTTCCCATTTGAAATCAGGCATTTGCAAGTAGAAATCAAGACGCGCACGTTTTGACTTGGGAAGCAGTAAACGAATCGTACGTTCATGAAGTTTGTGAATTTTACCTTCAATCTCCAAAAAATAAGTTCTAACAAGGGGGTATTGTTCATCCATAGGAGAGGTATCAATACTTGAAGCACTTATATGGTCACTTCCCGATTGAATATTTGTAATGATACGGTCATTGATTTTTTGATTATTAAATGCTTCCAAATCAATAGTTGTAGTCGCAAGAATACGATTCTGACCTACCGTATCTATCACTTCTGCCAATTTATCATCCATGCGAATGAAAAATTTATCAGCAAACTCTACGGCTTGAATCTGGGCCATATCAGCCACCATATCATGTTGTCCATTCTTGAAGAGAAGAACTGCATTTTTCAAAAACACATTAGCTTGTTTCTGAAAAATAACCTTTCCGCTATGAAGAGTTATACGTGCAGGTTGATAAGTTTCATACAATGTCGTACGATGAGTGGTTCCCACTGAAATCTGTGCGGAAAGAAAAAGAGTTGCTGAAGCAAACAAAGATGTCAACAAAAATTTTCTCATAATAATCATAGTTTTTGTATTTGGCGACAAAAATAACAAAAAAGGCTGAGAATATACATCTCTACATTTATTTTTTAACAAAGACAAAAAAAACTATCTTCCGACTCACGTCGGAAGATAGCCAAAACACAAACACAAAATAAAACACGACAAAACTACTATGCAATCTTTTTCAAACAAGCCTGCAATAATTACCCCGACACTCTATACTTCACGCATACACTGTGCGAGCTTCGGCCTGTTTCTGCATATAACAACATTATAAGTGTCTTTTTGTTCACACAAATTTATTGAATACCTTCTTCACGAAGTTTTTGTTGCCACTTCCAGGCGCTTCGCAAGGTATCTTCAATGGTACTTTCAGCTTTCCATCCAAGCACATTGTTAGCCTTATCTGGATTAGCCCAAACCTGCTCAATGTCACCGGCACGACGACCTACAATCTGATAATTGAGTTTCACACCTGTTGACTCTTCGAATGCATGGATAAGTTCAAGAACAGAGAGACCACGACCTGTACCGATGTTGAACACCTCAACCTGTTCAGCTTGCTTATCCTGCAGAATACGATCAATAGCAACCACGTGAGCCTTAGCCAAGTCAACAACATTGATATAGTCGCGGATACAAGAGCCGTCGGGGGTATTATAATCATCACCGAACACACTCAGTTTCTCACGAATACCAATAGCTGTCTGAGTAAGGAACGGAATCAAATTTTGAGGTACTCCGTTAGGCATCTCTCCGATAATAGCAGTGGGGTGTGCACCAATAGGATTGAAGTAACGCAGAAGGATTGCTTGGATGGGCGAACCACTCTTCACTGTATCACAAATGATTTCTTCGTTAATCTGCTTCGTATTACCATAGGGTGATTCTGCCTTTTTGATAGGAGCATCTTCTGTAACAGGCAAAACATCCGGCTGACCATAAACAGTACAGCTTGATGAGAATACAATACCTTTCACACCATGCTTCGGCATAAGTTCAAGCAAATTGATAAGCGATACAAGATTATTGCGATAGTACAAAAGAGGTTTTTGTACACTTTCACCCACAGCTTTGCTTGCTGCAAAATGGATGATGGACTTAATGTTGCCATACTTTGCAAACACCTTATCAAGACCCTCAAAATCACAGCAGTCAAGTTGTTCAAAATCAGGACGAATACCTGTAATTTTCTCAATTCCATCTACAACATCAGCCGAACTGTTTGACAAATTATCAATGATAACTACATCATAACCACTATTCTGCAACTCCACAACTGTGTGGCTTCCGATAAAACCGGTTCCTCCGGTTACTAAGATTCTCTCTTTCATAGGATTTTTGATTTATGATTTTTATTTATAATTTATTTTTCAAAACTCTAACACTTTGGTTTTCTCACTAAAATTCTATTTGAGCCTAATTTTTAAACAATCGTGCCGGGTAATGTCCTTTACGGATCAGTTCATTGATTTTCAAGATCGTCTGAGTTTTGTCATCAGGACTTATTACTCCCATCCATACAGCCTTTGTCTCGTATGTCATCACCTCTCCATCTCCTTGGGATATCATCCCATTAATAAAATCTGGAATGGTGAAAAATGCTTTCAAATCCTGCCCCGAACGGTCAATGAATGTATCGAAATCCTTACGTATGCAGGCAAATACAGTAGGCGAAAATCCCCACATATTCATGGATACAGGTACATCCTCTTCCAACTGAATCCATTTATTCAACTCATTCAGATACATCGGATGTCCGCTGATGCGTTCTACTCCCGGACGGTCAGTAACGGACAACAAGAATCCATTATCATCCACCTCACAAATTCCTCGGTTAGCCCCACCACTCTCAGGTACGACATTACCTAAACGATAGCTGACAAGAATATGGCGATTCTCATCGGCACGCAAATGTTGCAAATGTTCATACAGCATTTGGAAACTTTCACGTTGGTAGAAATTTACCGCATTGATGACTCCAAACGGTTCTTTTATCATCCCTTCACCCATCAGGACAGCCTGTGCCGACCCCCATAAATGGGTGCGTTTAGGATTTCTTTTCTCTTCTGTCACCAAATCCACTTCTTGATAGACATATTCAACATCTACCATATCGGTATATTTGGATGCTATCTTCTCTTTGAACTCTTCTTCAAAAAAGCGACTGATGACAAAGATTATTCTTTCGAATCCTGCCTGCACCGCATCGTATATGGAATAATCAAGTACTGTCTCACCATTGGGACCTATACTTTCGGGTTGTTTCAACCCTCCGTATCTGTTGCCCATCGTGGCTGCCAACACTATCAATGATGTTTTCTCCTTATTCATACCTAATCATACAAAGAATCCAACTTTGCATCTGCAAAGGTAGTACATTTTTTCGATTCTATGTACATCACTCAGCCAAAAATTATACGGAAAGCTTCTTCAACCTTTCGCACAGGGATTATCTTTATCTTGAACTTCTTATTGTCCAACCCTTGCAAATTATAACGGGGGATAATGATAGAGGTAAATCCTAATTTCTCAGCCTCGGCAATGCGTTGCTCTATGCGGCTGACAGGACGTATCTCACCCGAAAGCCCTACTTCACCCGCCATACAAAGGCTGTGATCAACTGGAGCATCCATATTGCTACTGAGAATAGCAGTGATAACGGCCAAGTCAATAGCGGGATCATTCACACGCAGGCCACCCGCAATATTGAGGAATACATCCTTCTGCGCCAACTTGAATCCTACACGCTTCTCCAACACGGCCAACAGCATATTCATGCGCCGGGTGTCGAAACCCGTGGCCGAGCGTTGCGGCGTGCCATAAGCAGCAGTGCTCACCAATGCCTGTGTCTCAATGAGGAAAGGACGTACCCCCTCGATAGTGCAAGCTACAGCCACACCACTCATCCCCTCATGCTCACTACTGAGCAGAAGTTCACTGGGATTACTCACCTGACGAAGGCCATCCTGCCGCATTTCGTAGATGCCCAGCTCGGCTGTACTTCCAAAACGGTTCTTGATGCTCCGTAAAATGCGGTACATATAGTGTTGGTCACCCTCGAACTGAATCACCGTATCTACGATGTGCTCCAATATCTTAGGACCAGCCAAAGTTCCTTCCTTATTGATATGTCCGATAAGTATCACCGGGGTACCCATCTCCTTGGCAAACTTCAGGATGGAGGCCGCACACTCACGCACCTGCGTGATGCTTCCCGGCGAAGAGTCGGCAATCTCGGTGGAGATAGTCTGTATCGAGTCAATAATAACTAGTTCGGGTTGCACATTCTTGATGTGTGTAAAGATTTGCTCCAACGATGTTTCACACACAATCAGGCAGTCGTCTGACGGAGAATGTTCAATACGGTCGGCTCTCAACTTCAGTTGGCGAGGACTCTCCTCACCACTGACATACAGAATGCGCCTGTCCGTCATACGAAGTACCGTCTGAAGCACCAAAGTACTCTTACCAATACCCGGTTCGCCACCCAACAACACCAATGATCCTGGCACCATACCTCCACCTAACACACGGTTCAGTTCGGCATCGTGCATATCAATACGCATTTCATTACCCGTCTCAATCTCACGGAAAGGTACAGGTTTGGGTTTGCCAGTCACGAAAGCTCCTGTCGTAGCAGCACGCATTTGTTGCACAGGCGACTCGCGCCTTACCACCTGCTCTACGTACGAATTCCAAGCTCCACAAGCAGGACACTTTCCCACCCACTTGGGCGAGTCGTTTCCACACTTCGAGCACACATATACAGTCTTGTCTTTATTGGCCATAGCCTCTATATTTCTAATACAATTTCCGCTCGCAAGTTACTAATAAAAATCTATACGACAAAACATTCCTGCGTATTTCTTTCGGCCCTATTGTGTTTTACGCTTTTCTGTATATCGGTGAGTTGGATGCCCACCCCTAAAAAACTCAACACCATACAGTAACAAATCCTGCATCTCCAGAATTTCCTGTTTCGCAAATTCGAAAGTCCTCGGAATGCGATAGACGGCGCTTCGGGAGAAAAAATAAACGCGGGTTTATATTGTTCTCCGCTCAGCTTACACACTTTGCTACGCGAAGATAGGCGGCGCTTCGGGAGAAAAATAAACGCGGGTTTATTTTGTTCTACGCTCAGCTTGCACTATCTTTGCACCTCAAAAAATAAGGAATAAAGATGTCCACCAATTATCTGGAAGATTTGAACGAGGAGCAACGGGCGGCCGTGCTCTATACCGAAGGGCCGGCACTAGTGATTGCAGGAGCCGGTTCGGGGAAGACGCGTGTGCTGACCTACAAGATAGCCCACCTGCTGAACGAAGGGTATGCGCCATGGAGCATCCTGGCACTGACCTTTACCAACAAAGCGGCAGCAGAGATGAAGAACCGCATCAGCCGATTTGTGGGCGATGGGGCACGAGGCCTGTGGATGGGAACATTTCACTCTATCTTCTCGCGCATCCTACGCATGGAGGCCGAAAGCATCGGCTTTACGCACAATTTCACCATCTACGACGCATCTGACTCGAAAAGCCTGTTGAAGAGCATCATCAAGGAGATGGGATTGGATGACAAGACCTACAAACCGGGCACAGTGCAGAGCCACATCTCGAATGCCAAGAACCGTCTGATGTTACCCTCGGCCTACGCATCCGACCCACAAGTGCGCAAAGCCGACGATGCCGCACGTATGCCCGCCATCAGCGACATATACCGCCGCTATTGGGAGCGTTGCCGGCAGGCTGATGCCATGGACTTTGATGACCTGCTGGTATATACCTGGCTACTCTTTGACCAACACCCCGAGGTAAGGACCAAGTATGCTGGCCAATTCCGCTACGTGCTGGTGGACGAGTATCAGGACACGAACTATGCGCAACATGCCATCGTGTGGCAACTCACTGCCGAGCACCAACACGTCTGTGTGGTGGGCGATGACGCACAAAGCATCTACTCCTTCCGAGGAGCAAACATCGACAACATTCTGAAATTCACCCAACAATACACTGGGGCACGCCTCTTCAAGCTACAACAGAACTACCGCTCGACACAAACTATCGTGAAAGCGGCCAACAGCCTGATAGCCAAGAACAGTGAACAGATACGCAAGGAGGTGTTTTCAGAAAAGGACGAGGGCGAGGCCATACGGGTCTATTGTGCCTATAGCGACATCGAAGAGGGAGAAATCGTCGCCAACAAGATCACCGAGCTACACCGCAGGAAGGATATCCCCTATAGCCAACAGGCCATCCTCTACCGCACCAATGCACAGAGCCGAATCTTTGAGGAGGCTTTGCGCAAGCGCTCAATCCCCTGCCGTATCTACGGAGGAATCTCCTTCTACCAACGAAAGGAAATCAAAGACATCATCGCCTATTTCCGCCTGGCTGTAAACCCTCACGACGAGGAGGCACTGAAACGCGTCATCAATTACCCTGCCCGAGGAATAGGAAACACCACAGTGGCCAAAATAACCGACACAGCCACACAAGCTGGTGTAAGTCTGTGGCAGGTAATATGTGCTCCACTTGACTACGGTCTCACTATAAATAAAGGTACGCACGCGAAGTTACAGGGTTTCCGCGAATTGATAGAGGAATTTCTCACAGAAGTGAACACGCGCAATGCCTACGATCTGGGACAGGACATCATCCGACGGAGCGGCATCATGAACGACATCATACAGGACCGTACACCCGAAGGATTGAGCCGACAAGAGAACTTGGAAGAATTTGCCAGCAGTATCCACGACTTTTGCGCCACACGCGAAGAGGAAGGAAACGAACGTATCCTGCTGAGCGACTTCCTGAGTGAAGTCTCCCTGCTCTCTGAAATGGACATGGACAAAGGCGATACAGAAAATGACGACAAACTGACACTGATGACCATCCACTCGGCCAAGGGGCTGGAATTTCGCGTGGTATATATCGTGGGTATGGAGGAAAATCTTTTCCCAAGCCCCATGGCACAGGAATCGTACCGACAGATGGAGGAAGAACGGCGCCTGTTTTACGTAGCACTGACGCGTGCCGAAGAGCACTGCTTCCTCTCCTTTGCCCGTAGCCGTTTCCGCTATGGAAAGACGGAGTTCAGTAACCCCAGCCGATTCTTGAAAGACATTGACCCACATTACCTGAACATGCCTGATGCAGGAGTACCTACACGAAGAGAATCCGCAGAGACAACCCGAAGCGAACGCCTACCCTTCAGTTCATGGAGAAACCCCGATTGCGACAACTACCAATCCAGCTCGCCCTACGAACAACGCATGGCCACCAGTCGGCAAAGTTCTTTCCGTGATGATGAACTGGCCGACCGTGGATACTCGTCATCATCAGGATACCGCCACTATGAGGAACGTACACCCTTCCGCCAACAGGCAACTCCCCCACCCGTGCGCCCCACCATACCGCAAGGAATGAGACGAGTATCCTCCGTATCTTCGACCCATACAACATCAGCCAACAGTACTTTACGCGCGGGACAAGTCATCGAACACGAGCGTTTCGGCATCGGCGATGTACTCCGCGTAGAGGGCACTGGTGATAATATGAAGGCCACCATCCGCTTCCGCAACGTAGGAGAAAAGCAATTGCTCCTGCGCTTTGCACGGTTCAAGGTGGTAAATTGATGCATATAAATATATAGAGTACCAAGAATTTCAAAGATTTGTTGTAACTTTGGCGACAATTTTATCAACAGGCAGATTTGATATCAGCTGAAACTAAGAAAATTGAATAGTAATACATCTAAATAAAATAAAGAAAACAGAAAAAAATGGGAAAAGTTATATTGACTGGAGACCGTCCTACTGGACGCCTACACCTCGGACATTACGTAGGTTCACTGAAACGCCGCGTGGAGTTGCAGAATTCGGGAGAATATGAAAAGATTTTTATCATGATTGCCGATGCACAGGCCTTGACCGACAATGCCGACAATCCTGAAAAGATACGCCAAAACATCATTGAAGTAGCACTTGACTACCTCTCTGTAGGACTCGATCCCGAGAAGGTGACACTCTTCATCCAAAGCCAAGTGCCAGAACTTTGCGAATTGGCCTTTTACTACATGAATCTGGTGACCGTACAACGCTTGCAACGCAACCCGACCGTGAAACAGGAAATCCAACTCAGAGGTTTCTCGGATAGCGAAGAGGACGAAAGCCAAAACAAGAAAGGTACACCCGTAGGATTTTTCACTTACCCCATTAGTCAAGCATCGGACATTACAGCCTTCCGGGCAACAACCGTGCCTGTAGGTGCAGACCAAGCCCCCATGATTGAACAAACCCGCGAGATTGTGCATAAGTTCAATACGGTATATGGCGAAACGCTAGTGACTCCGGAGATGAAACTACCCGAGAATGCCGCTTGTCTCCGTCTACCCGGTACTGACGGAAAGGCCAAGATGTCAAAATCTCTCGGTAACTGCATCTATCTGTCTGATTCTGCAGAAGATGTACGCAAGAAAATCATGAGCATGTACACTGACCCCAACCATATCCGTGTAGAAGACCCTGGACAAATTGAAGGAAATACAGTGTTCACCTATCTGGATGCATTCTGCAAACCAGACTCTTTCGAGAAGCACTGGCCTGAATATCCCAATCTCGATGCATTGAAGGAACACTACCAGCGAGGAGGATTGGGCGATGTGAAGGTGAAGAAGTTCCTCAACGCCATCCTGCAAGAGGAGTTGGAGCCCATCCGCCAACGCCGCAAGGAGTTTGAGAAAAACATCCCCAGTGTCTATGAAATCCTGCGTCAAGGAAGTCTCCGCTCACGCGAAGTAGCTGCTTCGACTCTGAATGATGTACGCCACGCCATGCGAATCGACTATTTCGACGATGCCGAACTCATAGCCGAACACACACGCAAGTTTGCAGAAGGCATCAGAGACTAAAATTCTAAAAAAAAGGAGATTCAACCAACTTCTAAAAGCGAATTGAATCTCCTTTTTTTCTACCCTACCTGAGAAAAATATTTTTCTAACCCAACAAAAAAACAACAAGAGGGAACCCTACCATCCGGATTCCCTCTTTCCTTTTTCTTATGCCTTTACGATAGTTTTAATTTTAAGGTATAAAAAGATTGTTGTCATTTCCTTTTCTTATTTCTTAACTGCTGCAAAGGTAAGGTTTTCAGATAGATTAGCCAACTCTTATTGTATGTTCTAAAACATATATTCACACCGTGTGCGTTCACCATTTTATATTTTTCTGCGATTCCAACAGATTTTCTTGTTCATCAGTCAACCGATGGAAAAAATCAATACCTGTTACCGCTTCCACACTATCTACCGATACGGCATAATCGTCCAATGCCAAATCACAATCATCATTGGGGAAAATAAATCCTATCGCAGAAGGATGCTCTCCTAACTTCAATACCACTTTGAAAAAACCATCAGGTACCAGCACTTTATTACTACGACCTATCTTCTTATGATTGACTGATTCATTCACTATAGGTCCACATGCAATAAACAAAGTGCCATAACGTTCTGCCCATTTACGGCAACGTTCCTCCAAAACACGCCAATCACCCTTATTCAGATTAGAAGCTTGAGGACACATATTACTCATATAGAAAGATTCTTGCATAGCCCGTTCATCCCATTTCATATCCCCTGCAGGTGCCATGTGTCCACGGTCATAACGCGAACCACTATAATCGCGATGTTCACTACGGACATGATCCGGCAGATCTGGATCAACCACAAATTCATCGCTTCGCTTTACTTTTCCATTCACTCGTTCTCCCGTCAATTGCCAAGCGACCCAATTGGGGATGCGCCATGTATCATTATAAGATAAAGTATAGCCCGTACGTTTCAATATACGGGTGTCTGAATCACGAACAAGCGGAATTTCCATATCGGAAAATGTTGAAGAATCCATTAATGGAATCCTTTCTTCAATTTTATCTTGTTCGACAATTTTCTCCACTTCCTTGACAAGAAGTTCTGTAGTCTCATTCATGGCTTTTGAAGCCTCTATAACCAACTCGTCGAACGAATCCTTATTCTTTATTTGCCGACCGAAGATAACCAAAGCCACAACTCCTAACATAAATACACTTCGCCCAAGCAAAGACTTTTTTCCATTTTTCCGTTTCTTTCGTGCCATAATAGATACTTTTCTTTGATGCGAAGATACGATATTTCGATGTATTGACAAAATTTCACCAATCTTTCGTAGGATTTACCCTCCAAAATATATACTTTTGCACCATAAATTCGTTTTACATGAACAAAAACAAGTAATGACAAACAGATTCTTATCCAAATATCTACTGTTCCTTATAATTATAGGAGCAACATATACATTCTTTTCCTGCGGTGAAGACAGGACTTACCAATTTGAAGAAAAAACAGGAAAGAACCAATGGATCTACGACACTATGAACCAATGGTATCTATGGAATGATGAGATACCACAAATGAATACAACCCAATTTTTTGGAGATGCAGAATCCTTCTTCAAAAAATTGTTATCCCCCAAAGACAAATACAGTTACATGGAAACAACCGGAGGAGAGACAACCCGTAGCATCAATTTGTCCTCATCATACGGTATTGATTTCGCTCTTTATGTTGACCCTGTCACAAACTCCAAAAGTTCGATAGAAAGATATGCACGTGTTTTGTACATCTTACCCGAATCTCCAGCAGACAAAGCCGGCATCAAACGAGGCGATTGGATTTCTGGTATTGGGGGAGAACAACTGACGACCAAAAACTACTTCTCACTCATCAATGGTCCGGCAACGACCATCACCCTATCAAGACTCAGAAAAACAACCAACAACACCATGATATGGGAAGAAACGGAAGCTGTAGAGATCGAAGCTTCGCACCACATGGAGGATAATCCCTTTTATGTAGATACCATCTACCAAGTAAGAGGAAATAAAATTGCCTACTTGATGTATAACAGATTCAGCACTGGTCCGAACGACACAGGCAATGAAACACAATACAATGCACAAATGCGTTCAATCTTCGCAAAATTCAAAAGCCAAGAGGTGACGGATGTCATTCTTGACCTCCGATACAATCCAGGAGGTTATCTGTCATGTGCTCAAGTATTAGCCAGCCTTCTGGCTCCTGAATCAGCGTTCGGAAAAATATTCTGTACATTGAAATTCAATGAGAACAATGCCACACGCAACGAAGTGATGATATTGGAGAAATCACTCACGGGAGGAGCCAATATGAATCTAAAGCGTCTTTATATCATCACTAGCAACCTCACGGCATCCGCATCGGAGAGTATCATCAACGGTTTGCGTCCGCTCATGGGAGAAGAAAACATCATCCTCATAGGCACACAAACAGAAGGGAAGAATGTTGCATCATTGGCCTTTAAATCCTCAACTTATGGATATACGTTACACCCCATTGTAGCCACCGTTTACAATGGCAATAACGAGAGCAATTATGCCAATGGTTTTGCTCCTAACTACGAAATAGATGAACTATCCGTTGAATTCGACAAGGCTGGATACGCATTGCCCTTATTACCTTTGGGAGATATCAATGAAACACTCTTAAATGCAACTTTGACTCTCATTCTGAATACGAATAAGGACGAGCAATTGCAACCGACCAGAACCGGCACTCCAACACTTTATCCAACATTCTATTCCATCCAACACAAATATGGAAATGAAATGATTATAAACTAAAATAAGTACAAATCTTTTATAAAAGAATCCAATGAAAAAATTGACATTATTTGCTTTGATGCTCATGGCAAGCGTCCTTGCAACCTTGGCACAAAACAAGGCTGAAGTGACATTTTCCAAAACAACGCACGATTTCGGGACTTTTTCTGAAGATGATCCAGTAGTGACTTATACATTTAAATTCAAGAATACTGGCGATGCCCCTCTCGTAATCCATCAAGCGGTTGCTTCATGCGGTTGCACCGTGCCCGAATTTACCAAAGAACCGATAAAACCCGGTTCTGAAGGAAATATCAAAGTTACATACAACGGTGAAGGACGTTTCCCTGGCAAATTCCGCAAGACAATCACCATCCATAGCAATGCTGAAAATGAATTGGTGCGTCTATACATCAAAGGAGAAATGACGCCAAAAGATATCGACCTGAAAGAAGCTGTAGAAAAAGCAGCCAAAGAGATTGAGGAAATGAATGACAGTACAAAGAAACAATAAATCTAACCACTTATTTATTAGAGGTTAACGTTTCTTATAAAAAAGAGAGCATAAGGACATACATATCCTTAATGCTCTCTTTTTTAATACCTATCAATTAGATTTCGGCAAACAATTCATTTAATTTGAATACAAATCGAGGGTGTGTCATAATTAACTTTTTAGACGTAGATGAGTTTTTTTTGACACAATCTCATAAAAAAGTGAATCTTCAACGTTTCAATATTGTTCCTTGTCATTGGGGAAGTCTCCGCTCTTGACATCTTCTACATAACGTCCAATAGCACTGGTCATGACCTCATGCAAATCGGCATAAAGGCGAAGGAAACGCGGACGAAAGCCATTGGTCATACCCAACATATCAGTCACGACCAACACCTGACCATCAACTCCACTACCCGCACCGATACCAATGACAGGAATTGTCAATTCGCTTGCGACACGAGTGGCTAACTCTGCAGGGATTTTTTCCAACACAAGACCAAAACATCCGGCCTCTTCCAACAAATGAGCATCGCGAATAAGTTTTTCCGCTTCAGAATCATCCTTGGCACGCACGGCATAAGTTCCATACTTGTTAATGGATTGAGGCATCAATCCCAAATGTCCCATTACAGGAATACCTGCTGAAATAATACGCTTCACTGTGGGGATAATTTCTTCTCCTCCCTCCATTTTCAGAGCATCGGCATGACTCTCTTTCATTATGCGGATGGCTGATGAAAGACCTTCCAATTCGTTTCCTTGGTATGAACCGAAGGGCATATCCACAATCACCAAAGCACGCTTCACACCACGAACAACGGACTTGCCATGGTAAATCATCTGATCAAGGGTTATTGGCAATGTCGTAACATTACCAGCCATTACATTAGAGGCTGAATCGCCTACAAGAATCACATCAATACCCGCACCATCCACAATCTGAGCAGTAGTGTAGTCATACGAGGTTAGCATGGAAATTTTTTCACCACGTTTCTTCATTTCAATCAATCGGTGAGTAGTCACCTTACGGTTGTTATCAGAAATATATCCTGCCATAGTTATTTTAAGTTTATGAATTGTTAAGTTCGTAATTTATTTAATAATAGTAGTATCTTCAGTTGTTTTCAAAATTATTCCACACTTCATCAGCAAGCGGTGCAATACGTTCAGCAGGAAGTGTGGTAGCCAATGCGATGACTCTCATGCCGGCACTACGGGCAGCTTGCAAACCATGGAGTGAATCCTCAAACACGACACAATCTTCGGGCTTGCAACCCAATTTTTCAGCAGCAGTCAGGAAACAATCAGGATTGGGTTTTGAGTGGGTAAACATGTCGGCTGTCAATATCAAGTCGAACATTTCCGTCAATTCTGGAAGTGCGTGACGAACTATGTCCATCTTCATGTCATTAGAGCTCGTTACAATAGCTGTTTTCACACCTTCCTGACGCAAACGGAGAATATACTCCTTGACACCGGCAATGTACTCGAATGTCATGTTCTTCTCAAATTCATTCAATTCATCCGTTATTTGACGTTGCACCTCCTCCATACCGGCAAAATGTCCGGCAAAGATTTGCCCCAACGTCTGCCCTTTGATTATCTTTTCAAAATGCAACAATTCGGGATGATATTTCTCCCCTTGCCTACCCCAGAATATACTATATTGAGGTTCGGTATCAACCAATGTCCCATCAAAGTCAAACAAAGCTGCTTTACATGCCATTTTATCCATCATCATGAATCTCTTTTTATTTTTCGCCTGCAAAGTTCTATAAAAGTTTGAATAAACCGTTAATTAACCATGAAAAAAATGATTCATTTCCTCATTATCCCCTTATCTGCACGTATATTTGTGCAAAATCATGGTACAAAATGTGAAAAAACATCCATTCATTGCACAAAAACTTTAGAAACATGTATCCTCATTACTTGAATATAAAAACAGGCAAATGCTAAGTCCACATTACACTTCAAAAACTTTATCAGACAATAAATGTTAATCTTGAGAGATTCCATTTATTTTTTTAATGGTTATTCTTATAATTTTAAAAGTTTTCTTTCTCTCATTTTGAATTCTTTCTTACATTTGCAAGTAATTTGCATAAATATGATACAGGAAGAGAAGATAGATACGGACAATGCCGAATTTCAAGACGCGTTGCGTCTGATTCAATACACCCGTAATTCTGTTTTTCTGACAGGAAAAGCCGGTACCGGAAAGTCAACATTCCTGCGTTATGTGTGCAAACATACGAAGAAGAAGCATGTAATATTAGCCCCCACAGGTATCGCAGCCATCAATGCTGGAGGAAGTACCATGCATAGTTTCTTCAAGTTGCCTTTTCATCCGTTGCTGCCCGATGATCCGCAGTATTCGCCCAAACGAATCAGGGACACATTGCGTTACTCATCGTCGCACGTCAAGTTGCTGAAGGAAGTGGAACTCATCATCATTGATGAAATTTCCATGGTGAGAGCCGATATTATCGACTTCATAGACAAAGTATTACGCATTTACACACGTAACATACGTGAGCCCTTCGGTGGGAAACAGATTCTGCTGGTAGGCGATGTGTACCAATTGGAACCAGTAGTTAAAAGTAATGAGCGGGAGATTCTGAACCGTTTCTACCCTAACCCGTTCTTCTTTTCTGCACGAGTATTCCGTGAAATGGAATTAGTCTCCATAGAACTGAAAAAAGTGTATCGCCAAAACGATAAAGTGTTCATCAATGTATTGGACCATATACGCAAAAACACCACCAGTGCGGCCGACTTGCAACTATTGAACACACGGGTTGGAAAGGAATACGACCATCAAGGAGACCTTTACATCACCTTAGCAACCCGACGGGATAGCGTGGACTTCATCAATGAACAACGTTTGAACGAACTTCCGGGAGAAGCAATCAGCCTCATTGGAGCAATAGAAGGTGAGTTTCCTGAAAGCAGCCTGCCAACTTCCATGAATTTGGAATTGAAACCAGGAGCACAAGTGATCTTTGTAAAGAATGACATGGAAAAACGGTGGGTTAACGGAACACTGGGAACCGTATCTGGCATTGATTTGAATGGTGAATTAGTACACATCATCACTGAAGACGGACACGAATTCGATGTAGAACAAGCCTTATGGAGCAATGTTCGTTATCACTACAACGAACAAGAAAAGAAAATTGAAGAAGAAGTCTTGGGCACTTTCACTCAATTCCCTATCCGTCTTGCTTGGGCCATCACAGTACACAAAAGCCAAGGACTGACTTTCAGTCGAGCAATCATTGACTTTACTGGAGGAGTATTTGCAGGAGGACAAACCTACGTAGCCCTGAGCCGGTGTACTTCGCTTGACGGTATTCAACTGAAGCGTGAAATCACACGGAGTGATATTTTTGTCCGGCCAGAAATCGTTCAGTTTGCCGAAACATTCAATAGCCGCCACTCTATCGACCGAGCACTGAGACAAGCACAAGCCGATGTCCAATATGCGAATGCCGTCAGCTATTTCGACAAAGGTGAGTTCGAAGAGTTTTTGGATGAGTTTTTCAAAGCAATCCATTCACGATACGACATTGAAAAGCCTAACATACGCCGACTGATACGCCGTAAGTTGGGTATAATAAATTTGCTAAAGTCCGAAAACAAACAGTTGAAAGAGCAGATGCGCCAAATGCAAGAGGCACAAAAAAAATATGCCGATGAATACCTACGGTTAGGAAATGAATGCATTGTTCAAGCTCATGATAGTCGTGCTGCATTGGCCAACTATGACAAAGCATTACAACTCTACCCCCACCATACCGAGGTATTAGTACGTAAAGGGGTTACTTTGCATAATGAATGCAAATACGAACAGGCTATTGACTGTTTCAATGAAGCCATTCGGATTAGTCCGATTCTGTTCAAGGCTGTGTACAACCGAGGTAAGACCCATTTGGCAATGAAGCATCCGGCCGAAGCCGCTTCCGATTTGGACAAGGCCACTTCGCTGAAGCCCAAACATGCCAAAGCACACCAACTGTTTGGCGAAGCCTTACATGCTCTGAAAAAGGAAGAAGAAGCAGAGATACATTGGGAAATAGCCCGACGGTTACGCGAAGAAAAAAATAATGTGTAAAAAAGAGAGTATATAACAAAACCATTAAAACTAACTAAAAAAACAACAACGCATGAAAAAGATTGCGAAAATCACAGGAATCATCCTCGCATGTATCCTGTCTCTTATGTTTATCCTTCCTATGGCTTTCCAAGGAAAAATCAAAGAAATGGTCATTGCCGAAGGAAATAAAATGCTGAATGCAGAATTCGGGTTTGATGGAATTAACATCAGCTTATTTAGAGATTTCCCCAAAGCCTCCGTTGGTATCGAAGGTTTATGGCTGAAAGGAATCAACGAATTTGAAAACGATACCTTGGCATTCATAGGCGAAGCCCAAGTAGCCGTAGATGTCATGTCGCTTTTCAGTGATACGGGCTTTGACATTTCTAAAGTTCTCTTGGCCGACACGAAGATGAAAGCTATTATTTTGGAAAACGGTCACCCCAATTGGGAAGTAATGAAGACCAATTCAACGGATATTGAAGAAGAGGACACTACAGCCACAACCGGAACATTCAGAATCAAGTTGCAGCAATTGAGTGTCGAGAACTTGAACATCATTTATGACGACCGTCAAAGCAACATGTATGTAACCATGGAAGATTTCAATGCGACCAGTTCAGGAGACATGTCTGCAGAAAATACATCCATTAATTTAGATGCCATAATCCAATCCCTTACTTTCAAGATGGATGGCATCCCATTCTTACATAATGCACGAATAGCTGCCAATCTGAATATGGATGCCGACTTGAAGAATTACAAATTTACTCTTAAGGACAACACTTTGGCTTTGAATGCTATCAAAACGAGCATTGATGGTTGGGTCTCTACTCCTATAGACTCTCCTATATCAATGGATTTGAAATTAAACACATCGGATATAAACTTCAAGGAAATTCTGTCTTTAATACCCGCTATCTATGCCAAAGATTTCGAAACACTAAAAGCTGACGGAACTGTCAGCCTCAATGCTTTTGCCAAGGGCGAAATGATAGGTGACAGCATCCTTCCGCAGTTTGAAGCTAACATGATTGTAAAGAACGGTTCTTTCCGTTATCCTGCTCTGCCAGCTGGTGTTGATGCCATCAACATACAGGCTTCTGTGCAGAATCCCGGAAACATCTTGGATGCAACGACTGTAGATATCAGCCAATTCAGTTTGGGCATATTAGACAACACCTTCACGGTGGCAGCCAACGTAAAAACCCCAATCAGTGATCCAAACTTTAACTTGACAGCAAACGGAACCTTGGATTTGGGACAAATAAAGAATGTATATCCATTAGAAGATATGACACTCAACGGTGTTTTAACCGCAAATACAACGCTCAGTGGCCGTCTTTCTTATATTGACAAGGAAATGTACGACAAATTCAATGCAACAGGAAGTATCAACTTACGTGAAATGTTGCTGAAGATGAAAGATATGCCCGACATTTCCATTATGAAATCGACCTTTACCTTTACACCGAAATACCTCAACTTGAGTGAGACGACCGTACACATCGGTAACAACGACATTACAGCCGACTGCCGGTTTGAAAACTACATGGCCTTCGCCTTGAAAGGAAAAACACTGAAAGGCCAATTGAACGTACACAGCAATCATTTCAATCTGAATGACTTCATGACAGCTGAAGGTGATACCGTAATCGCCGCAGCAGCTGACACCACAGCAATGACTAACACCGAAGCGACAGGAGTTATCGTTGTACCCGAAAACATAGACTTCAACATGAACGTAAATATGGAAGAAATCCTTTTTGATAAAATAGTCATCAAAGACCTTGATGGAAAGCTGATTGTAAAGGATGGAACCATAGATATGAAGAACCTGTCCATGAACACTATGGGTGGAAGTGTGGTGATGAATGGTGCCTACTCTACCGCCCAAAATCATATGCGCCCAGACTTGAACGCTTCATTTAACATGAACAATCTTTCTTTTGCACAGACTTTCAAGGAATTAGACATGATACAACAAATGGCTCCTATTTTTGAAAATCTGAAAGGAAACTTCTCTGGTAAAATTGCAATAGCAACCCAGTTGGACAGTGTCATGTCTCCTATTTTGCAAACAATGGATGGTAACGGTAGTCTTAATACCAAAAATCTTAATCTCTCAGGTGTCACCATCCTTGATCAAATTGCAGACGCAACCAAATACACGGGGTTAAAGAACATCAGCGTAAAGGATATGAATATTGATTTCACCATTAATGACGGTCGTCTGAAGACCCAACCATTCGACATCAAGATGGGTAATATGAATCTGAATCTCAGCGGAACAACAGGATTGGATCAATCTATCGACTATATTGGAAAACTGAAATTACCAGAATCAGCAGGTACTCTTGCAACACTCTCTACCATAGACTTGAAAATTGGAGGCACATTCACATCTCCCAAGATTTCAGTTGACACCAAAAGCATGGCCAAGCAAGCTGCAACTGCAGCAACGAACAAAGCATTGAACGTCGTTGGCGAAAAATTAGGAATAGACTTGAGCAATGCAGAAAAACAAAAAGAGACATTGGTAAATGCTGCCAAAGAAGCGGCAGAACGGTTAATAAAAGAAGCCGAGAAGCAAAAAGACAACCTTGTATCAAAAGCAGGAAACAATGTATTGAAAAAACTTGCTGCCGAAAAGGCGGGAGATGCGATTGTCAACAAAGCCAAAGAACAAGGCGAACGGTTGATAAAAGAGGCTGAAGAAAAAGGTAACAAGCTAATTGAGAATGCAAAAAATGAAGGACTTGAATAAAATACAAATCATGAAAGATTATCTTTTATACAAAAAAACGAGATACATCATCATGGCACTCATGATGATGTGCTGCACGACAAGAATCTCATACGGTCAATCAACAAATACCAACATGTCACCCGAAGTGGACAGCCTTGCTCATTTCGTTCAAAACATTGTGACATACAACAACATGTTCATTCAAGAAAAAGTCTATCTCCATTTCGACAATACAGGGTATTTCATGGGAGAGACCATTTGGTTCAAAGCTTACGTTGTCAACCCCATGAGCAACCGTCCCAATATTCTTAGTCGCGTACTTTACGCTGAATTACTGACTCCAGAAGGACGTGTACTGCAAAAATTAAAATTAAAAATTGAAAACGGACAATGCAACGGACAATTCTCTTTGAAGGAATTATTGCATCCGGGATTCTATGAGGTACGCGCTTATACAGCTTTGATGTTGAATTGGCCCGATGCCCCCATATTCTCACGCGTATTCCCTATTTTCAATGCCCCGGAGAATAAAGGTAAGGACATGTACAATAATCCTATAATGAATCGGGTTACAAATACTGAACGTTTACCTGAGATGCGAGCCAAACAACCCAAATCAGAAAAACTCAATATACACTTTTTCCCCGAAGGAGGTAATTTGGTTTTAGGATTGGAAAACAGAGTCTATTTCAAAATTACCGACAAGCATAACAATCCATTGGACTTCAAAGGTCGGATTATGAACAGCCGAAACGAACAAGTGGCCATAGCAGAATCCCAACACCAAGGTATGGGAGTTTTTACACTGACACCGGAAACAGGAGAAAGCTATTACCTAACAACAGATAAAGATGGGAAGAAAACATATCCATTGCCAACAGCTGTCCCCATGGGAGTCAGTATGTCCGTAAACAATTTGGAAGACGAAGAATTGAATATCTGCCTGATGCGCCATCCGCAAAACGGACCCACACGAGCATTGGGATTGACCACCATGTGTAGAGGTAGAGTGTTACGATTCGATCAGATTCATTGGGATGAAGACAATACAGCAACTGTGACAATAAAAAAAGCTGATTTGCCAGAAGGTATCAACCAATTCACTCTTTTCGATACCGAAGGACGTATTTATGCCGACCGGTTAGCTTTTATTCCAATCCGTCAACAAGTGAATTTTGCCCTGACCAATAAAAAACAGAAATATCGTCCTAAGGAACTGGTAGAAATGTCTTTCAAATTGACCAATACCCAAGGCGATCCTGTACACACCATTTTTTCCCTATCTGTACGTGATGCCGATACCGATACTCCTACCAACCATTCATATGGAGGTAATTTGGCTGCCAATATGTTACTAAGTTCTGATTTGAAAGGATATATTCACGACATAGACTATTATTTCCAAGCCGATGACCTTCCTCATCGTCAAGCTTTGGATTTGTTATTGGCCACTCAAGGATGGAGACGTTATAATTGGGAGCAGATGACAAAACCACAAGAATTCAAAGTGGAATATCCTGCCGAAGAGGGTATCGTTATCAGGGGAGACTTGACTTCTACTTTCCGTAACCGTAAGAAAGACGATGTAGAAATGAAAGTTTATCTGTACAACGGAGCTGGACACACACGTACCGGATCATGCATCACCGATGCCGAAGGCAAGTTTGCATTCTTGGCCGAAGATTTCAACGGTCGATGGATTATGAACATTCATACCAAAGAGAACGACAAACTCAAGGAAATGAATGTGAACATAAAAAAGACTCCCTCACCCCAAGGGCGACATATCGAAGAAATTGAAAGAGACCTATTTGTTCAAAAAGACGCAACTCTCACACAGGTAGCTGTGAAAGACAGTATTGCCCGATACGATGAAAAAGGCAAGCAACGTTGGGAAAATCTACTGCCTACTGTAGAGGTTGAAGGAGAAAAAGAATGGCAATCCGGTATTGTTCGCAAATGGAACAACCTCATCTATGACATGGAATACGAGCGGATAAATATGGATGATACAGGAGAAAACTACTTGATGTACTTCTATGAATGGTTGGAAAAGACCAACCCCTATTTCACTTATTCGAATGATACCTCAAGCATCGATGCCAAATATAAAGGACGTCCCGTCAGCTTCTTTGTGACACGTGTCGGAACCAATTCTTCAAATAAAATATCTGACCAAAGTATCGCTATTAATGTCAATTCACTGACCATCAACGATATTGAAGCGATTGCCATCGGCGACAAGCCCAATGCCAAACAAGCCATGTTACATTTTGGGTATGATTCAATGATTGAAGATAGCTCTACAAATGACAATTCTGTCATCATCATGGTATTCGTCCGAAACGATTATTTCCGTCATAAAGAATACAAAGGAACCCGTATCACAAAAGTACAGGGTTTCAGTCCTGCCTTGGAATTCTATATGCCAGATTACAGTTATGCAGATCTGCCTCAAGAAGAAGATTTCCGACGTACCCTATTCTGGGCTCCTTATGTTGTCACCAACAAACAGGGAGAAGCGACTGTCAACTTCTACAACAGCAAGAATTGCCAACACATGCGTGTCAGTGCAGAAACCATTACCTTCGGAGGTGTCATGGGAAGTTTTGAGGAATAAGTAGTTTATTTTACAAAAAGTGTATTTAGGCACGGATTATACGGATTACAATAATAATAATCCTCCGTATAATCCGTGCTTAAGTTATATGAATACCATTCCCCTAACAGCTAACAGGGATTTGACTTTTCACTCTTCCTCACCTTTCAAGATAGGCAGACAAAGGTGATATTTGACAGCGAGGATACGTACCAAGAAAACACTGGCACCACTGATACATTGGTTAACAATGCTATCCACTCCTAGCCAACCACAAAAGCCGTAGCACAAGCCACCAATAATACAAGCAAGAGCATAAATTTCCTTACGGAAAATCAACGGGATTTCATTAATGAACACATCACGGAAAACTCCACCAGCTGCTCCCGTAATGGTACCCATAATGACTGCAACCCATAAGGGAAATCCCAATCCCAAAGTTTTCTCCACACCTACCACTGTAAATAGAGCAAGTCCAATTGTATCAAAGATAAAGAAAGTCACTTGTTGGTTGATGATGCGTTTGCCAAAAATGATTACCCATACCAAAGCAACACCCGAACAGATCAGATACATCGGATTGGTCATCCAAATAGGAGTAACGCCCAACATCAAATCACGCAATGTACCACCTCCTATGGCTGTTACAACACCTACTACATAAGCACCGAACAAATCAAATTGCTTGGCCGAAGCCAAACGGATACCACTGATGGCAAAAGCAAAAGTCCCGATAAAATCGAGAATCTCCATAAAAGAAGGAAAATCCACAGCCATAATTGATTTAATTTCTTTTTCCCTATAACTTGAATATATATAACATTTATCCCTGTGCCTATTCTGCCACATTATTGACAGGTGTAGCATTCAAATATTGCCGGAGGTTCTCAACTGCTACATCCAACAACCGTTCCCGTGCTTCAGACGTAGCCCATGCAATATGAGGTGTTACAAAGCAATTGTCCAATGCCAATAATGGATTGCTTGCCATAGGAGGTTCCTGTGAAAGCACATCCAATCCGGCAGCCAAGATTCTTCCCTGTCGGAGAGCTTCAGCCAAATCCTCTTCATTCACCAAAGGGCCACGTCCTGTATTGATCAGAATAGCCGTAGGTTTCATGCGTTGCAAACGGGCAGCATTTACCAGATGATATGTCTGTGCATTCAAGGGACAATGCAGACTGATGACATCCGCCGTATCAAAAAGTTCATCCATCGTACACGGTACTATCCCTCTCGGCAATGACTCTGCAGATTTGGATGTGAAAGCCACCACCTCCATACCAAATGCCAACGCGATACGAGCCGTAGCCATTCCCGTATTTCCCAAGCCGACAATACCCATGCGCTTACCTGCCAATTCCATCAGAGGGGTGTCCCAATAGCAGAAATCCTTGTTTGATGCCCAACGCCCACAACGGTTCTCATCAGCATAATGTCCCACCCGTTGGGTAATATTCAGCAGATGGGCAAATACCATCTGTGCCACCGAAGCAGTACTGTATGCCGGAATGTTGGTCACAACAATACCCCGCTCACGGGCTGCATCCACATCCACCACATTATACCCCGTAGCCAATACACCAATATATCTTAATTGGGGCATTTTCTTCATTGCTTCCGCATCTATGACCGTTTTGTTTGTCAGGAGTATTTCTGCTTCCTCCGCTCGTGCCAACAAATCTTCGGGCGCTGTACGCTCATACACAGTACATTCACCCAACTCTACCAAATTCTTCCACGAAAGGTCACCGGGATTGGCGGCAAAGCCATCAAGAACAACTATTTTCATATTTTTTACCTATATTCTATCTTTTGATATAATGAAGACCATCGAGCAAATATCTTAAGAAAAATACAGAATTATCTTATAATACTTGACATTTTATCTTAAGATACTTTTTTACACTATTTATTGAACCGTTCACCCCACAACATCTGCATCCGTTCTTTCAGTTTGATTTCGGCAGCATTTTCTTGTGGCTGCCAGAAACGGGCTCCCTCCACCTCATCGGGCAGGAACTGCTGTTTTACAAAATGGTTCTCGTAATCGTGGGCATACTTGTAATTCTTCCCATATCCCAACTGTTTCATCAGTTTGGTAGGAGCATTACGTAAGTGCAAAGGTACAGGACAGTTCCCCGTTGTATGTACCGTATCCAAAGCTGCACCAATACCCTTGTAAGCCGAATTGCTCTTGGGACTCGTAGCCAAATAGACCGTAACTTCCGCTAAAGGAATACGTCCTTCGGGCCATCCGATTTTCATCACCGAATCAAAGGCGGCATTGGCCAACAACAAAGCATTGGGGTTGGCCAACCCTATATCCTCGGCTGCAGAGATGAGCAGACGGCGGGCTATGAAAGCAGGATCTTCGCCACCCTCTATCATGCGGGCCAACCAATAGAGCGCTCCATCAGGATCACTACCCCGGATACTCTTAATGAACGCAGAGATGATATCGTAGTGCATCTCTCCATCCTTATCATAAGCCAAAGGGTTCTGTTGTAGGCGCTCTACCACTTTTTCGTCTGTGATTACCACTTCTTTGTCCGCATCGGCTTCCACCACCAATTCCAAGATGTTCAACAATTTGCGGGCATCTCCCCCCGAGTATCTGAGCAGTGCATCTGTCTCCTGCAACTGTACATTCCGGACTTTCATCTGTTCATCCATCGTAATGGCACGATGAAGGAGTTCCAGCAAATCATCCTTTTCCAATGATTTCAGCACATACAATTGGCACCGCGAAAGCAACGGACGGATAACTTCGAACGAAGGATTTTCCGTAGTGGCACCTATCAACGTTACTACTCCCTTCTCCACTGCTCCCAACAGAGAGTCTTGCTGAGACTTACTGAAACGATGTATTTCATCGATGAACAGAATCGGACTTCCTTGCGAGAAGAAACGGTTGCTTTGTGCCTTCTCTATCACCTCACGAACATCCTTCACTCCCGAAGTGACGGCACTCAATGTATAGAACGGAGTCTCCAGTTTGTGGGCAATAATTTGTGCCAACGTCGTCTTACCTACTCCTGGAGGTCCCCACAGAATAAACGAAGAAACGTGTCCCGCATCAATCATCTTGCGGAGCACAGCTCCCTGTCCTACCAGGTGCTTTTGGCCTATGTACTCATCCAGCGTCCTTGGCCTCAGACGCTCGGCTAACGGTTGTCCCATTCTTTATTCATTTTAAGGAATCTCCTGCTATTTAGTTGAAGGTATAAAACAGACTTGAAAAAAGAACATATGTTCAAGTGCCACTGAACTTATGTTCAAGTGCCAACGAACATAGGTTCGTGGTCATTTGAACTTATGTTCTTAATTTTTCTCTGATTGCGACCAAATTGCAGAAGAGCCATTTTAAGTGGTGCAAAAATAATGATTATCCCACGAACGGACAAGAGAAGAGAGCAAAAAAAAGATTTTTTTCTACACTTTTGGGCTTCATTTGGAACGAATGATTTCCACAACAGAACAAGGAAGAAACAATCGAAAAAACCTGCAAACACAGGTCTATGAAACATATTTGAAAATAAATGCAACATCACTTCCTATCATATATGAGACAAAAACCGTAATTTTGCAAACATTAAAATTCTCAGACCGACAAATTTAATTTTAACAAAAAAATATCATGAGTAATTCAGTACAAGAACAAAAAGGTTTCTACAAGCTGTCATGGTTACAGCGCATCGGTTTTGGTTCTGGCGACCTCGCCCAAAACCTCATTTTCCAAACAGTAGCATGCTATTTGATGCTTTACCTCGTAACAGTATTAAAAATTAATGCAGCTTTTGTCAGCGGATTGATTCTCGCAGTCCGATTCATTGACTGTTTTTGGAGTCCTGTAGTAGGACGCTACATCGACAACCACAATCCCAAATTGGGTAAGTACCGTTCTTATCTGCTTTATGGTGGTATTCCTCTTACCGTTGCTGCATGCTTATTGATGCTTCCCCAAGCAGCAGCTTGGCCCATGACCATGAAAATCATTTATGCTACAGTCAGCTATACATTGCTGAGCATGATTTACTCTGTAGTGAATATTCCCTACGGCTCCATCATGGCAAGTATGACCCGTGACAACGATGAAGTACTCAAACTTACATCTACACGAATGGTATGCGCCAATATTGGACAAATTGTTGTTCAGGCAGGTTTCCCTATCGGTCTTGCTATGGTAGCTCACACGGTGATTGATTGGAATCAGGCAATATTCATGGCCATTGGTACGATTCCAGCGTTCATCATCTTGCCATCTTTGCCGATATTGAAGGGTTGGTTGGGTAAGAAAGGACTTTATTATTTGCTTCTTTCAATCGGTTTTGTAGGATTTGTCATTTTGTTCATCATTGGTAAGTTCTTTGATGTCGAAAGTTGTAATACAATCATTCAAGCAGCCAAAGTAATGACTGGAGTTGGTCTTCTTGTGGGTTCACTGATGTGGGCATTAGTACCTGAAGTCATCACCGAGGCAGAATATCGTACAGGCAACAGACCTGCTGCTACAGTAAATGCCCTTGCAGGTGTAGCATTCAAGGCCGGTTTTTCTATTGCTGGTTGGATCACTCCGTTGGTAATGGGAATGATTGGTTTTGACTTGGCTACTGAAGAGTCAGCTTTACCCACCAATCCTACAGCCTGGTTTACTGTCACATGTGTGTTTGCCCTTGCCGGTTTTGCTCTTTTACTTTACTGTTTCATGGGCTGTAAGGAAAGAATTGCAACCACTCCGGAAAAGCCTGTTACGTATAGTGAAATGTTTGCTGAGTTCAAGGCCAACAAATGTCTGCAATTGGTTCTTAGCATTTTTATTGTGGTATTTTTGGCATCCTTCATCAGTGCACCTGTAAATGCCTATTATACCAAATTAGCCAACTACTCTGAAATTGCACAGAATGCCATCCTGTGGTTTACTTGCATCATACCAGCCATTCTCCTCATTGTTGTAGGATTCCTTATCCACAAGTATCCTCTTACAGATGAGAAACTTGACGAAATCAACAAGGCTATCGAAGCACGTTCTGAGTAAATCCAAGAATCATCAAAAAAAAATTATTAACCCTATAAAACATACATTCATTATGAAAACTCCCAGATATCTTTTCCCGAAAGATTATATGGCTGACCCTTCGGCCAATGTGTTTAACGATCGCCTCTACATTTTCCCCAGCCACGACCGTGACAGCGGTGAGGCTTTCGATGACGATGGCGGACATTTCCAGATGAAGGACTACCACGTCCTCTCTCTGACTGATGTGGAGAATGGCGAAGTGACAGACCACGGTGTGATTCTCGACGTTGAACAGGTGCCTTGGGCCGACCGCCAGATGTGGGACAACGACGTAGTGGAAAAGGACGGCAAATACTACCTTATATTCTCAGCCAAAGACCCGAACGGTGTGTTCCATCTCGGTGTAGCTGTAGCCGATAAACCCGAAGGTCCGTTCATTCCTGAGCCCCACCCCATCCGTGGTTCATTCAGTATCGACCCCTGCGTATTCAAGGACGACGACGGACAAATCTATTGCTACTTCGGCGGTCTTTGGGGCGGACAATTGCAATGGTATTCATTGACTCCTCAAGCAACAGATAACGAAGAAGGTTGCGTGGTAATGGGTCCTGCTGCCGACAAGAAGACTCCGCTGTTCTTGCCTGCTGATGCCCCGGCCGTTCCTTCTATGGTCGTACGCATGAGCGATGATGTACTTCAGTTTGCCGAGGCACCCCATGCAGTAGTGATATTGGATGAAAACGGTGAACCGATGAAAGCCGGTGACCCACACCGTTTCTTCGAGGCATCCTGGATGCACAAGCATAACGGAAAGTACTACTTCTCATACTCTACCGGCGACAGCCATTACCTTTGCTACGCTATCGGTGACACACCTTATGGTCCGTTCAAGTTCCAAGGTGTCATCCTCGACCCCGTCGTAGGATGGACCACTCACCACAGCATTGTGCAATACAAGGGAGAATGGTACCTGTTCTATCACGACTGTGTACCCTCTAACGACACCACTTGGTTGCGTTCACTGAAAGTTCAGAAGTTGTATTACAATGAAGATGGAACCATCCAAAAGGTAAAAAACGATTAAAACAGTAGAAGAGGGTGTGTCAGGATGCAATCATTCAACATTCAGACACACCCTCTATTTTTTTAAACATATATTTAGGAATAACATTTATGAAAAGTCTCTTTAAAAACATTTTGGCAACAGGATTCATCAGTACACTCTTGTCATTTACATCTTGTACCCAGGCTGAACCAACCCATTGGGTGGGTACTTGGGGCACAGCCCGTCAGTTAGTCGAACCTCATAACAATCCACCGGCACCCGGATTGGGCAACAATTCTCTGAGACAGATTGTGCAAGTATCCATTGGTGGCGAAACGGTACGCCTGCGCTTGACCAATGAGTTCAGCACCGACTCCACCGAGATTCTGGCAATCGAAATGGCACATGCCAACACAGCAGGAAGCAGCTATGAAATCGACGAAAACAGTACCGTCAGCCTTACCTTCGACGGTAAACCCGGTGTCACCATGGCTGCTGGTGCCACTGCTACTTCTGACCCCGTAAAGTTCCCCATGAATCCCCGTCAGAACGTAGCCATCACCATCCACTACGGCAAAGCATCATCCACCAGCGTAACGGGACATCCCGGTTCACGTACCACCTCTTACCTGGCCGAAGGAAACACTTGCGACTTCTCACAAGCTGTACGCACCGACCATTGGTACACGATTCTGGGATTGGATGTGCAGGCAGGCCTCGAAACGGGTGCTGTAGCCATCTTGGGCAACTCCATCACCGACGGACGTGGTTCTACCACTAACCAGCAAAACCGCTGGCCCGACGTCCTCTCACGCCGATTACTGGCCAACGAGGCGACAAAGAACGTAGGCGTGCTCAACATGGGTATCGGTGGTAACTGCATGTTGGGAAGCGGCCTCGGCCCTGCCGGTAAGGACCGCTACACACACGACCTGTTGGAGCAACCCGGCGTGAAATGGATCATCCTCTTCGAAGCCATCAACGATTTGGGTTGGGCACGCGACGGTATGTGGTCAGCCAATGCCATCATCGACCTCTACACAAAGATCATCAACGAAGCCCATGCCAAGGGAATCCGTGTGTTCGGCGGCACCATTACTACGTTCAAGAACAACAGCTACTATACCGAAGACCACGAGAAGGGACGCCAGCACCTGAACAACTGGATGCGTACCACTCCCCTGCTGGATGGTGTCATTGAGATGGAACATGCTGTACGCGACCCACAGGATACCCTCAGCATGAATCCTGAGTTCCTCTTCGAGAACGACTACCTCCACCCCAATGCCAAGGGTTACGAGGCCATGGGCAACATCGTTGACCTCAATTTATTCAGTAGCAATGAGTGATGAGCTACGAGCTACAAAAACTAATAAAACAATGAAAAAACTTTTCTTCATAATGATAGGTCTGCTGGCTGTCGTCATAGCCAAAGCTGAGGACGGCAGCAGACTTTGGTTGCGTTACGACACACTACGCACCGCCCAAGTGACAGGTTTCGAGGGAAAAACCTCGGAAGTGCTGAAACTATACTACGACGGCAAGCAAGTGACGCTGAACATCGACGCTACCATGCCTGCCAACGACGGCTACCGTATCGAAGGTTCGCACGACGATGCCCGTATCAGTGCCCGCACTGAAAAAGGATTGCTCTACGGAACCTTTGCCCTGTTGCGTGGCGAGACGGGAAGTTCATCTCCCTTCTTCACGCTCCGCCTGCTCAACCATTGGGATAACCTCGATGGTTCTATCGAACGCGGTTATGCCGGCGAAAGCATTTTCTGGAATGAACAGTTAGAGATTGACCCGGCAAAGATTGAAGCCTACGCCATGGCCAATGCCTCCATCGGTATCAACGGAACAGTGCTCAACAACGTGAATGCCTCACCCAAGATGCTCACTCCTGTATATATAAATAAGGTACGCGAGATTGCCGACATTCTCCGTCCTTGGGGCATACAGGTATTCATCTCTGTCAACTTCGGTTCTCCCAAGGCTTTGGGCGAAGTGGAGACAGCCGACCCGCTAAACAAGAAGGTTCGCCGCTGGTGGAAAAAGAAAGCAGATGAGATTTACAAGCTCATCCCCGACTTCGGCGGTTTCCTCGTGAAAGCCAATTCCGAAGGACAACCCGGTCCGTTCGACTATGACCGCACCCATGCCGACGGAGCCAACATGCTGGCCGATGCACTGAAACCTCATGGAGGTATCGTCATGTGGCGTAGCTTTGTCTATGGAGCCAAACACAAGGGTGAGGACCGAGTGATGCAAGCCGTGTCGGAGTTCAAGCCCCACGATGGTGAGTTCCGCGACAATGTCATCCTGCAATCCAAGAATGGTCCGCTCGACTTCCAGCCGCGCGAGCCCTACGCTCCCATCTTCGACCAAATGACCCAGACAACCCAGATGGCCGAACTGCAGATTACCCAAGAGTATTTGGGACACAGCCAGCAACTCGTCTTCCTCGCTCCCATGTGGGAAGAGTTCTTCACCTACGTCGCTCCAGCCAAGTTGAAGGGTATTGCCGGAGTGGCCAACATCGGACTCGATACCAACTGGTGCGGACACCATTTTGCACAGGCCAACTGGTACGCCTTCGGCCGCTTGGCATGGAATCCCAAAATGACCTCCAAGGAGATTGCCGACGAATGGCTGAAACAGAGTTTTGTAAACGAGAAATCAAGCATGAAGAGTGAAGAGGTGAAAGGAAACGAAAGACGGTTCCGCAAAGAGAACGGCAGCCAGCAAAGACGTGTCAGACGCACCCCCTTCAAGGATGTCTATGCGTCACTGCTCGACATGATGCTCCGTAGCCGCGAAGCCTGTGTAGATTACATGATGCCCCTCGGACTTCACCACATCTTCAAGTTCGACCACCACTACGGTCCCGAACCCGACGGCTTCAAAGCCAACTATCCGCTCGAATGGTGTCCCGTCTATTACCATCAGGCAGACAAGCAAGGCGTAGGTTTCGACCGTACCTCTCGTGGCAGCGGTGCCACTCTGCAGTATCCCGAACCGTACCGCACGCTATACAATGATTTGGCTACCTGTCCCGAAGAGTTCATCCTTTGGTTCCACCACGTTCCTTGGACCCACAAGATGAAGAGCGGACGCACCCTCATCGACGAGATGGACTTCCGATACCAGCGTGGTGTAAACGAAGTGATAGACTTCATCGCCACCTGGAAACAGGCCAAACCCTACATCGATGCCCAACGTTGGCAGGAGGTGAACGACCGCCTCACCACCCAACTCATCGATGCCCGCGAATGGCAGCAGGTATGCACCAAGTACTTCGGTGGTTTTGCCCGATAAGCCAAAACAGACTGAAACCATACATTTTTCACCTACCTAAGTGCCTTGTTATCGGTTTACCCAAGTGAATAACTTACGGTTACCCCAAGTGAATAACTTACGGCTTGGGAAATGAATAACTTACGGCTCAACAAGTGAATAACTATTCACTTAGGCAAGCGATAACAAGGCACTTAGGACAGGAACTGTTAACGGCAGTTCCTGTCATTTTAAAACGCTAAGAATCAATAAGGTTCATCAAAAAAAGTACAGATTTTGGCGCGTTTTTTTCGCTTTGCTCAAGATAAATCCGCGTCATCTATGTCATCGCGTCTAAAAAGTTTAGTAACGTGAGTCAACCCACTAAATCAATAAGACGAAAGTAGTCAACTAAAATCGTGAACATCCATCAGCCTTTAAGATTAAAGTTCTAAGGATAAGAGACATACAAAACCGCTTAAACATTGCCGAAGTTCCTCTTAAGTATTACCAAAATATCTCTTAAGCGATACTGGAGTTTCTCTTAAGCGGAACTGAAATATCTCTTAAGCGATACCGGAATATCTCTTAAGCGGTCTGAACAAAAACATACAATCCGTATCAATCTCTCCATATTGCTCCATGTTTTTATTGCTACAAAGTAAGACATAATTCTTTGATTCTACAAATCTACTCCATAAACGAACAACGGATAC
>JAZRMW010000046.1:0-32929 GCA_045647865.1 Phocaeicola sp.
GTTTGCAATGTCTGGCATTGAGGGAGGATTTGACCGGAGAACAACGGGCGCGGTATGCCCTGCTCCGAACGCAGGCCATGCACAAATGTCGTATCCCTTTGGAAAGTGATTCGCTCATCAATGTAGCAGTGGAATACTATACCGGGAGTGATGACCGCCATCGTTTGGCTTTGTCCTTATTATATAAGGGACTTGTACACAAACAATGCAGTGAAGTACTGCAGGCAGTAGAGGCTTTTGTGGCCAGTGAACAAGTGTTCGAGGAGGTAGAGGATGACCAATACAAGGCTCTTTTATGCAATCATTATGCTTCTGTCTTACAAAAACAGGGAATGCTTGATGAGGCATTGAGGTATTATAAAAAATCGTATCGGTATAAATTGTCGGGTGATTCAATCCATTATATTGTTTCCGCCTGTGGCCAAATAGCCAAAGTACATAAGATGCTGGGAGAGATGGACAGTGCCGCAGTCTATTACAGACGCGGGTTTGCCTATCTGGATGGTGACAATTGCGGAAAGAAAGGGGCGATGTTCATGCAGAACTATGCCTCATTCCTCATCTCCGGCAGGCAATATGCGGAAGCGGAGCGGTTGCTGATGGAGAGTGAGACTGCCTTTTCCGGTTCAGAGCATATATACAATGTGTATTCCACCTTTTCGACGCTCTATTATGAAACGGGTGAATACAACAAGGCACTTCTGTTTGGCAAGAGGATGTTAGGAAGTCGGGACAGTGTGATGCAATGCAGTGCTTTCCTGCATCTCTACAGAGCATATGGGAAGTTGGGGGAAACAGACAGTGTGATGTACTTTCACAATCTTTACCGGCAGTATGACAGCGACATCACCCTCCGGCGGAAGACGGCTGAAGTAGCGGTTATCCCTCACAAATTGGCAAACCAAGAGTTGAAGCAGGAAAACCATGCTCTGATAGGATGGAAACTGTGGTTGGCTATAGTCCTTGTGGTGTTGGTCTTGGTGGCGATTGTAATCTATGTAAAAATAAGGAAGAAGCATCGTTTTGAACAGGCCGAGAAAGATTTGGAGTTGACAGAGTCCCAAGCTTCATTGAACGAGGCGAAGCATTCATTGGCTAAGACTCAAGATGAGTTGGTCGCCACAAAAGTCAGTTTGGGACAGATGAAAGGTATGCAGGCCCGTCAAGGTGACGCTGTTGGTCGGGTAAAAACTGTATTGGAAGAGACCAAGAGGAAACATCAGAAGGAAATAGCCCGATTGAAGGACAGCATCAAGAATTTAGAGGCAGACATCTTCCTAATGAAGGAGAAGGAGCGTGAGCGTAAACATACGGAAACGGAGTTGATGCAGAATTTTAAGATGCTTAAAAAGCAATTGAAGGAAAAGACCGACAAGTTGGTGCTTATAGAACATCAGCGCGAGATAGACTTGCGGATAGACCATTTTGTGATGCACGGACGGGATGCCATTGCAGTGGACATGCTGTTGCAGTTCCGCTATGGTGAGGAGGTACAGGCCCGTTATGACATCCGTTCGGATGAATATATACCTATGTTGCGGGAATTGTTGGAACAGGAGAATTCCGCTTTGGCAGAGAAACTGGAGAAATGCGAATTGGAACGGAAAAAACTCACCATGTGTTACCTGATGGCTCTCGGGCTGGACGATGTGGAGATGATGGCCCGTGCAGCCTGTCTGGCTTCCAATTCCGTGAAGACTTATCGCAAGGAGTGCAGGGAGTTGGTTCAAGGTTTAGAGTCCAAAGTTTAAAGTTCAAGGTTTAAAGTTCAAGGTTTTGACCCATTCTGTGTCTTCATGTTGACGTAAGCAATTCCTTGTTCCGGTACCGCTTAAGAGATATTTCAGTTCCGCTTAAGAAAAACTCTAGTATCGCTTAAGAGAAACTCCAGTATCGCTTAAGAGAAACTCCAGTATCGCTTAAGAGATATTTTGGTAATACTTAAGAGGAATTCCGGCAATGTTTAAGCGGTTTTGTATGTTTCTTATCCTTAGAACTTTAATCTTAAAGGCTGATGGATGCTCACGATTTTAGTTGACTACTTTTCGTCTTATTGATTTAGTGGGTTGACTCACGTTACTAAACTTTTTCCTATATATAGTTGTAGTACTGTGCCCTTCACCGAAGCACGGCTTGTTTTGTAGGAGAGGGCTTGATGTTTAAAAGGATATCAGCGTGAATCTATTTTTGTGTGGAATCTGGTGATTGGATAGCTTTTTGTAATCAAAAAGGCTTAATCTTTGACTAAAATCTATCATCTTGCTTTAATTTCTGTAAATATTGTCGTTTATGTGGCGATTTTTCTCTATCTTTGACGCCCCAAACGGATGTGTGGGATTTATAGGGATGAAAATATTAATATCGAAATATATAAAGGACAAAACGTATGGACAGTACACAAATCGTTGGCGAAAAAATCAAATCGCTGCGGGAGACCCGAGAGATTAGTGTGGCCGAGTTGGCCGAGCGCACAGGACTTTCTGTGGAGCAGATAGAACGCATTGAAAACAATATAGATATTCCTTCATTGGCACCGCTAATCAAGATTGCTCGTGCATTGGGTGTGCGGTTGGGTACCTTCCTGGATGATCAGGATGAGATGGGGGCTGTGGTGTGTCGCAAGCAGGAAACGGCAGATGCAACCATCAGTTTTTCGAACAATGCAGCAGATGCCCGCACGCACATGCACTATCATTCGCTTTCGAAGTCGAAGGCCGACCGCCACATGGAACCGTTTATTATTGATATAGAGGCTGTAGGGGATGCTGGCTATGAACTTTCGTCGCATGAAGGTGAGGAGTTCGTATATGTGATGGAAGGCGCTATTGAAGTGTGTCACGGTAAGAAAAAATATATTATCGAAGCGGGCGATACAATATATTATGACTCTATTGTGCCTCACCATTTGCACGGTTATCAGGGGCAGGCTGCCAAGATTCTGGCCGTGGTATATACTCCGATTTGATAAAAATGTTTCTTGTAAAGGGGATGGAAGGGCATAGCTTGGTGCGAGCCTTGCTACGCCTAAGTGAAGTGTCTCTCCTGCCTCCTTACTCCTAAATGTTAAATAATGATGGAACTTTCAAATAGAACACTCGGTGATTGGTTGGAACATTGGGCCGAGGTGACTCCTGATAAAGAATATATAGTATATAGCGACCGTAATTTGCGGTTTACGTGGGGAAAATTCAACGAGCGTGTGGACAACATGGCAAAGGGGTTGCTCTCCATTGGTGTGGAGCGCGGTACTCACGTGGGTATTTGGGCCGGTAATGTGCCCGATTGGCTTACGTTCTTGTATGCTTGTGCCAAGATTGGTGCGGTGGCCGTGACGGTGAATACGAATTATAAGCAGGCCGAACTGGAGTATCTGTGTCAGAACTCGGACATGCATACGTTGTGTATCGTGAACGGTGACCGTGGAAGTGACGATTTTGTGAACATGGTATATGCGATGCTCCCTGAATTGAAGACTTGCCAGCGGGGTTATCTGAAGAGCAAACGCTTCCCGAGAATGAAGAATGTAATCTATATCGGACAGGAGAAGTATAGAGGCATGTACAATACTTCGGAGGTGTTGCTGTTGGGTTGTAATGTGGATGATGAAGAATTGATGGTGGCCAAAAAGAAGGTGGATTGTCACGATGTGGTGAATATGCAATACACCTCGGGTACAACAGGTTTTCCCAAGGGGGTGATGCTGACACATTACAATATTGCCAACAACGGATTCTTGACGGGTGAACACATGAAGTTTACGTCGGATGACAAGTTGTGTGTATGCGTACCGCTGTTTCATTGTTTTGGTGTCGTGTTGGCAACGATGAACTGTCTGACTCACGGATGTACCCAAGTGATGGTGGAGAGGTTTGACCCGTTGGTGGTGCTGGCTTCTATCCATAAGGAGCGTTGTACGTCGGTGTATGGAGTTCCCACGATGTTTATTGCCGAACTGAATCATCCGATGTTTGATATGTTTGACATGTCGAGCCTTCGTGTGGGTATCATGGCCGGTTCGCTCTGCCCCATTGAACTGATGCGCCAGGTGGAGGAGAAGATGTTCATGAAGGTGACCAGTGTGTATGGTTTGACGGAGGCTTCGCCGGGTATGACCCATACACGCATAGATGACCCGTTTGAAGTGCGCTGTACGACGGTGGGACGTGATTTTGAATTTACCGAAGTGAAGGTGATTGATCCCGAGACGGGTGAAGAGTGTCCTGTAGGGGTGCAGGGAGAGATGTGCAACCGCGGATATAACACGATGAAGGGTTACTATAAGAATCCGGAAGCTACGGCCGAGGTGATTGATGAGAACGGTTTCTTGCATTCGGGAGACTTGGGTGTCAAGGATGAAAACGGCAACTATCGCATTACCGGACGTATCAAGGATATGATTATCCGTGGAGGTGAGAACATCTATCCGCGCGAAATCGAAGAGTTCCTCTATCAGATGGAAGGCATTAAGGATGTGCAGGTGGCCGGTATCCCGTCGAAACGCTATGGTGAGGCTGTCGGTGCATTCATCATCCTGCATGAAGGGGCGGAGATGAACGAATTTGATGTGCGTGAATTCTGCGAAGGGAAGATTGCCCGTTATAAAATCCCCAAATACATATTCTTTGTCAAGGATTTCCCGATGACGGGAAGCGGCAAAATTCAGAAATTCAAGCTGAAGGATATTGGATTGGAACTTTGCAAGCAACAGGGGATTGAAATCGTCTGATTTTGTAACGTCGGAAAAGCAAATTGGGCATTCGACAGGGTTTGGAGTGAAAGAAATTGACAGAAAATGCGGGAATGGATTAAATTAACTTTCTTTATATCTTGTTCCTTTCGGTGATATGAAAGATATTGGTTAACTTTGCCTGCAGAAAATCAAACGATCATTAAACTATAACAATAAGTTACTTTAATAATTTACGAATATGAAATTTTTAACGAACGAAAAACTTACTATCGTGGGTGCCGGTGGTGCTATCGGTTCTAATATGGCTCAAACTGCGTTGATGTTGGGTCTTACACCTAATATTTGTCTTTACGACATCTATGGTCCTGGTGTGAATGGTGTAGCAGAGGAGATGTGTCATTGCGCTTTCGAAGGTGCTAACATTACATGGACAACTGATCCGAAAGAGGCTTTCACAGATGCTAAGTATATCATCTCGTCAGGTGGTGCTCCGCGTAAGGAGGGTATGACTCGTGAGGATTTGCTCAAGGGTAACTGTCAGATTGCGGCAGAGTTTGGTGATAATATCAAGAAGTATTGTCCTGATGTGAAGCATGTGGTGGTGATTTTCAACCCTGCCGATGTGACAGCACTCACTGCTTTGATTCGTTCGGGATTGAAGCCTAATCAGTTGACTTCTTTGGCTGCTCTCGATTCTACTCGTTTGCAGGAAGCCATTGCTAAGGCTATTGATGTGCCCCAATACAAGGTAGAGAATGCTCGCACTTATGGTGGACATGGTGAAGCTATGGCTGTGTTCGCTTCTAAGATTACAGTAGATGGCAAGCCTTTGTCTGAGTTCGAAATCTCCGATGAACAGTGGGCTGAGATTAAGCACAACACGATTCAGGGCGGTTCGAATATTATCAAGCTTCGTGGACGTAGCTCATTCCAGAGCCCTGCATATCAATCCGTAAAAATGATTGAGGCAGCTATGGGTGGTGCAGAATTCCACTGGCCTGCAGGTTGCTATGTAAACAACGAGAAGTACAAGAATGTATTGATGGCTATGCCTACTGTAATAGATGCTACGGGTGTTCACTTTAGTGAAGTGACTGGTACAGACGCAGAAATTGCTGCATTGGATGCTTCATATGCTCACTTGCAGGTGATGCGCGATGAAATTATCTCATTGGGTATCATCCCCGCAGTAGAAGAGTGGTCAACATTGAATCCCAACTTGTAATTCGGATATAAATGACTTAAAGAGAGGCTTGCCGTATTTCCGGTAGGCCTCTTCTTTTTTTTTGCACCTTACCGTGAGGCTTTTCGGACTGTCCCCTTCTTTCGCGCGTACATTTATATATATAGCTCGACGGGTAGAATGATGCTTTTTTCGATAAAAAGATGATAATTAACGCCTGAAAGTTTTGTCATTCAAGAAAGTATGTGTAATTTTGCGCCCTGATTTTGTGAAAATTATCGTTTTACTAATATATTAATAACTAAAAAAAATGATTGTAGTACCTGTAAAAGAAGGCGAAAACATTGAAAGAGCGCTGAAAAAATTCAAGAGAAAGTTCGAAAAGACTGGTGTTGTAAAAGAGTTGAGAGCTCGTCAGCAGTTTGACAAACCGTCTGTAAAGAACAGACTCAAGAGAGAGCGTGCCGTTTACGTTCAGAAGCTTCATCAAGTAGAAGATTAATTAAATTAGAAAAATAATCCAGCAATTCTTTGGATTGTTGAATTCTTTTGTGTATCTTCGTCGCTGAATAAATATGGCGACAGATTTGTTGATAGATTCTTTCCGGAATTATCTGAGGTTTGAACGGAATTATTCGGAGTGCACAGTGATTGCGTATGTGCACGACTTGGAAAGTTTCAAGGAATTCGTTCAGGCGGAAGATGAGGGGATTGATTGGGAACACGTAGATGCTGATTTGATTCGTCGTTGGATTGAACAGCTGATGGAGAAAGGTTATACGCCTTCTTCAGTGAACCGAAAACTGAGTTCGTTGCGAACGTTCTATAAATTATTGATGTGTAGGGGTGAGGTGCGAGTGAGCCCATTGACGGGATTGCGAGGACCGAAAAAAAAGAAACCGTTACCCTACGTTGTCAAGGAAGAGGATATGGACCGGTTGCTGGATGACGTTGACTTTGGTGAAGGCTTTAAAGGTCTTCGGGATAAAGCGGTTATCGAAATGTTCTATGCTACAGGAATTCGCTTGTCGGAACTTGTAGGCTTGAATGATGGGGATGTTGATTTCTCGGCATTGCAAGTAAAGGTCTTAGGAAAGAGGAATAAGCAGCGGGTTGTTCCGTTCGGAAATGAATTGCGGGATACTTTGCGTGCTTATGTCGACAGTCGGGATTTGAACTGCGAATGTGTTACTGGTGCATTCTTCGTGAATGATGCGGGTGCTCGCATAAGCAGGACGAAAATCCGAACCTTGGTAAGAAAGCATCTTTCGAAGGTTGTGAGGATGAAGAAACGAAGCCCTCATGTGCTGAGGCATTCTTTTGCTACATCGATGCTCAACAATGAAGCGGATCTGAATGTTGTAAAAGAGCTGTTGGGACATGACAGTTTAGCGGCAACGGAGATTTATACTCACATGACGTTCGAAAAATTGAAAGAAGTTTATAACCAAGCTCATCCAAGAGCATAACAAAAGGAGGTACGTATGGACATTAGAATTCAATCTATTCATTTCGATGCAGCTGAAAAGTTGCAGGCGTTTGTTCAAAAGAAGATTGGCAAACTCGAAAAGTATTGCGATGAAATAAGAAAGGTAGAGGTGTCATTGAAAGTCGTGAAACCTGAAACGGCAAAAAACAAGGAAGCTGATATCTGCGTGTTCGTTCCAAATGGGGAATTGTATGTCGAAAAGGTATGCGACACTTTTGAAGAATCTATAGACGAAGGAGTGGATGCACTCGAAAAACAATTGCTGAAATACAAGGAAAAACAACGTAATAAGTAAAAAAGTTGCAAAAAATTTGCGTATTTCAAAATAAACCTCTAAATTTGCAGCCGTTTTCGCACAGAGCCTTGTGTAAGGCTGCAAATTTTTAGAATTGCCTCTTTAGCTCAGTTGGCCAGAGCACGTGATTTGTAATCTCGGGGTCGTTGGTTCGAATCCGACAAGAGGCTCTCCTGGAAAAGGAAACAAAGGGCAAATACCAGAGTGGCCAAATGGGGCAGACTGTAAATCTGCTGGCTTACGCCTTCGGTGGTTCGAATCCATCTTTGCCCACTAAAATTGCGGAAGTAGCTCAGTTGATAGAGCATTAGCCTTCCAAGCTGAGGGTCGCGGGTTTGAGCCCCGTCTTCCGCTCTTTTTTATGCTGTTATAGCTCAGTGGTAGAGCACTTCCTTGGTAAGGAAGAGGTCACGAGTTCAAATCTCGTTAACAGCTCATTCGTGATAAAGCAATTATTCATTATTATAATAAGTAAGAAAAGCTATGGCAAAAGAAAAATTTGAACGTTCAAAAGACCATGTGAACATTGGTACTATCGGCCACGTTGACCATGGTAAGACTACCTTGACTGCCGCTATCACTACTGTGTTGGGTAAGAAGGGTTTCTCAGAAGTTAAGTCTTTCGACCAGATCGATAACGCTCCTGAAGAAAAAGAAAGAGGTATTACTATCAATACTTCTCACGTAGAGTACGAAACAGAAACTCGTCACTATGCTCACGTTGACTGTCCGGGTCACGCTGACTACGTTAAGAACATGGTAACTGGTGCTGCTCAGATGGATGGTGCTATCATCGTTTGTGCTGCTACTGACGGTCCGATGCCTCAGACTCGTGAGCACATCTTGCTCGCTCGTCAGGTAAACGTTCCTCGCTTGGTTGTGTTCTTGAACAAGTGCGATATGGTTGATGATGAGGAAATGCTTGAACTCGTTGAAATGGAAATGCGCGAATTGCTCGCTGCTTACGAGTTTGATGGCGATAACACTCCTATCATCCGTGGTTCAGCTCTTGGTGCTTTGAACGGTGTTGAGCAGTGGGAAAATAAGGTTATGGAGTTGATGGATGCTGTTGACACTTGGGTGCCCCTGCCTCCGCGTGATGTAGATAAACCTTTCTTGATGCCTGTTGAGGACGTATTCTCAATCACTGGTCGTGGTACTGTTGCTACAGGTCGTATCGAAACTGGTGTTATCCACGTAGGTGATGAAGTTGAGATCCTCGGTCTTGGTGAAAACAAGAAGTCAGTTGTAACTGGTGTTGAGATGTTCCGTAAGTTGCTCGATGAAGGTCAGGCTGGTGATAACGTAGGTTTGTTGCTCCGTGGTATCGACAAGAACGAAATCAAGCGCGGTATGGTATTGTGTAAGCCCGGTCAGATTAAACCTCACTCTAAGTTCAAAGCTTCTATCTACGTTTTGAAGAAAGAGGAAGGTGGTCGTCACACTCCGTTCCACAACAAGTATCGTCCTCAGTTCTACCTCCGTACTATGGACTGTACAGGTGAGATCTCTTTGCCCGAAGGTGTAGAGATGGTAATGCCTGGTGATAACGTAGAAATCACTGTTGAGTTGATTTACGAGGTAGCCTTGAACGTAGGTCTCCGTTTCGCTATCCGCGAGGGTGGACGTACAGTAGGTTCAGGTCAGATTACTGAAATTCTTGCCTAAGTAATATAGGTTATTCAGCCCTTGGGCGACTGAGGGCTGATATTTACGGGAATAGCTCAGTTGGTAGAGCACCGGTCTCCAAAACCGGGTGTCGGGAGTTCGAGCCTCTCTTCCCGTGCTAATCTTGAAAAATATGTTTAAGAGAATATTAGATTATTGTAAAGAATCTTACGTAGAGCTTGTACATAAGGTATCATGGCCTTCTCGTACTGAACTTACTGGTAGCGCATGGGTTGTTTTGTCTGCTTCCCTACTCATCGCGTTGGTAGTATTTGCTATGGATTCGTTTTTTGAGTTTATAATGAAACTCGTATATCCTCATTAAATCTAAAGCGTAATGTCTGAGGTTGGTATGAAGTGGTACGTTTTGCGTGCTATCAGTGGCAAGGAAAACAAGGTTAAGGAATATCTTGATGCAGATATCAGGAATGGTAACCTTAGCGAGTATGTTTCTCAGGTGTTAATCCCTACTGAAAAAGTATATCAGGTTCGCAACGGTAAAAAAGTTGTGAAAGAAAGAACTTATCTTCCTGGTTACGTTTTGGTAGAGGCGAATTTAGTTGGCGAGGTTGCTCATCGTTTGAGAAATACCCCAAATGTTTTGGGCTTCTTGGGTGGATTAGATAATCCAACCCCTTTGCGTCAAGCTGAGGTGAATCGAATTCTTGGTACAGTGGATGAACTTCAGGATATTGTTGAAGATACTAATATCCCGTATGAAGTTGGTGAAACTGTGAAAGTTGTAGAAGGACCTTTCAGTGGATTTAACGGAATCATTGAGGAAGTTAATACTGAAAAGAAGAAACTGAAGGTTATGGTCAAAATATTCGGCCGTCCTAATCCGGTTGAGTTGGGCTTTGTACAAGTGGAAAAGGAATAACGCATTCTGTTACGTGCGCTGTTCTTTTTATTTAATGTTTAAATATAAATTTAAAAACAATGGCTAAAGAAGTTGCTGGACTAATCAAGTTACAGATTAAAGGAGGCGCTGCAAATCCATCACCTCCCGTAGGACCTGCTTTGGGTTCAAAGGGTATTAACATCATGGAATTTTGCAAGCAATTCAACGCCAGAACCCAGGATAAGGCTGGTAAGGTATTGCCGGTTATTATCACTTATTATGCGGATAAGTCTTTTGATTTTGTTATCAAGACTCCTCCTGTGGCTATTCAATTGATGGAAGCTACCAAGATTAAGAGTGGTTCTGCTGAGCCTAACCGTAAGAAAGTTGCCGAGATTACTTGGGAACAGGTTCGTACGATTGCTCAAGACAAGTTGGTTGACTTGAACTGTTTCACAGTAGAAGCTGCTATGACGATGGTAGCAGGTACAGCAAGAAGTATGGGTATCGCTGTAAAAGGTGAGTTCCCCGGTAACAATTAATAAACTTCAATTAAGATGGGTAAACTGACAAAAAATCAAAAGTTGGCTGCAGCTAAAATTGAAGCAGGGAAAGCATACTCACTGAAAGAAGCAGCTGAACTGGTAAAGGAGATTACCTTTACAAAGTTTGATGCTTCATTGGATATTGACGTACGTTTGGGTGTTGACCCTCGTAAAGCTAACCAGATGGTTCGTGGTGTAGTTTCATTGCCTCACGGAACTGGTAAGGTTGTACGTGTGTTGGCTCTTTGTACACCCGATGCTGAAGCTGCTGCGAAGGAAGCAGGTGCTGACTATGTAGGTCTCGATGAATACATCGAAAAGATTAAAGGTGGTTGGACAGATGTTGATGTTATCATCACTATGCCTTCTATCATGGGTAAGATTGGTGCTCTCGGTCGTGTGTTAGGTCCTCGTGGTTTGATGCCTAACCCTAAGAGTGGTACTGTAACTATGGATGTTGCTAAAGCTGTGCGCGAAGTAAAGCAAGGTAAGATTGACTTTAAGGTTGATAAGACTGGTATTGTTCATACATCAATCGGTAAGGTTTCTTTCTCGCCTGAGGCTATTCGTGATAATGCAAAGGAATTCATTTCTACCATTATCAAATTGAAACCTGCTGCAGCTAAGGGTACATATATTAAGAGTATTTATCTTTCAAGTACAATGAGTAAGGGTATCAAGGTTGATCCCAAATCTGTTGATGAAAACATTTAATTAGAGCAAAATCATGAGAAAGGAAGATAAAAACGCAATTATTGCTCAGCTTGCTGAGACTATCAATGAATACGGTCACTTCTATCTGATTGATGCTACAGCTATGAATGCTGCTGCTACAAGTGCATTGAGAAGAGAGTGCTATAAGTCTGAAGTGAAAATGGTGTTGGTTAAGAACACCTTGCTTTTGAAGGCTTTGGAATCATTGGAAGGTGATTTTTCACCGCTCTATGGTTGCTTGAAGGGTACAACAGCTGTTTTGTTTACAAATACTGCTAACGTACCTGCCAAAATGCTGAAAAAGGTCGCTAAGGATGGTATTCCGGGTCTTAAGGCTGCATATGCAGAGGAAAGCTTCTATATTGGAGCAGAACAGTTGGATGCACTGGAAAGCATCAAGAGCAAGAACGAAGTTATTGCCGATATTGTTGCTTTGTTGCAATCTCCGGCCAAGAACGTTATTTCGGCTCTCCAATCTGGTGGAAACACCCTTCACGGAGTTCTTAAGACTCTTGGTGAAAGAGAATAATTAATAAAAATAGTAAAAACAAACATTAAAATTATAAGAAAATGGCAGATTTGAAAGCTTTTGCAGAACAATTGGTTAACTTGACAGTTAAAGAAGTTAATGAACTGGCAACTATCCTGAAGGAAGAATATGGTATTGAACCTGCTGCTGCAGCTGTTGCTGTTGCTGCTGGCCCTGCTGCTGCTGGTGCAGCTGCTGCTGAAGAGAAGACTTCTTTCGATGTTGTATTGAAGAGTGCTGGTGCAGCTAAGTTGCAGGTAGTTAAGGCCGTTAAGGAGGCTTGTGGTCTTGGCTTGAAGGAAGCTAAGGATATGGTTGACGGTGCTCCTAGCGTAGTTAAGGAAGGTCTTGCTAAGGACGAAGCAGAGTCTTTGAAGAAGACTTTGGAAGAGGCTGGAGCTGAAGTTGAACTTAAGTAATAAACACCTGGTTTCCAGGTAAAACCGGTTAGGAACCCTCAGTAGGAGGGTTCTTAACCTTTTTGTGTCTATATTAATTTTAAGTTCTTCTTAAATCTCATTAACAGATGTCTTCAACTACTGTAAATCAAAGAGTTAATTTCGCGACTATCAAGAATCCGATGCCTTATCCGGATTTCTTGGAAGTACAATTAAAGTCATTCCAAGACTTTTTACAGCTGGACACTCCACCTGAAAAGCGTAAGAACGATGGTTTGTATAAAGTGTTTGCGGAAAATTTCCCTATCGCTGATACAAGAAATAATTTCGTTCTTGAGTTTCTTGACTATTATATTGATCCGCCTCGTTATACAATTGAAGATTGTTTGGAGCGTGGATTGACTTATAGTGTTCCTTTGAAAGCTAAACTGAAACTTTACTGTACAGACCCTGATCACGAGGATTTTGATACAGTGATTCAGGATGTTTTCTTAGGACCAATCCCCTATATGACTGATAACGGTACCTTTATTATTAATGGTGCTGAGCGTGTGGTCGTGTCACAGCTTCATCGTTCGCCTGGTGTTTTCTTCGGACAGAGCGTCCATGCAAACGGTACACAACTTTATTCGGCTCGTATTATTCCTTTCAAAGGGTCATGGATTGAATTTGCTACAGACATTAACAATGTGATGTATGCTTACATTGACCGAAAGAAAAAATTGCCTGTCACAACTTTGCTGCGTGCTATTGGATTTGAGAACGATAAGGATATTCTTGAAATATTTAACCTTGCCGAAGAAGTAAAGGTTAACCGTTCTACTCTCCAAAAGTATGTTGGTCGCAAATTGGCAGCTCGTGTTTTGAAAGCATGGGTTGAGGATTTTGTGGATGAAGATACTGGTGAGGTTGTTTCTATAGAGCGTAATGAGGTTATCATTGATCGCGAGACTCCGTTGGAAGAAGAGCATATTGATGAGATTATAGCGTCTGGCGTTCAGAATGTATTGATTCATCGTGAAGGTGCTAATCAATCTGATTATTCAATAATATTCAATACTTTACAGAAAGATCCAAGTAACTCTGAGAAAGAGGCTGTGCTTTATATTTATCGTCAGTTGCGTAATGCTGACCCTGCCGATGATGCAAGTGCACGAGAAGTTATCAATAACCTGTTCTTCTCAGAAAAGAGATATGATCTTGGAGATGTTGGTCGTTATAGAATCAACAAGAAGTTGGGATTGACGACAGACATGTCTGTAAAAGTGTTGACAAAAGAAGATATTATCGAAATCATCAAATATTTGATTGAATTGATTAATTCAAAAGCTGTAGTTGATGATATCGACCATTTGAGCAACCGTCGTGTGCGCACTGTAGGTGAGCAGCTGTCCAATCAGTTTGCGATCGGTTTGGCTCGTATGTCTCGTACAATTCGTGAGCGAATGAATGTGCGTGATAATGAAGTGTTCACACCGACTGATTTGATTAATGCAAAGACTATTTCTTCTGTTATCAATTCATTCTTTGGTACGAATGCTTTGTCTCAGTTCATGGATCAAACCAATCCGTTGGCAGAGGTAACACACAAGCGTCGTCTTTCTGCACTTGGTCCTGGAGGTTTGTCACGTGAACGTGCTGGTTTTGAAGTGCGTGACGTGCATTATACCCACTATGGTCGTCTTTGTCCGATTGAATCTCCTGAAGGTCCGAATATCGGTTTGATTTCTTCTTTGTGTGTATATGCAAAGATCAATGATTTGGGATTTATTGAAACTCCTTATCGCGAAGTAAAAGACGGTGTCGTTAATCTGAATAACGATGAAGTGGTTTATTTGACTGCTGAAGAGGAAGAGAGCAAGATTATTGGTCAGGGTAATGCTCCGTTGAACGATGACGGTACATTTATTCGTACAAAGGTTAAATCACGCCAAGATGCAGATTATCCTGTTGTAGAACCTACTCGCGTTGATTTGATGGACGTTGCTCCTCAACAGATTGCCTCTATTGCGGCATCATTAATTCCTTTCTTGGAGCATGACGATGCTCACCGTGCATTGATGGGATCGAACATGATGCGTCAGGCTGTACCTTTGTTGCGTACTGAGGCTCCGATTGTGGGAACTGGTATTGAACGTCAAGTTTGTGAAAATTCTCGTACTCAGATTACAGCTGAAGGTGAAGGCGTTATTGAATATGTAGATGCTACGACTATCCGTATTCTGTATGACCGTACAGAGGATGAGGATTTTGTTAGCTTTGAACCTGCTCTGAAGGAGTACGACATTCCCAAGTTCCGTCGTACGAACCAAAATATGACTATTGACCTTCGTCCTATATGCGAAAAAGGTCAGCGCGTGAAGGCTGGTGATATCCTGACTGAAGGTTATTCTACTGAAGCTGGTGAATTGGCATTGGGTAAGAACCTTTTGGTAGCATACATGCCTTGGAAAGGATATAACTATGAGGATGCTATTGTTCTGAATGAACGTGTTGTTCGTGAGGATCTTCTTACTTCAATTCATGTGGAAGAACTCTCATTGGAGGTTCGTGAAACTAAGCGTGGTATGGAAGAATTAACTTCTGACATTCCTAACGTGAGTGAAGAAGCTACTAAGGATTTGGACGAAAACGGTATTATCCGTATTGGTGCTCGCGTACAACCTGGTGATATTTTGATTGGTAAGATTACTCCGAAGGGAGAATCTGATCCTTCACCTGAAGAAAAATTGTTACGTGCTATCTTTGGTGACAAAGCTGGTGATGTGAAGGATGCATCTTTGAAGGCTTCTCCTTCTTTGAGTGGCGTAGTTATCGGTAAACGTCTGTTCTCACGTGCCATCAAGACTCGTAGCTCAAAATTGGCAGACAAGGCTTTGATGCCAAAAATTGATGCAGAATTTGAAACGAAGTTCCAGGCTCTGAAGAATATTTTAGTTGACAAGTTGATGGTGTTGACTGAAGGTAAAACGTCTCAGGGTGTGAAAGATTATTTGGGAACAGAGGTGATTCCTAAGGGTGCCAAGTTTACCAAGAAAGATTTGGTATTGTTGGATTACACCACTATCCAATTGAGCAAATGGACAGCTGATGCTCACAAGAATGAAATGATTCATGATTTGGTCATCAATTTCTTGAAGAAATATAAAGAATTGGATGCTGAACTGAAGCGCAAGAAGTTTGCAATCACTATCGGTGATGAACTTCCTTCAGGTATCATTCAGATGGCTAAGGTATATATTGCCAAGAAACGTAAGATTGGTGTTGGTGATAAGATGGCCGGTCGTCACGGTAACAAAGGTATTGTATCTCGTGTTGTTCGTCAGGAAGACATGCCTTTCCTTGCTGATGGAACTCCTGTAGATATCGTATTGAATCCGTTGGGTGTGCCTTCACGTATGAACCTTGGTCAGATTTTCGAAGCCGTATTGGGTGCTGCTGGTGCAAAGTTGGGCGTGAAGTTTGCTACTCCTATTTTTGATGGTGCATCTTTGGATGACCTCTGTGAATGGACTGATAAGGCTGGATTGCCCCGCTTTGGTAAGACTTATCTCTATGATGGTGGTACTGGTCAGCAATTCGACCAACCGGCTACTGTTGGTGTGACTTATATGTTGAAACTTGGTCACATGGTTGAGGATAAGATGCATGCTCGTTCAATCGGTCCGTATTCATTGATTACTCAGCAACCTCTTGGTGGTAAGGCTCAGTTCGGTGGACAGCGTTTCGGAGAGATGGAGGTTTGGGCACTCGAAGCCTTCGGTGCTGCTCATGTGTTGCAGGAAATCCTTACGATTAAATCTGATGATGTTGTAGGACGTTCCAAGGCATACGAGGCTATCGTTAAGGGAGACCCCATGCCTACACCGGGAATTCCCGAATCACTGAATGTGTTGTTGCATGAATTACGTGGCTTGGGCTTGAGTGTCACATTGGATTAATGTTTTAAAGTTTGTAAGTTTTTGAGTTTCTGAGTTCTTACTCATGAACTCGAAAACTCTCAAACTTACAGAACTTACAAACTTATAAACTCAAAATTATGGCTTTTAGAAAAGATTCAAAGATAAAGAGTAACTTTACGAAGATTTCGATTGGTTTGGCATCACCCGAAGAAATTCTGGAGAACTCCAGTGGTGAGGTGTTGAAACCTGAGACCATCAACTATCGTACTTACAAGCCCGAACGTGACGGTTTGTTCTGTGAACGTATCTTCGGACCTGTGAAGGATTATGAGTGCCATTGCGGTAAGTATAAGCGTATCCGTTACAAAGGTATTGTTTGTGATCGTTGTGGTGTAGAGGTTACGGAGAAAAAAGTACGTCGTGAGCGTATGGGACACATCCAATTGGTTGTGCCCGTAGCACATATTTGGTACTTCCGTTCACTTCCGAACAAGATTGGTTACTTGTTGGGAGTTCCCAGCAAGAAATTGGATATGGTAATCTATTATGAAAGATATATCGTTGTTCAGCCTGGTATCAAGGAAGGTGAAGTCAATACAAATGATTTGTTATCAGAAGAAGAATATCTTGAGATTATCGATTCTTTGCCCGCTGAAAATCAATACTTAGAGGATTCTGATCCCAATAAGTTTATTGCCAAGATGGGTGCCGAGGCTATCTATGACCTCTTGACTCGTCTTGACTTGGATGCTCTTTCATATGAATTGCGTGACAAGGCAGGAAACGATTCTTCACAACAGCGTAAGAACGAGGCTTTGAAGCGTCTTCAGGTGGTAGAATCATTCCGTTCATCTCGTGGCCGTAACAAGCCTGAGTGGATGGTTGTTCGCATTGTACCTGTAACTCCTCCTGACCTTCGTCCGTTGGTGCCTCTGGATGGTGGACGTTTTGCCACTTCTGACTTGAATGACCTTTATCGTCGTGTAATCATTCGTAACAATCGTTTGAAACGTTTGATTGAAATTAAGGCTCCCGAGGTTATTTTGCGTAATGAGAAGCGTATGTTGCAGGAGGCTGTTGACTCACTCTTCGATAACTCCCGCAAGAGCAGTGCTGTGAAGTCTGATGCTAATCGTCCTTTGAAATCACTTTCTGATTCATTGAAAGGTAAGCAAGGACGTTTCCGTCAGAACCTTCTCGGTAAGCGTGTTGACTATTCAGCTCGTTCGGTTATCGTTGTAGGTCCTGAGTTGAAGATGGGCGAATGCGGTTTGCCAAAATTGATGGCGGCAGAACTTTACAAGCCGTTCATTATCCGCAAGCTTATCGAACGTGGTATCGTGAAGACGGTGAAGAGTGCCAAGAAGATTGTGGATCGCAAAGAACCTGTAATCTTCGACATTCTTGAACACGTAATGAAGGGGCACCCTGTATTGCTCAACCGTGCGCCGACTTTGCACCGTTTGGGTATTCAGGCATTCCAACCCAAAATGATTGAAGGTAAGGCTATCCAGTTGCACCCGTTGGCATGTACTGCGTTCAACGCCGACTTCGATGGTGACCAGATGGCTGTACACTTGCCTTTGAGTCATGAAGCAATATTGGAAGCTCAGATGTTGATGCTTCAATCACATAATATTTTGAATCCTGCCAATGGCGCTCCTATCACTGTTCCTTCTCAGGATATGGTTCTTGGTTTGTACTATATTACCAAGTTGCGTAAGGGTGCTAAGGGTGAAGGTCTCACTTTCTACGGTCCCGAAGAGGCTTTGATTGCTTATAACGAGGGTAAAGTGGATATTCATGCTCCGGTGAAAGTGTTGGTTGACGACCTTGTTGATGGTAAGATTCAGAAGGTAATGCGTGAAACCTCTGTTGGTCGTGTTATCGTAAATGAAATTGTTCCTACAGAAGCCGGATTCGTAAATACCGTTATTTCTAAGAAGTCTTTGCGCGATATCATCAGCGACGTTATCAAGATTGTCGGTGTTGCTCGTGCTGCAGAATTCTTGGATGGAATCAAAAACTTGGGTTATCAGATGGCCTTCGAAGGTGGTTTGTCGTTCAACTTGGACGATATCATCATTCCGAAGGAGAAGGAAGAGTTGGTTAAGCGTGGTAACGAGGAAATCGAACAGATTACCATGAACTATAACATGGGTTTCATTACCGACAACGAACGTTACAACCAGGTTATTGATACATGGACACACGTTAACAACGACCTTTCTAATGTCCTCATGAAGACAATCTCTTCTGACGACCAAGGTTTCAATGCCGTGTACATGATGTTGGATTCTGGTGCCCGTGGTTCTAAGGAACAGATTCGTCAGCTTTCAGGTATGCGTGGTTTGATGGCTAAGCCTCAGAAAGCAGGTGCTGAAGGTGCACAGATTATCGAGAACCCGATTCTTTCTAACTTCAAGGAAGGTTTGAGCGTGCTTGAGTACTTTATTTCTACTCACGGTGCTCGTAAGGGTCTTGCCGATACTGCCTTGAAGACTGCCGATGCCGGTTATCTGACTCGTCGTTTGGTGGACGTTTCTCACGACGTTATCATCAATGAAGAAGATTGTGGAACACTCCGTGGACTCGTATGTACAGCGTTGAAGAACAACGACGAGGTGATTGCCTCTCTGTACGAGCGTATCTTGGGACGTGTTTCTGTACACGATATTGTTCATCCTACAACTGGTGAGTTGATTGTAGCTGGTGGTGAAGAAATCACAGAAGCTATCGCTCAGAAGATTGAGGATTCTCCCATCGAGAGTGTTGAAATCCGTTCAGTGCTCACTTGCGAAAGCAAGAAGGGTGTCTGCATGAAGTGCTACGGCCGTAACTTGGCTACCAGCAAGATGGTACAGAAGGGCGAGGCTGTCGGTGTTATCGCAGCCCAGTCTATCGGTGAGCCGGGTACTCAGTTGACTCTCCGTACATTCCACGCCGGTGGTACGGCTGCTAACATTGCAGCCAATGCAACTATCGTGGCTAAGCACAATGCCCGCCTTGAGTTTGACGAACTTCGTACTGTAGATAGTGTAGAAGAGACTGGGGAAGCCGTTAAGGTTGTTGTTGGTCGTTTGGCCGAAGTTCGTTTCATTGATGTGAATACCGGTATCATTATCTCTACCCAGCTTGTTCCCTACGGTTCTAAGTTGTATGTCAATGATGGTGAAACCGTTGAGAAAGGAACACTCATTGCCAAGTGGGATCCGTTCAACGCTGTTATCGTTACTGAAGCTGCCGGACGTATCGAGTTTGAGAATGTTATCGAAGGTGTAACATATAAGGTTGAGTCTGACGAAGCTACAGGTCTCCGTGAAATCATCATTACTGAGTCTAAGGACAAGGGTAAAGTGCCTTCTGCACATATCCTTACTGAAGACGGTGAGCTTATCCGTACCTATAACCTCCCCGTGGGTGGTCACGTAGTTGTGGAGGACAAGCAGACTGTGAAGTCAGGCGACATCATCGTGAAGATTCCTCGTGTGGCTGGTAAGGCTGGTGATATCACCGGAGGTCTTCCTCGTGTTACCGAGTTGTTCGAGGCACGTAACCCGTCTAACCCGGCTGTGGTTTCCGAAATCGACGGTGAAATCACTATGGGTAAGGTGAAACGTGGTAACCGCGAGATTATCGTTACTTCCAAGGCTGGTGATGTGAAGAAGTACCTTGTGGCTCTCTCCAAGCAGATTCTGGTACAGGAGAACGACTATGTTCGTGCAGGTACTCCTCTGTCTGATGGTGCTATCACTCCGGCTGACATCTTGGCCATCAAGGGTCCTACTGCCGTACAGGAGTATATCGTGAACGAGGTTCAGGACGTATATCGTCTCCAGGGTGTGAAGATTAACGATAAGCACTTCGAGATTATCGTACGTCAGATGATGCGCAAGGTTGAAATCAATGAGCCGGGAGACACCCGCTTCCTTGAGCAGCAGATTGTGGACAAACTTGAGTTCATGGAAGAGAACGACCGCATCTGGGGCAAGAAGGTTGTTACTGATGCAGGAGATAGTGAAACACTCCATCCGGGTCAGATTGTGACTGCCCGTAAGTTGCGTGACGAGAACTCAATGTTGAAGCGTCGTGACTTGAAACCTGTTCAGGTACGTGATGCTGTGCCCGCTACATCTACTCAGATTCTCCAGGGTATCACCCGTGCAGCCCTCCAGACAAGCTCGTTCATGTCAGCCGCTTCGTTCCAGGAGACTACCAAGGTGCTCAACGATGCTGCTATCAACGGTAAGGTGGACTATCTTGAGGGTATGAAGGAGAACGTTATCTGCGGACACCTCATTCCTGCCGGTACAGGTCAACGTGAGTTCGATAAGATTATCGTTGGTTCACGCGAAGAGTACGATCGCATCCTTGCAAACCGTAAGACTGTACTTGACTATAGTGAGGTTGAATAAACCGAGTTTTTATACGTTTAGTGGAATATATATAGAAGAAAAAGGGCGTATCCCATTTGGGGGTACGCCCTTTTTGTATGTTTTTATCAGATACCAATATCTGTTTTTTAGACGGGAGGACTAAACGGGAGTGAAGTTGTGAGTTTCCCCTCTGATGAACTTTTCGCTATTCGCTATCAATGTAAGAGAGTCCGAAAAACCGTTTGTGAAGTATAATATTCCCCCAATTATATGCGGACTGCTTCCGTTTTCATCTGCTTGGATAGAGTTGTTTGATGAGGTCAGTTCGTCCCATGCGGCGTAGTGCATCGGTGATACGTTTTCGTTCCTCAGGCTTGTACCAGAAGAAGAACATGCGTTGGGCAAGTTTCTCTTGTGGGCTACGAGCCGCGAATACGGGTTGCAGGGTGTAGGGATGCAGACCTGTGTACCATGCTTCGGTGCTGACGGTCATGGGAGTGGGAGTGAAATCCTGCACCTGTTCAAGATGGAAATCCATGCGTCGGGTGAGTACGGCCAGTTCGGCCATATCCTCTTCAGTACATCCCGGGTGGCTGCTGATGAAGTAGGGGATAATCTGTTGGCGCAGTCCCTCTTCCTTGTTGATGCGGTCGAATATACGCTTGAACTCTTGGAAGAGTGCGAAAGGAGGTTTACGCATGAGCTGCAACACGCGGGGTGAGGTATGTTCTGGAGCTACTTTCAGTCTTCCGCTCACGTGGTGGGTAATGAGCTCGTGGGTATATTCGCGTGCAGCTCGGTCGATGTCGGCATCTCCTGACTGATGGAGTAGTAGGTCGTACCTAACTCCGCTTCCTATGAAGCTCTTTTTGATTTTGGGCAATGCATCCACACTGCGGTAGATATCAATGAGAGGCCGGTGGTCGGTATTGAGGTTGGGACATACTTTGGGATGTATGCACGAGGGGCGTCGACATCGTTGGCAGAGGGTAGTGTCTTTGCCTTGCATAGCATACATGTTGGCACTGGGCCCTCCGAGGTCAGAAAGGTAGCCTTTGAAGTCAGGCATTCGTGTAATGGCTTCTACCTCGCGGAGAATGCTCTCCTTGCTACGGCTGACGATGAATTTCCCCTGATGGGCACTGATGGTACAGAATGCACATCCGCCGAAGCATCCGCGATGGAGGTTGACGGAGAATTTGATCATGTCGTAGGCAGGTATGCGCTTGCCTTTGTATTTGGGGTGTGGGAGTCGTGTATAGGGGAGGTCAAAGGAACGGTCGAGTTCCTGTTGTGTCATGGGAGGGTAGGGTGGATTGACTACGACGAATCTTCCTCCGACCGGCTGTATAATGCGTGCGGCCTGCATGCGGTTACTCTCCTCTTCGATGTGGCGGAAGTTCTCGGCTTGTTTCCGTTTGTCGCGCAGACACTCTTCGTGGGAGTGGAGCATCAACTCCTCACCTGCGGGGTTGGCGGGAATCTCCTCTTTGTGGTCGTAGAGTATGACGGTCTGTGGCATGTCGCTTACGAGGCTACGTAAGGTCTGTCTGTCGAGTTGGCAGATGTTGGCTTCCCTCAGTCGTTTACAGAGGTCTGCCAACGGTTTTTCGCCCATGCCGTAGGTGATGAGATCGGCCCGTGAGTCACAGAGGATGCATCGTTGTAGTTCTTCCTGCCAATAATCGTAGTGTGTGAGTCGTCTCATAGATGCCTCTATGCCTCCGAGAATAATGGGCGTATTGGGATACAAGTCGCGGAGTATGCGGCTGTAGGTGATGGTGGTGCGTTCGGGACGCATGTCGTGTCGTCCATCGGGAGTGTAAGCATCTTCGCTGCGCAACCGTCGGTTGGCCGTATATTTGTTTACCATGGAATCCATGCATCCGGCTGAGATAGCGAAGAAGAGGCGTGGACATCCCATTTTCTTGAAGTCCCGCAGGTCATCCCGCCAGTTGGGTTGAGGTACAATAGCCACCTTCAGCCCTTCGGCTTCGAGCAGACGTCCTACTACGGCAGCTCCGAAAGAGGGATGGTCCACGTAGGCATCTCCACTGAAGAGGACCACATCCACTTCGTCCCATCCACGTAGTTTCATCTCTTTCTGTGTGGTGGGTAGCCAATCTGTCAGTTGGGGTTGGTTCATTGGGCGTCTGGTGGTTATGATTCTGTGGATTCTTCGTCCCACTTGATATAGAGCATGATAAGCTGGTGGAGTCCGAAGGCTTTCATGTTGCGGTGGAAGATGACATCGATGCAGAGGTCGAGCAGGTCCTTGCTGTCGCTCTCTTGTGAGGCGATGAGCGAGCGGATGTTCAGTCGCAGCTTCTCCAGAACGCTTTCATCAACGATGCCGTTGCTGTCGATGAGATGTTGGAAGAGTGCGTATTTCTGTATCGTCTGCAGGTCGGCATCAGTGACCTGTATGTTTCTTGTCCCCGAAGGGTTTGCTTGGATGGTGTACATAATTCCTATTAGTTATTGGTTATTTGTAGGGAGCAAAGATAGTACAAGCCTCGCTTTGGACAAAACAAAACGGCTGTTTTCTTTTCATCCCCTGTCATTTTGTATGCATCAGGAAGCGCAGAGTCATGGCCATGAGTCGTGCACGTCCGTCGGTTTCGCGGACACATTCGAGTGGGAATCCCATTATGTAAGTGCGGAACTTTTCTCCCGGATAGGCTACGGCGGCACATCCGTTTCCGTCATCGTAGGCCAATGCGGCAAAGGCCGGGGCTACAGGTATGAAGGTTTCGGGGGCGGTGACGGCCAGTTGTTGCTCGTTCAGTGTGCGTGGGATGGTGAACGAGAGGTTGTTACCGGCCTTGACAGTGGTCGTATAGATGGTTTCGCGACTACCGGCCGTAGGGGGCAAGGGTAATGAAGGGCCAACCTGACACTTCAGCCAGTTCTGCATGAAATGGCTGCCGTTTGGAGTATGATGTGTCGCGTCATTGCCCACATAGGCACCGCTCAACAGCAGGCTTCCCCCTTGCTCCAAATAGGCAGCAATACGTTGTTGCATCGTCGGTGTCAGAGCTTGGTATGCTTCACCGTTGGTAGCTGAGCGACCTCCTGTCTTTTCCATTCCCAGAATAAAATCCATACAATCGTAGTTTTCCAGACGAATGATTCCCTCTTCCACCGCTTCGTCGCTGCATGAGGTGAAGGAGTATCCCCCTGCTGCCTGTATGGCTTTCCCGTGGATGAAGGGGTAGTCAAAAGTGTTTCCTGCAATCTTCATTCCCTCCAGCTCGTTGCCGCTGAATCCCAGTCCGCCTTCGGTCTCTTGTCCCATGTACTGGCGGTCGAAACCCGTCTGTGCTCCACAGAAAGAGTTACTGTAGATATAGGGAACTCCCGCATCGCTTCTTAGGTCAAAACCTTGTTCCACAGGGTTTTCTATCGTAGTCGGTCCGCTCAATCGGTCGAATCCGTTGATGATGAGCACTGTTCCCTTGCTCTCGGGTGCCAGATAAGCGGATAGTGTTTCGCTGGGAAAACTTTCTCCGCCATCGTTCACGGCCGTTACGCGGAAACTATAGACCACTCCTTCTTCTAATTCCATTTCCCAACGAGGCTCCTTCACGTAAGTTCCGTTGTCGAATCCTCCATGTCCGATACGGGTATAGACCACATACCCCGTAGGTGTAGCCGTACTTTCCAGTGCATCTTTCACCGGCCGCCATTGCAGGTGGGCAGTGGCTTGCTTTTGTCTTTTGCGCTTGCTGCTTTGGGATTGGGTCATCAGGTTGATGGCAAAATGACTTACGGGCAGTGGCTGTACGACATAGGACGTCCCGTGTTGGGTAGCCATGTATTTCAGTATGGATTTATATACCGAGCGTCCGAGCGTAAATTTGAAATTCGGGTCGTGTCCCAACTTGAGGTCGGCAAAGTTCTGGTGTGAGAGTGTCTCCAATATCATAGAGGGTACAGCCGGTATGCGCGATTCACTGTAATTCTTGTTCCACATTCCTCTTACAGTCCAGGGTTGGCCCGTGTAGGCAGGGATGTCGCGGCTGAGTCCTTCCAGTACCAGGTGGTTCAGGTCGCGGCTCGTGTAGCGGCTTATTCCAGCCGACAAGCGCCCGTCGTTGAAGTTTGTCGTGTATATGCCTAATGAACCGATGAGTGCATCATCAGCGGTATATCCGGCATCGCTGTGCAGACCAAGACTCAATTCCAACGGTACGCGCAGCCCCTCCATCGTAGGGTTATAGGCCGAACCTCCCGAAAGATAATTTCCTGTGTGGCTACGGGTGTTGATATCGTCGGCATAGTCGTTCTCTCCCTTGTATCCTGCATAGACGTTGTAGGGCATCCCGGCCCATTGTGTCCAGTAACGTGCGCCTTCGAGATAGCGTGGCATACCGCTCAACTGTCCGCCACGCAGGGTATTGCCCATACCTCCTCCGAATCGGACAGCATCTGCACTTACGATTCCTTCTTGATCACTCTCGTTGCTTAGAGCCACGAATCCGTAATCGTTCTGTCCGCGGTCGAACTCAAAGGTTCCCAAATAGACCCAAGTACCACCGCCCATTTGTTGGTTTACACGGAACTCTGTGGCTCCTCCCTTGTGGAACACCGTGTAGTGTGCATCGGGTATAGCCCCTGGCAGTGTCTGATAACTCACATATACGGCATAGGCTCCCGTTTCCGGAATGTAGGGTATCCAAGTGGTCATCGTGCGGTTCTTCTTTTTCTTTCCTGCTGTGGGGGCATAGCGTGCCGTGCCTGTGTCGAAAGGTGAATCTCCTTCTTCATAATAAGCCTGTCGGTGGGCAAATCCTTTGCTACTGCTTGTCTCCCATGGACTCCGTCGGTTCCGTTCTTCGTAGTAGATACTTCCTGTGGTGCTGACATCGTTGTCAACAATGATTTCGTTTGATTGTGTGTCTCTCTCGCGGGGGGTGAATACGATAGCCCCAGCATTCTCCAGCATGGGAATGATATAGGGAACCACAAATGACTGGGTAAAGAGGTCTTCCGTTGTACAGAAGAGTGGGGGACGTTGCCAGGCCCAGCGGTCCAACTTGTTTTTGTAGTGCCGTCCATGGCTTTGCCACAGGGTCAGGTGTCTGCCTTGCAATCCGTTTGTCACCTCATAGGGGCGCGACATGTTTGTCACCCATGGTGCTGCAGCTTCCCACCGTCGTTCCATTTTCGGCCATAGGCGTTCCTGCTCACGTTCGCGTCGGGGAAGGTGTGCATTGGGTACAAGCTGTTGTATCAGTTTGCCGTCAGTGTGGATGTGTATGTCGAAGTAGTTCACCGGTCCAGGCATGAGATTGCGTACCTGACGGTAGATGTCGTCTGTCAGGACTGACGTGAACAGTTGGTATCCGAACGTGGCGTTGGCATAGATGTCCAACCGCCTCCCATCGTGGTCCAGGCTGAAGGAGTCAAGTTTGCAAGTGCCGATTTTGGCTGTCTGGCAATGATATTCCTTGAAATAGTTTTGTAAGCGTTCTTCTACAGTCCGTTCAAGACTCTGTGCTCCAATGTTCAGAACCGTCATCAGACTGACGAGGGACAGTATGATTCTTTTCATGTGTCAATGTTTTTTTGATTGATGCGTACAAAAATACAAAGAATGTACGGTACGTATGGCATAAAAGATATAAAAAGAGGTGAAAAAGGAATACTTAGTTCCTTTTCACCTCCTCATTCGTCTTGTAAAGTAACGTGAGTTCGATATAAAAGTGATTTGGTTGTCGGATAGGACTCAACAACACTCACTGCCCTTCCATGTTTCGGCATACTCAGTCAGAATCTGACGGATGCTCTGTCCGATGCGGACATAGTCGGATTCGTTGAGGTTAGCCAAGCTGACGCGTACGCTCCACTCCGGTCCATCGAAGCCGCCACCGTTGAGGACAACGAGGCTGGTCTCCGTTGCGAGACGGAAGACTACGTCCAGGGGATTGTAGTTCTTCTTCAGATAATCCACAAACTTTTCACCGTAGAATTTCTGGGCCCATACGAGCATGTCAATCTCGCTGTAGTATCCGGCGCGTAAAGAGTCGGGAATGAGAGTGAATCCCGTACTGTCCCACAACGCTTTCAATCGTTTCTGGATGATGTCGAGCATACGGGTGCGGTACTTGTTCTCCTTGTCCAACAGGCTGAAGAGTGCAAAGAGCGACATCTGCATCTGCTGCGGCAGGCTGAGTCCGGCGGTGTGGTTCAGTCCTACCTGACGGCTGTCGGCCACCATGCGGTCAATGAACTTCATCTCTTCGGGTTTCATGGTCAGACTACCGTATCGTTTGGCCAACTCGGCTTTACGTTTGCGTGGCAGGTTATGGAGCAACTGGTCGAAGATGTTATCCTCGTAGATGGCCAATACGGCTGCACGCCAACCTGTAGCACCGAAGTACTTGCTGAAGGAATAGACCCCAATGGTGTTCCTCGGAAGGTCTGCCAGTACAGAGCGGAAGTGAGGGATATAGGTGGCATAGACATCGTCGGTGACAATCATCAGGTTCGGATTCCATCGGTCCACAATATCCTTAATCTGTGCCACCGTTTCCGGTGCAAGGGCATAGCTGGGAGGATTGCTGGGGTTGATGATGAAGAGAGCCTTGTACTTGGGGTCACGCAATTTGTTGATGTCCTTCTCCTCGTATTGCCAGAGGTGAAGACCGTCGTCTGTCATGCGGCTGGCAGGAATATGAAGCACATCGAAATCGTAACGTTTCAGCTCGGGAATCTCAATGTAGGGCGTAAAGGCCGGCACGAGCAGGGCAATGCTGTCACCCTGTCGGAGCAGGTAGTTCTGCATCAGCGAATCGAAAATGTAGCACATGGCAGCAGTTCCCCCCTCGACAGCAAAGAGCTGCATGTTCCCTTCGGGTGGTTGGTTGTTGCACAACTCGTGGTTCAGGTAATCGCGTACAGCTATTTCAGTGTACTTCTGTATCCGGTCTGGCACGGGGTATTGGTCTCCGATGACAGCTTCGGTCCATTCGTGAATCAGTTCGTCGGGGTCAGCCGCATGTTCCATCAACATGTAGTTGTAGGCATCCTTCAGCATGCCACATCCTGCTTCATCTGTATTCCTTTTGAGGAATGCTTCGAAGCGTTGGGCTATGCCGGATTTTTGGGGCAGTCCGGCAAATCCCTCAGGAAGGTCGAATGTCCGGCGGCACTCTTCCAGTCCGAACTTTCCCAACAGGAAGAACGCTTCACGCGGAGTCGTGGCTATCCAATTGGGATTGCCTCGTCCGGCATTCAGCATGGTATGGGCTAACTTCTTTATGCTCTCGTCCGCCATATTTATCAGGCGGTTCTTCAGTTCGAAGGGGCTTATCTTCGACATCTGTTGTTCGAAGTCTTTGTTGACTTCACTTTTTTCTCTTAAGTAATTCATAATTCTATTTATATTTTATAGGGCTAATGAGTGATATTAGTCTTATGGGTTTGATGGGTAAGGAGAATGTCAGCTGCACAGCAATACGATGACAACACCCCAAATGATGAGCAGTGTGTTACCGATAGCGTAGGTAATCGTGTATCCCAAAGCAGGAGTTTCACTTCCTACAGCTTCTTCGATGGCTCCAAGGGCTGCAGTGGTTGTGCGTGCTCCGGCACAGCATCCCAATGCCAAGGCTGGATGGAACTTGAATACATATTTGGCTAACAGTAGTCCTATTAAGAGAGGTATGGCTGTAGCTATGGCACCTATCACAAACATCATAGGACCTATTTCTGAGAAACCTTTCACAAAACTGGGACCGGCAGAGATTCCGACCACGGCAATGAACATGTTCAAACCCACATTATTGAGCACCCACAGAGAGGCTTCGGGAATTTTTCCGTAATTGGGATGACGCGAACGCAGCCAACCGAAGAATAGACCGGCAATCAAGGCGCCACCACTGGTGCTGAGACTGATGGGGATACCGCCGATACGTACGGCCAGTGCACCTACAATTCCTCCGATGAGGATACCCAAACCAACGAAAATCATGTCAGTGACGTTTGTGGCACGGTCGGGTACTCCTAACTGATGGGCTGCCAATTCCACTTCGCGGCTGAGACCGACTAATTCAACGGTATCGCCCGCATCAATGGTTGTACCAGCCAATACGGGAATGTTGACTCCTGAACGGGTGATACTCTTCACACTGACACCGTGCATGAACTTTTGGTTGCGGATGTCGCCCAATGTCTGACCTTCAAAGTTCTTTTTGGAAACCAGTACGGGAAGAACTTCGACGGGGAAATTCAGGAGATCGTTGTCAATGACCTCTTCACCAATCCATCCTTCTTCACCGATGACAAATTCACGGCGGCCACTGAGTACCACTTCATCTCCGTGTTTCAACACAAGGTTGGCATTTACGTCATTGATGATGTTCTTGTCCTGACGGACACGTTCCACGAATAGCCGTTTCCCCTGTTGTTGCAGGTAGCCTTCCAATTGGGCCACAGTCTTGCCCCCGTCAAACCACGAGTTTTCGATTTCATAAGCTCGGAACACCACAGGGCGGTCGGCATTCATGAATCCCGGTTCGTTGGCTTTTTCATTGCCACCCATCTTGCCTTCCAGTTCGCGGCATGCTTGTTTCACCTTGTCTAAGCCTCCTAACATGCGTGGGCCGATGCTGCCGAGAATCCATGCCGAACCTGCTGTTCCAAAGATGTAAGTGACAGCATAGGCTACGGGGATAATGTTGATCATGTTCTGTTGGGCAGTCTTGCTGATGTCCAGATTCTGGATCGTGTCACTGGCAACACCGATGACCGCCGAAATCGTCTGTGCTCCGGATAAGAGACCGGCAGCCTCGCCCGCATTGTAACCCATCATCTTGGCCAGCACCCAGGTGACAAACAGACAGCTGATACACATCAACACGGCAAAATAGACTTGAGGAAGGCCGTCCTTCTTCAAGCCACGGAAAAACTGAGGTCCCACTTTGTAGCCAATGGCAAACAAGAAAAGTAGGAAGAAGACAGACTTCAGCGGTCCGCCAACTTGAATGTCCAACTGTCCGACAAGGACACCCACGAGCAACACACTGGTAACAGTTCCAAGACTGAATGAGCCAATCTTGATTTTTCCAATCCAAAAACCTGCGGCCAATGTCAGGAAGATGGCCAGTTCCGGATGTTCTCTTAATAAATCAATAATCCATTCCATAAAGTTATAGTTTAGTTTACTCTATGGGAACGGATAAGAAAAGAAATTGTTCTTGGAAGAGGTTAACGGAAGTCTTATAATTTAGCGTGAGATATAAAAAGTACGATTACCGTAGGGAGGTGTGTCAAAAATAAAATTAGGCGCGATTGTGCGGATTTATCATACCCTCTGGGGATAAAGCAGAAATATAAATCCGTGTAATCCATCTAAAGAAATGAAGGGGCGGCATTGTGACACAACCACATCATTGATGTATTTCTGAAGTGTTAACACTGTTCCCCAACCGTATTCGTTGGGTTCTCGAACGGAGTTAACACTTCAGAAATGCATACTATCATTCGCTCTCTCATAGATGGTATAGTAAAGACACCGTCCCTTCGTTACAAGCGCGAAGGGACGGTCTTTGTCTTCTTAAACTTTAAACCTTGAACTTTAAACCACTCGTAGCTTGTGGCTCATCACTCCTCGCTTACTCTCACTTTCCCACTCTCCCGTCGTCCGTCAGGATACGTCACGATGTAGAGATACATGGCTGGCGCTTTGTTTACCTTCACCTTTGCCTCTCCATCCACAAATCTTGCCTCACCTGCCTTGATGGCATCCATGGTATAGACTTCCAGTTTCACGGCATCGGGGGCAGTGCAGAGGAAGGTGGATGCTGTTGCTTGGATGTCTATATCTGTTGAATGGGTTATCGGACTGTCAGAGATAGATGAAGGATTCTCGATATTGACGGCTGTAAATTCTCCCTGAGAGAAATTGAACAATCCTTGCCTTTTTGTCCCTATCCAGATAGTCCCATCCGTATCAGGAAGAACATGGGTGATGATATTGTATCCGTCATCTTTGATCTGGTCAGTCGGGTATGTCGTGAATTGTTGTCCGTCATATTTTACGAGCGAACAACCACATGCCAGCCAATAATTCCCTTCATGGTCTCTCTGTATATCGTAGATGTTGTTGGCAGGAAGGTCAGAGTTGGAGGTGTTGTAAGACGTTATGGTTCCATCAGCCGCATAGTAAAGCAATCCACCGCTATCGGTTGCAATCCATATTCCACCCTCCTGTCCTTGTAGGAGCTTTGATACAGGCGAAGGAATCTGTCCCTTTAGTATGGGTGTCAAGTTGTTGCCGTCAAATTTGAGCAGATAATTCATGAAGATGTTTCCTCCTATATACAGAATCTCCTCTCCGTTGACAGTTGTCCAGAGGTGAGAAGATACACTGTTTGCCGAGAATCTTGAAGGAGGCAGTTGCCATCTTTGAATCTCCCCTTCTCCGGTTTCATGGCCTGTCGTATATGCGGCTAATGCTCCATACCACAGTTTGTTGTTCTTGTCAACAGTCAATGCGTAATTTTGCGAAGTCGGGGATACGATAGGTTTCAGAGTCTCAAATCCCGTTCCATTGAATTTGGAGATGATACACTCCTTTGATGAGGCCCATATTTCTCCATGCTCGTTCATGGCCAATGCCGCAACCGTTGTTTGGGGCAGTCCATCGGATTGATTGAAGAAAAGTCTTTCACCAGTCGTTTTGTTTAGTTTCACCAAACCTCCTTTGGTCCCAATCCAAAGATTGTCCCCCTCATTAAGCATACAGAGAACCGTCTCAGCGTCGTTTTCGTTGTTCCCATTTGCCTGTTGGGCAAAGGAACAGATACATGTGAGCATCACGCATCCTAATGTCAGTAATCTTTTTTTCATGTTGGTTTACTTTTAAGGTGGTTGAAAAGAGAAATACAAAGGTAACTCTTTAATTCTTCACAGTTTTTCCGCTCTCCCGTCGTCCATCGGGATAAGTTACAATATAGAGATACATGGCAGGTGTTTCGCCCACCTTCACCGTAGCCTTTCCATCCACAAATCGGGCTTCGCCCACCTTGATGGCATCCATGGTATAGACTTCCAACTTCACGGCATCGGGGGCGGTGCAGAGGAGGGTAGAGGCTGTGGTACGGACTTTAATGCAAGTAGAAGTCTGAAAAGTTATTTGGTTTGCATCCTTTACGGAAAAGTCATAAGTGAAAATGAAATCCGTTTGGCTTGGCATGGCTCTCACTGTATGTATCAAGGTGTAATTACCCTCAGCTAACCTTCCTAAAGGAGTATCGTAGGCAACAGGCAACATCGTAATTCCGATGTCATATCCATAATAGGATGCTCCAACATATATATTGTTGCCTATTATGCTGTCCACTTTTTGTGTATAACTAAAATTTCCAGCGAACGCGCCCACGATGACAGAAAAGTTGATTTCGTCATTTGTGGTAGGAGATTGTGGAGTTATCTCAGCGCCTGCAAATACAGGTTCAATGATGGGCTTGTCCTCTTGTTTTTTTGTGTAAATATAGTTGTTTCCGATAGATACGCTTTGCAATTCATAGCTTCCTCCACCAATCCTCATTGGGTCTTCTAATATTATTCCACTGATGAGACTTCCGATTCCCTCTACCCAAATGTCTGAGCCATATACATATGTCACATCTTCATTTTTTTTGATGATGAGGTAATCAAGGTATAGACACCTTCTTTTGATTCCGTCATTTAGTATGGTGTCCTTTACCGTTTTTACCTGCCATCCTGTTTTAGTGTCATCATAATCTTCGCAGAGTTTAAAATCACCAACATTCAGACTGAAATCAAATCCCCAAGCATTTGCTTCGTTTGTTTTAACATAACCTATACTCTTTTCTTCATCACCATTGGAATATACTTTGTGGGAATAAATCTTCTTGTATTCTTCTCCATCCAAGAGAGTGTCTCCTTGTACATAAAATGTGGTGTTATAATAATTATGGTTGTATTGGGGAGGTAAAGAAAGGTTGACACCTGAACATACCCATGTTTTCCCTTCTTCTGCAAAAGGAATAATTTGCCTTTCACTTCTCGTCACCGCTTTCGCCATTACCATATACTGCTTGTATAGCGGAACGTCGTTCTGCTCCGCCAAAGTCACTTTGTAGTAGTCCTCGGTAAATCCGGGGATGCGAATATCCACGTTGTGTAGAATCATGTCCGTGCTCTCGGGGTCCATGTCAAAGCGTTGCAGGTGTACCGAGTCACCGATGATTTGGCAATGGATATAGTGTTTGCCGTATCCGCGAGCCATCAGTGTACCTTTGATGCACAGGTACTCCCCTTCGATA
>JAZRMW010000047.1:0-8640 GCA_045647865.1 Phocaeicola sp.
CACATGGATGCTACAAAATTGGGGTACATCAACCACATTCCTTTGGTACACAGCAACGAACCGGCCCGTCATAAACTGCTTGACATCATTGGCGACCTTGCCCTTATCGGGAAGCCAATCAAAGGACGTATCATCGCTACCCGTCCAGGACATACGGTGAACAACAAGTTTGCCCGACTTATCCGTAAAGAAATCAGATTACATGAAGTACAAGCCCCCATTTATAATCCTAACGAGGAACCCATCATGGATGTCAATCGCATCCGCGAATTGCTTCCCCACCGTTATCCTTTCCAATTGGTAGATAAGGTTATCGAAATTGGCGCCAACTACATCGTGGGAGTCAAGAATGTAACATCCAATGAACCTTTCTTCCAAGGCCATTTCCCCCAGGAACCGGTTATGCCAGGAGTATTACAAGTTGAAGCCATGGCACAGTGCGGTGGATTGCTTGTATTAAATTCTGTAGAAGAGCCCGAACGTTGGAGCACTTACTTCATGAAGATTGACGGTGTAAAATTCCGTCAAAAGGTAGTTCCCGGTGACACGCTGATTTTCCGTGTAGAAATGACAGCCCCCCTACGTCGTGGCATATCAACCATGAAGGGATATGTGTTCGTAGGAGAGAAGGTGGTTTGCGAAGCAGAATTCATGGCACAAATAGTAAAGAACAAGTAATTATCAATTATGAATTATGAATTCTAAATTACGATAGGATGAAGAAACAATTCCCTCCCAGACTATTTAGCAACTCATAATTCATAATTCAAAATTCATAATTAACAATGATTAGTCCATTAGCTTATATTGATCCCGAAGCAAAGATTGGCAACAATGTTGAGATTGGTCCTTTCTGCTTCATCGACAAGAATGTTGTTATCGGTGACAACAATGTTATTATGTCAAACGTGAACATCCTTTATGGTTCACGCATCGGCAACGGTAACCGCATTTTCCCCGGAGCGGTTATAGGTGCTATACCCCAAGATTTAAAATTCCGTGGTGAAGAGACCACCGCAGAAATAGGTGATAACAATACAATCCGTGAGAATGTAACCATCAACCGAGGTACTGCAGCCAAGAACAAGACTGTTGTAGGAAGCAACAACTTGTTGATGGAAAGCGTACACGTTGCACACGATGCTTGTGTAGGAAACAACTGTATCATTGGAAACGGAACAAAAATGGCCGGCGAAACCGTCATTGATGACAATTCGATTGTCAGCGCCAATGTCTTAATGCATCAATTCTGCCGTGTAGGTGGCTACGGAATGATTCAAGGTGGCACACGCTTTAGCAAAGACATCCCGCCCTATATCATTGCTGCACGTGAACCGGTAGCTTATGCAGGCATCAACCTCATCGGCCTGCGCCGTCGCGGCTATAGCAACGAAGTGATAGAGAATATCCACAATGCGTATCGTCTCATCTACAACAGCGGATTGAACGTAAGTGATGCTTTGGCAAAAATCAAGGAAGAAATTCCTATGACTCCAGAGATTGAGTACATTGTCTCTTTCATTGAAAGTTCATCACGCGGAATCATCCGATAACATCCTATTATATATAATATGGTATATAGATTCACCATCATCTCTGATGAAACAGATGATTTTCTCAGAGAAATCAAGATAGATTCCGAAGCGACTTTTCATGAGTTGCACGAAACAATCCTGAAATCATGTGGATATACAGATGATCAAATGACCTCTTTCTTCATTTGTGATGAAGGTTGGGCCAAAGAACAGGAGATTACCCTTGAAGATATGGGAAGCAGTTCTGAAGAGGACAGTTACATCATGCGCGAAACACGCATCAGTGAATTGTGCGAAGATGAGAAACAACATTTGCTTTACGTATTCGATCTATTGGCAGACCGTGTATTTTTCATTGAGCTTTCAGAGATTATCTATGGCCAAGAAATAGAACATGCCATTTGTTCAAAAAAACACGGTGATGCTCCCCAACAAACCATTGATTTTGATGAACTGATGTCAAAAGACACGAGCCTTGACCTCGGTGAGAATTTCTATGGTGATGAAGACTTCGACATGGACGAATTCGACCCCGATGGTTTCAGTATGGGCGATGCAGCTTCGCTTGATGAAAACATTCCTTACGAATAAGAACTGACACATAACCCCATCAATTATTCTTTGGACGCGGATAACGCAGATCATGCGGATTTTTATAAAATCTCAATCTGCGTTATCCGCGTCATCTGCATCTAAAGAATAGTCTCAATATAGATACTTATGAAAACCCTCTTCGTACTAATTGGTCCCACAGGAGTGGGAAAGACGGATTTAAGCCTCAACATAGCCGAAATGCTCAAGTGTGACATAATCTCTGCAGACTCCCGACAGATGTATGCAGATTTAAAGATAGGAACTGCCGCACCTACTGCCGCACAACTGGCCCGCGTAAAACACCATTTCGTAGGGAATTTGGCATTGACCGACTATTACAGTGCTGCACGCTATGAAGAGGAAGCCCTCGCTTGCCTTACCCGACTGTTCCAAACCAACGACTATGCCCTGCTTACCGGTGGTTCAATGATGTACGTAGATGCCGTATGCAAAGGGATAGATGATATCCCGACAGTAGATGCTGAAACGCGTGCCTTCATGATGGAACGATATGAGACAGAGGGTTTGGAACCTCTTTGTGCCGAACTCCGTCTGCTTGACCCCGAATATTACCGTATCGTAGATTTAAAGAATCCCAAACGAGTCATTCACGCTTTGGAGATTTGCCACATGACAGGACGGACTTATACATCTTACCGTACACAGTCCTGTAAAGAACGCCCCTTTCACATCGTTAAAATCGGACTACGCCGTGAACGCGAAGAACTCTACGAACGCATCAACAAGCGCGTTGATTCAATGATGGAAGAAGGATTGCTGGACGAAGTACGCAGCGTACTCCCCTACCGCCATTTGAACTCTTTGAATACCGTTGGTTACAAAGAACTGTTCATGTATCTCGATGGCGAATGGACGCTTGACTTCGCCATTGAAAAAATCAAGCAGAACTCTCGTATATACTCACGCAAACAAATGACGTGGTTCAAACGAGACCAAGATATCCATTGGTTTCACCCCGATGAAAAAGAGGCTGTCATGGCCCTTGTCAAATCGCATTTATAAGCACCACATAAAGACTTTCTTCATCTGACAGCCCTAAATCAAACTTTTTTTCATCCAAGAGACAAAAAGTTTGGATTTTGTAATGCAGATATTACAAAATGTCGTATTTTTGCAGAAAATAAACAAGCTCACATTTAATATTCTATATAACTTAGACTTTCATTATGGACTTAATCAGCGAAATCATTGCGCGCGCAAAAGCAAACAAGCAGCGCATCGTTCTTCCTGAAGGAACAGAAGAACGCACACTGAAAGCTGCCGACCAACTGCTGGCCGACGAAGTTGCAGAACTTATCATTATTGGTAATCCTACAAAAATCAAAGGATTGGCCGAGAAGTTCGAATTAACGAACATTGAAAAAGCAACAATCATTGATCCTGAAAATCATCCTAAAAAGGAGGAGTATGCCCAACTTCTGTGTGAACTTCGTAAGAAGAAAGGAATGACTATCGAAGAGGCACGTAAATTGGTTCTTGACCCTCTTTATTTAGGTTGCCTCATCATCAAGGCTGGTGATGCGGACGGACAATTGGCCGGTGCACAAAACACAACTGGCAATGTGCTTCGTCCTGCACTGCAAATCATCAAGACATCACCGGGTATCTCTTGCGTATCAGGCGCTATGCTTATGGTAACTCAAACTCCCCAATATGGCGAAAATGGTGTACTTGTTGTAGGCGATGTTGCAGTAACTCCTATGCCTGATGCAGCCCAACTCTCACAAATCGCAGTATGTACAGCCCAGACAGCAAAAGCTGTTGCAGGTTTTGAAACTCCGCGCGTAGCTATGCTCAGCTTCTCAACAAAGGGTTCTGCCAAGCACGAAGTTGTGGACAAAGTGACAGAAGCTTTGGCCCTTGCCAAAGAATTGGATCCCAATTTGAAAATCGATGGAGAATTGCAGGCTGATGCAGCATTGGTTCCTTCAGTAGGAAACAGCAAGGCTCCAGGAAGCGAAATTGCAGGAAAAGCAAACGTATTGGTATTCCCCAACCTCGAAGTAGGTAACATCGCCTACAAATTGGTTGAACGTTTGGGCAATGCAGATGCCATCGGCCCCATCCTCCAAGGTATCGCCCGTCCTGTAAACGATTTGTCTCGCGGTTGTTCTATTGACGACATCTACAAGATGGTAGCCATCACAGCCAACCAAGCAATCGCTGCTAAAGGATAAAGACTCGTACAATTTACCATTTACAACGTGGTTTTCTTCAAATAAAGAAATTCAAATTGTAGATGGTAAATTACAACTCTAAAAAAAATGTAATTTGCAAATTGTAGTATAATTATGAAAATCTTAGTATTGAACTGTGGAAGTTCATCCATCAAATACAAACTCTTTGAAATGGAGACCAAAGAAGTTCTCGCTCAAGGAGGTATCGAAAAGATCGGTTTGACAGGTTCGTTCCTGAAACTGACATTGCCCAACGGAGAAAAGAAAATCCTAGAAAAAGATATCCCTGAACATACCGTAGGAGTTGAATTCATTTTCCAAACATTGACCAGCGCAGAATATGGTGCCCTCAAATCTCTTGACGAACTGGATGCTGTAGGACACCGCATGGTACATGGTGGTGAACGTTTCAGTCAGTCAGTTATCCTGAACAAGGAAGTATTGGATGCCTTTACTGCTTGTAACGATTTGGCACCACTTCACAACCCTGCAAACTTGAAGGGTGTAAATGCTGTATCAGCCTTACTTCCCAATATTCCACAAGTCGGTGTATTTGACACTGCATTCCATCAGACCATGCCGGCACACGCCTACATGTATGCAGTTCCCTACGAACTATACGAGAAATATGGTGTCCGCCGCTATGGATTCCACGGAACCTCACACCGTTATGTATCACAACGTGTATGCGAATACTTGGGTATTCCCGTTGAAGGAAGCCGCATCATCACATGCCACGTGGGCAACGGTGGTTCAATCTCTGCGGTAAAAGACGGCAAATGCATTGACACAACCATGGGACTCACTCCGCTGGAAGGATTGATGATGGGTACCCGTTCTGGAGACATTGATGGTGGTGCCGTGACATTCATCATGGAAAAAGAAGGATTGAATGCAACAGGCATCTCTAACCTATTGAACAAGAAATCAGGTGTACTGGGTATTTCAGGTGTATCATCAGATATGCGAGAAGTAACAGCTGCTGCCAACAGCGGAAACGAACGTGCCCGTTTGGCCCTTGACATGTACTTCTACCGTATCAAGAAATACATTGGTGCATACGCGGCTGCCATGGGTGGAGTAGATGTTATTCTGTTCACAGGTGGTGTTGGTGAAAATCAGGCAGACTGCCGCGAAGCAGCATGTTCTGGTCTTGAATATATGGGTGTAAAGGTTGACCATGCCGTCAATAACGCAACCCGTGGTGAGGAAGCCATCATCTCTGCTACTGATTCCAAAGTCAAAGTAGTAGTCATCCCCACTGACGAAGAAATGATGATTGCATCAGATACGATGGCATTGTTGAAGTAAATCCTATTTCTACATTTATAATAAGCAGAGGATGCATCCGTGTTGGATACATCCTCTGCTTATATTTTGTAAGTCTCCACAACTGGTCCGCCCTTACAGGAAATTATGCCAATCTTTATACACGAAGTTTTTTATATCTAACTCACGTTTTTACCAACAGACACTGACACATCCCATTTTTTTAGGAGTTATGAGAAAACTTTTTTTTAAAATTTTAGCGGACAATAATAAAAAAAGATATTTTTTGTATATTTGCCATCGAAAAAACTTATACATTATAAACCTTAATATATGATGAATTACAATCGTTTATTATCAAAACTGATTTTAAGAACTACATTATGTAGTATCATGATGCTATCGGCACTGAATGTGGTGGCGCAGACAGAGAGGTTCTGCATAGCCAAGAATGGTAATACAGCCACGATATTTGTAGATGGAGACGACTGGGCTGGTGTGATTCGGGCAGCCAACGATCTTGGCGACGATGTACGTAAAGTGACGGGCGTGGCATCACGTGTGGACATACAGTCAACAGCCGATGTGCTCCCCTCATCCATCCTCGTAGGTACGATTGGAAAAAGTCGTATCATTGACAGACTTATCAAACAGAAGAAGATTGATGTAAAAAAAGTTCGTGATCAATGGGAATCATACTTAATAGATGTGGTGGACGGTCACCTCGTCATTGCGGGTAGCGACAAGCGTGGTACCATCTATGGTATTTACGACATCTCCGAACGCATAGGAGTTTCACCTTGGTATTGGATGGCCGATGTGCCCGTTCGTCATCAGGACGAGTTGTATTACGAAGGAGGCCTGTTTGTTCAACCCTCCCCCAAGGTGAAGTATCGTGGTATCTTCATCAATGATGAGTGGCCCTCTTTTGGTACGTGGTGTAATAACAATTTTGGTGGCGTAAATTCCAAAGCCTACTATCACATCTTTGAATTACTCCTTCGCCTAAAGGCCAACTACTTCTGGCCTGCCATGTGGGCCACCGCTTTCAATGAGGATGACCCTGAAAGTCCACGTTTGGCGGACGAGATGGGTATTGTAATGGGAACCAGCCATCATGAACCTATGATGCGTTCGCATCAGGAATATCTGCATCGCAAAGAACAGGTTGGCCCATGGGACTATGCTACGAACAAGGAGCGCATCGACCAATTCTTCCGTGAAGGAATGGAGCGTAACAAGGATTATGACAACATTGTAACCATCGGTATGCGTGGTGACGGTGATGTTGCTATGGGTAAAGGTGATGATACGGAGAACATGAAAACCCTCGGAAATGTGATAAAAGGACAACGAAAGATTATCAAAGACATCTACGGACGAGCCGATGCTGTACCACAGTTGTGGGCTATCTTTACGGAGGTACAGCGCTATTACGATGCAGGGTTTACTGTGCCTGATGATGTGACTTTACTACTTTGCGACAACAATTGGGGATATATACGCCGTAAAGGACGCGACTTCGAACGCAAACGCAAAGGTGGACTTGGACTCTATTACCACATCGACATGAATGGTGGCCCATGGAATGACCGTTGGGTGAACACTACCACCGTGCCCAAATTGCGTGAACAGCTGAACCTCGCCTATCAGAGTGGTATCGATCGCATCTGGATTATCAATGTAGGTGACCTCAAGCCAAAGGAGATGCCCATCGACTTCATCATGCATTATGCATGGGACCCTGAAGCCATTCAGCCTGGCGACGAACAGGTATGGCTCGAGGGATTTACACAACGTATATTTGGAGATGAGTTTGCAAAGGAAACAGCCGATATCATTGCAAAATACTCGAAGTATAACCTGTGGCGCAAAGCAGAAGTTCAAGTACCGGGCATCTTCAACTACGAAGAAATGCTTCACTTGAACAACCAATGGCAGACGCTTGTGGCCCGTTGTGAGAATCTCAAAGAAAAAATTCCTGCTGATGCACAAGATGCCTTCTATCAACTTGTCTATTACCCAGCCGTAGCCAGTGCAGGGGTTGCCATGATTTATAATGCCGCCACGATGGGTGACCGTGAAACTATTGAAGCACTTATGGAGAAGGATCAACGACTTAGCGATTATTATAATAAGGTATTGGCTGGCAGTAAATGGAACGGTATGATGCTCGACAATCATATCGGGTACACCCAATGGAGCATACCCGATAAAAATAGGAATCCGATGGACCTAAGATTCAGAGTGAGACACGAATTGAATGCCAAGAGTGACACAAAAGAATATTCCATCCCTGCCAACAAATATAAACGCAATGACGAAGGTTGGATATTCCTGCCTGGACTGGGCAGAGGTGAAGGTTGTATGGGAGCCAAGGACGTGATGACGGAATACCCCAATGGGAATGGCCCTATGCTTGAATACGAAGTAGAATTGACGGAAGAGGGACATATTGCCATAGGTATCCTACCCACCCAAGACATCATGCCTGCCCGTGGTTTGCGCCTTGGAGTGAAAATTGACGACCAACCTATACAAGTGATTGATGCACGTCGTGGTCTTGTTGATACCTTCCAGGAATATACTCCACAGAACCTTGCACAGTCAAAGGTGTTGAAACCACTTCCACCCCGAAGCCGACTCTCCCTAAGTGGCTTCGTGAATGGTCGTCAGTTGCCTCGTCGCGACGAAGTGTTTGATAACATCCGTTGGCTTGACGCCACCTTCACAACCTCTCCTGGCAAACATACATTGAAACTTATCATGATAGATCCTGAAATCGTGGTAGAACAGATTGTGGTAAATCCCGACAATAACCGTTACAGTTATTTTGGAGCACCAGAAAGAAACCAATGAATTTACAATAAATATGAAACAAACATTTATTATAATCTGTAGCGATTGTCGACGAAGCGTATGCGCAGAATATCTCTACTTTGACAAATCGGGAAAATTCAAATTCATTCCGCTTACACAAGAGGGAATCAATCGGAAAAAGTAAGTAACGTGAGTTCGATGCAAGAATTATAGCCAGCTAGCTG
>JAZRMW010000048.1:0-48274 GCA_045647865.1 Phocaeicola sp.
CTCTTGCAAGTCCTCGTCTGTAGGATTCTCTGACGAATAATTGCGAACGAAGGCCGAGCCATCGGAGAGCAATGCCACCATCTCAGTACCTTTATCATCGGCCTCCCAGTTGAAGACAAGGCTACCGCTGCCATTGGGGTCTACCCATACGGCACGGGTAGAAGGCTCGTCAGCACTGCTGAAGGTAAGCTGCTCGTATTTGCTCACGCTCGGCTGCTCAGGGGTGTCGGGCACGATGTCATCGTTGCTGCACGACGCAAACGAGAACATGGCCAATGCGCTAAGTGTCAATTTATTTATCTTCATCGTCTAAATAGTTTTTAGTTACCAAATTCTGAATCATCACTATCAGAGCCATAGCCGCTGATTGCAAATCCTTTCTCTACCTCCACTTCGATTATCTCTACTTTAGGGGGGGCGTACATACGCATTCTTTTTTCGCTTTTCATCATAATTGTCGTTTTAAGTTTGTTAATTTATCTGTTCATTCTGCCTCACCACTGAAAACTTCTTATTTACACACAGCTGAAGGTTCGCGTAAGCCATCCTGTAGGTTGTGTGCCGCAGGCAGTAAGTTAAATACATGTCATCCGTGGTTAGTGAAAATGAACAATGCGCCACCGCAGGGCACGAGTCGTGCCGCACTGTAGCGCATTGCAAAGGTGTCAATCCACTTCTTAAGTTTAGGGGGTATTATTTTACTGTATGTCAATATATTACGCATAGTGTTTTCTTCTTTTCTTAAAAATAATTGGTTATACACCATTCTCTTGCTGCCTGACTTTTCGAAGGCATTAGATTTATGCACAAAAATACGGATAAATTCTGAAATGAATCTGAAATACTCTTTATTTTAGTATTTTTTTTAAATTACAAATTCCTCAGATCCTTCACACCGTAAACTTCGTTCACGATGACAGAGGCGTAGGGTAGATGTGATTATCAGATAGTTAAGTGCTGCGAAAAATCTCTTAAGCGTTAGTTCGGTAACGCTTAAGCGTTAGCACAATAAGTCTTAAGCGTTAGCAAACTATCTCTTAAGAGATATCTGGCTACGCTTAAGAGTAGTCTGATGAGACTTAAGAGATACTTCATTACGGTTAAGAGTTCCTGTCTTTTCCTGATTTCAGTAGACGTTTTTGTTTCATTAACTGAATCAATAGACACTTCTTTAAAAGTCCTACTGAAAGTCTTTACACTTTCTGTTTTTCCGCTCTGAAATAGTTTACATCCGAACTGGTGGATTAGCCGATTTTGAGCATAAGAATTAGTAATCTTCCATCGATTTGAACTGTTCAAAAAAAGTAAGTACTACTTCATCGTCCATAGAAGTAGTACTTACTTTGCCAAGTAATATAGCTTCATAAAAATAGGCGCGGACTTATATGTAAATCCGCGCCTATATATATAATAAGGTATAGCTACGAGTGGGTTCTTGAGTTTAGGGATTCCCTTTTAAGGAGTTAAAGGTAGATAAAGGGAGATATTGCTTCGCTCTTGGGGAGATAAAGGCCGATAGTCTTAGTTGACAAGGGATTTGAAATTTACTATCGAAGAATTTACTATTTCGTTATTTACTATTTACGATTTATTTACTATTTGATAATTTAGCTATTTAGTAGGCGAGTTCTGTTAAATTTCTCAATCACTCAATCGTACATAAATAGTAAATAGTAATTCGTTAAATAGTAAATTACAAATCCCTCGTCAACTGAATTACTTGCTCAACTGCTCGTGCATGTTCTGTGCGGCACGACGGCCGTCGCCCATGGCGAGGATGACGGTAGCACCACCGCGCACGATGTCACCACCGGCATAGATGGTGGCGATGTTGCTCTGCATCTGCTCGTTTACGGCAATGGTGTTCTTGCGACCCAATTCGAGGCCCTTGACTGATGTCGGTACGATGGGGTTGGGCGATACACCTACGGCAACTACGGCCATGTCGATGTCGAGAGTTACTGTTGCACCCGGGATAGCTACAGGACTACGGCGTCCGCTGGCATCGGGCTCTCCCAGTTCCATCTTCTGGAGGACAACCTGCTTCACGGCTCCCTTCTCGTCGGCAATGTATTCGATGGGGTTGTGCAGGGTCAGGAACTCGATACCCTCTTCCTTGGCATGTTTCACCTCTTCGAGGCGGGCAGGCATCTCGGCTTCGCTACGGCGATAGACGATGTACACCTTCTCGGCACCGAGGCGCTTGGCCGTGCGGCATGAGTCCATAGCGGTGTTACCACCACCAACGACGATGACGTTCTTCGCCGGATTGATAGGAGTATCAGTGTCGGGGTTTGATGCATCCATCAGGTTCACACGAGTCAGATACTCGTTTGATGACATGATGTTCACGCTGTTCTCACCCGGGATGTTCATGAAGTTGGGCAATCCGGCACCGCTGGCAATGAAGATGCCCTTGTAACCCTCCTGTTGCAATTCCTCTACGCTGATGGTCTTTCCTACGATGCAGTCCTTCACGAACTTCACGCCCATCTTCTCGAGGTTGTTGATTTCCACATCCACAATTTTGTTGGGCAAGCGGAATTCGGGGATACCATATTTCAATACACCACCAATCTCGTGGAGGGCTTCGAAGACGGTCACGTCGTAGCCATACTTCACCATGTCGCCGGCAAAGCTCAATCCGGCAGGACCTGAACCCACTACGGCTATCTTCATGCCGTTAGGCTCGGCCAGTTCGGGAAGCACGATGTTTCCACTCTCGCGTTCGTAGTCGGCCACGAAGCGTTCGAGGTTACCGATGGCCACGGCAGGTTTACCCATCTTGAGGTGCATACACTGGCTCTCGCACTGCTTCTCTTGCGGACATACACGACCACATACGGCAGGCAAAGCTGAAGTGTGCTTCAATACGCGGGCAGCTTCGAGGAATTCGCCACGCTCTACATTCTTGATGAACGAGGGAATGTTGATGCTCACGGGACAACCTTGCATACAGGTAGGGTTGGCACAGTCGAGACAACGCTTGGCTTCAACCATGGCTTGTTCCTTGGTGTAGCCGGTGTTTACCTCTTCGGTACGAGTGGTAGCACGATATACAGGGTCGAGTTCGTTCATGGGACAACGCTCGATGCTGGTACGGTCTTTCGGTTTCATAGCCTTGCGGAGCTCGTCGCGCCATGGAGCATTGCGGTCGAGGAGAACTTCCATCGGTGCTTGGCAGGCCTTTTCTGCACAAGGTTTGCAGGGTTCTTCCTTCACCTCGGGTTGAGGAACGGCCTTGCAGACATGCTGCTCGAGGTGGCTCATCTCTTCCAATTCCACCTGCTTGAACGAACCCATGCGCTTGAACATCTCGTCGAAATCGACTTGGTGACCATCAAACTCAGGACCATCCACACAGACAAACTTGGTCTTTCCACCTACAGTGATGCGGCAAGCGCCACACATACCCGTACCATCCACCATGATGGTGTTCAGCGATACGTCGGTGGGGATTTCGTATTTCTTGGTCAGGAGGCAGCAGAACTTCATCATGATGGCGGGGCCGATGGCGAAGCATTTATCTACCTTCTCGCGTTTGATGATGCTTTCGATACCTTCGGTGACGAGACCTTTGGTGCCATACGAACCATCATCGGTCATGATGATGACCTCGTCAGACGATGCACGCACCTCGTTTTCGAGGATAATGAGCTCCTTTGAACGTCCAGCCAAGACAGAGATGACGCGGTTGCCCGCAGCCTTCAATGCCTGTATGATAGGTAACATGGGAGCTACGCCCACACCACCACCGGCACAGATGACGGTACCGTAGTTCTGGATGTGAGTGGCTTGTCCGAGCGGACCTACTACGTCAAGGATGTAGTCGCCCACATTCAGTTGGCATAACTTGGTGGATGACAATCCCACGGTTTGGATAACCAGTGTGATGGTACCTTTCTCGATGTCCGCACCAGCGATGGTCAGCGGCATACGTTCGCCCTTCTCGTCCACACGCACGATAACGAAGTGTCCCGCCTTGCGTGAACGGGCAATCAGTGGCGCTTCAATCTCCAGCTTAAATACTTTCTCGGAGAATTGTTCTTTGCTGATAATTTTATTCATTGATGTATGTTTTTGTTTTAATATTCCAATTTTTGCTTTCAATTTGAAAGCGGATGCAAAGGTAATGTTTATTTTTTGAAAAAGAAAGCAGGATATAGGAAAAAGTTTTATAAAACTCTTTTTTCGTTATTCCCACCCTTGATGAGTGGCGTTTTTCTGGTGATTTAAGCATCGATCAAGCATTAAAAAGTCTTAAAAAAGAGGCATTATAAAGAATCATAGAATGACTTTTTTTCGTACTTTTGCATGCATGACAGGGCTACGAAGGCTCTCGTTTCACTTAATAAATCTGTTATGTCGAAGACAATAGAAAATCAGGTAAGCAAGACCACTGCGCTTGCTGAAGGTATGAAAAAACATTTGGATGAACTCGTTAGGTTTGGAGTTAACGAAGAAGTGCTCAATTCACTCATCGCATTAGGCGAAGAGGTGGTTGGAAGAAGCCGCGAAGTGGATGAACTCCGCATGCAGGCTTCAGAAAAAGCTCACGAGACAAATATCCGTATGGTGGAAGTCAGGGAGAAGTACAAGGAACTGAAAACCATTCTCAGGAACAATTATCCCATAGAGGAGTGGAGCCGATTCGGGCTAATGGACAAACGATGACAAAAAGGAAAGAGCCTCGTCAACTTAGTTGGCGAGGCTCTTTTCCTTCTATATTTTTTTTAAAAAAAAGGGCTTCTTAATCAATTACCTCAAATCCACAATAGGGCACGAGAGCCTTGGGAATGCGGATGCCTTCGGGAGTCTGATTGTTCTCCAAAAGGGCTGCTACGATGCGGGGAAGGGCCAAAGCTGAACCATTCAAGGTGTGGCACAATTCGGTCTTCTTCTCTGCCGTGCGGTAGCGGCACTTCAAGCGGTTGGCCTGATAGTTGTCGAAGTTTGATACAGAGCTGACTTCCAACCAACGCTGCTGGGCTTCGCTATATACCTCGAAGTCGAAGCAAGTGGCAGCGGTAAAGCTCATGTCGCCTCCGCAAAGGTGAAGGATGCGGTAGGGAAGTTCGAGCTTTTGGAGCAATCCTTCTACGTGTGCCAACATCTCCTTGTGGCTTTCCTTACTGTGTTCGGGAGTATCGATGCGTACGATTTCCACTTTTGAGAACTCGTGCAAACGATTAAGGCCGCGTACATCTTTTCCGTATGAACCTGCCTCGCGACGGAAGCACTGGGTGTAAGCACAATTCTTGATGGGCAATTGTTTTTCGTCGAGGATAACGTCGCGATAAATGTTTGTCACGGGCACCTCAGCCGTAGGAATCAGGTAGAGGTTGTCCAATTGGCAATGATACATCTGACCTTCCTTGTCGGGCAACTGGCCAGTGCCATATCCGCTGGCTTCGTTTACTACGGTAGGAGGCATAATTTCGGTGTAGCCGCTCTTACGTGCCTCATCGAGGAAGAAGTTGATGAGGGCACGTTGCAACTGTGCACCCTTACCTTTATATACAGGGAAACCGGCACCGGTAATCTTTACACCCAAATCGAAGTCGATGAGGTCATACTTCTTTGCCAACTCCCAATGGGGAAGTGCATCTTTGGGCAGGGGAGTCTCCATACCGCCTGTTTTCACCACCACATTCTCTTCGGCAGTCTTTCCTTCGGGCACTTCGTCGTAAGGAAGGTTGGGGATGGTATAGAGCACGCTCTGCAAGTCGGTGGCGGCATTGTCCATTGCCTCCTCCAGCGCCTTGTTTGTCTCCTTCAATTGGGCTACTTGTGCCTTCACAGCTTCGGCTTCGTCCTTCTTGCCCTCTTTCATCAAACCTCCGATGGCTGCAGCCAGTTTCTTTGCTTCTGAGAGGTTGGCATCGAGCTGTGTCTGGGCAGCACGGCGTTTTTTATCCAATTCCAACACTTTCTCGATAGCCTCGCGTGCACCGTTAAAGTGTTTCTTCTCCAAACCGTTGATTACTTTTTCGGTCTGTTCGCTGATAACTTTGATTGTAAGCATATCTGTTTCTTTTTGATTATATTCTGAAATTGTGTGCAAAGGTAGTGCAAACATAGAGAAGAACAAAATAAACGCTTCTATTTTTTCTTCCTATGTACAACCTACTTTCGCGAAATAAAGGTAATTTCAAATTTGAAATAGATTCCTCCCTTTACAGCTTCACACTCGTCTTTGAGGGTTTGGATTCGTTATGGAGACGGTCAAGAGCAGTGACCACATAACGGTATTTCACCTTCCCACCTGCATAAGGAAGATTATAGAACGTATCCGTTGTGATAGCAACAATCTTGGATGGATCACTCAAGTTCACCTTCTCTCCCTTAACAAAACGATAAATGACAAACTGACGGGCACGGTCCATCTCGCGTTTGGCCTTAGGAGCAGTCCAACACAATACCGGACCATCTTCGGTCCAAATCACTTTAACCTTCTTGACCTTCTTGGGAGCTTTATCATCAATGAAAGGAAATTCAGGTTGCAAGGCGGGATAACGATGATATTCTCTCTCAAGAGCTGTGCGGTAACCTCCTGCATTGTCCACCACTGCACTGGCAGGCCATTGACAACTACCTAAAATAGAAGGATAACTACGCTGCATCTGCATCTTGGTCTGTTGCTGATGGATAGAGGTATTCTGAAGATCAGCATGCTGCACGGTGCGCATCACATCCTGTCCGATAAATAAGGGGCGATTGGCAGTTTTCTCAGCCCACCACTTCACCAACGTAGCATAGTCGGCGGCCGGATGACCTATCTGCCAATATACTTGAGGAATATTATAATCCACCCAACCGTTCTTGACCCACAGGAGGATATCGGCATACAGTTGGTCATAATTTTGGAGGCCGTTGGTTTCGCTTCCTTCGGGATCACTTTTCTTATTGCGCCAGATACCGAAAGGACTTACACCAAACTTGACCCAAGGTTTTAAGGAACGTACAGTCTGCTGAACCTCTTGAATCAACTGGTTCACATTGTTTCTCCGCCAATCATCACGATTAGTGAATCCACGGCCATATTGTGCAAAGGAAGCATCATCTTTAAAGGGTTTTCCATCCACTGGATAGGGATAAAAATAATCGTCCATGTGAAGGGCATCCACATCGTAACGGCTGACAATATCGGTTACAATTTGGCAAATGTATTCACGATTTTCAGGTAATCCGGGATCAAAATAAAGTTGTCCCTCGTATTCGACAAACCGATGAGGATAGCGCAAAGCTGGATGAGCAGGAGCCATCAAAGTAGTTCCCTTAGTGCGTGCCCGATAAGGATTGATCCATGCATGCAATTCCATACCACGACTGTGACACTGGTCAATCATAAACTGAAGAGGATCCCAAAAAGGATAAGGAGAATGTCCCTGTACACCGGTAAGATAACGGCTCCAGGGTTCATAAGAGGATTGATAGAGAGCATCAGCTTCGGGACGAACCTGAAAAATAATGGCATTGATGCCCGCTTTTTGCAAACTGTCAAGTTGAGATATTAGGGTATGCTGCAACTGTTCGGTACCCATTCCAATAAATTGTCCGTTGACACACTGTATCCAGGCACCACGAAATTCCCGCTTGGGGGGAGTTTGTGCCAAACCCCAAGTCATCGCCATAGCCGTCAAAGCTAACAGCATAAAAAGTCTTTTCATTCTATTGAGATTATCTGAAATTCTATTTTCCGACAAAGGTACAGAGTTTGCGGCACATATACAAGTAATCGCAACAAAAGGAAGAAACAAAACCTTTTTATTCTATTAAGAACAGAGTATTTAACGTGAGTTCGATATAAAAATCTTCGGGTACAAAAGTAACTAAAGCTCTCCCTCTAAGTTAGGGGATCCTCGCAGGGAGAGGACGTATGTCTATAAAAGTTCCATTTTTACACACTCCTCCGTCGCTAACGACACCCTAACGGGCCTCCGTCGTCCAAAGGACTCCCCGATTGCTGTGCCAGCTCGCAATCGCCCCTAACTTAGGGGAGGAGTTGTAGTTACTCTGCTCCTTATATCGAACTCACATCATTTTTCTACAAAAAAGACGCAGATTACACAGATTCTACGGACCTTTCTTTATAGACTATCCGTGTTATCCGCGTAATCCGCGCCCATAAAAAACTCTTTTTCTTACACCTTATTATCCTTAGAATGGACGGCCACCACCCATGCCGCCACCAAATCCTCCCATCGGAGGACGGCCACCGCCCATACCGCCGCGACCACCACCGGGGAATCCACCTCCTTCACCACGAGGTCCACCGCGGAATGCATTTTGATTGTCACCGAAAATATTCAGTCTATAGATGAAGTGCAACATGCAGTAACTATTGATAGCATTGGATTCAGTATCGTTACGCATAGCCGCGTTAATCGTGCGACTGATGTTGCTCTGTTCGTGCAAGATGTCATAGAATTGGAGAGACAAACTGGCTGCGCCATTGAACAAGCGATGTGACACTTGAGCATTCCACAACAGTTCATTGGTATTCATGCTGGCCTCACTGAATCCACGACGGCTGTTCATGCTGATGTCAGTAGAGAGACTGGTTCCCCACGGGAAAGTCAAATTTGTACTTCCACCATATGCATAGATATAAGTATCCAGATTACGATCGGGTTGCAATTTGTTCTCTGCATGCTGATAATTGAGGTTACCAGTCAAAGAAAATTCAACTTGCATATTGTTATCCCAATCCTGACGGTAACTTCCTCGCAAGTTCTCTCCTAAATTGATGGTACGCGTAGTATTCTTGCGGCTGTCAATACCATTCTGTGCAAGATACTGCACTTGATTACTATAAACAGCACGAGTATTGGTGCTAACATTGAACTTCTTGTTGCGAAGTGCTGTATTGAATCCGAAATTACCGTTAACATTCCAGTTTCCGTTGATGTTTTCCGGACGGGTAGTACGTCCACCAGTCTCGGTATCATACGTCACCATACTACTCACACTATTCTGAGTCAATTGACCTCCCAACATAGCAAAGATTCCACGTTGTTTCTCTATGGTGTATTTGCGATAGTTTGCATTCAAATTATGACTGAATGAAGGCTTCAACCCTGGATTACCTTGTCTGATATTCAGCGGATCCGTATCATCCAAGAAGTCCAACATATCCGTCATGCTGGGTTGACTGCTACGGCCCTGATATCTAATGTCAATCTGATGCTGTTTGGTCCAATTGTAACGGAAGCGTACATTGGGGGTAAAATTCAAAACATTACGCGTAACTGTTGTATCAATTTTCAAATACTTGTACTCCATCTTGGTTTTCTGAGGCAACGCAGTGAAACCAATGTTGAATTGATACTTATCACGAATGACACGCAACATAGCCTGTGCCTCGTGGGTATAGTTATAATATTCTGAGAACTGGCTCTGTTCGTTATCAATATACTCCTCATAATTATTCGGAACAATAGGGAAACCATCAAACAAATAATTGGGATAAGCCTCACTGAAGTCATACGTTGAACGGTCGTTCTTACTATAACTTTCAGTAAAGCGATAACTGAATTGCAAGAATGTCTGATAAAGGATAGGTTCACTATAAGTGAATTGGGCACTATAGTTCCAGTTCTTACCAGGAGTAACATTGTATCGGTTACGAATATCGTTTCTTCCATTCTGAGTTTGGAAGTATTTCACTTCGGATGCAGAAATGGATTTGTTTTCACTGTCACTGTAGCTGTAACTTCCAAGGAAAGTAATGTTGCGTCCTTCGTTGTTCAAACGGCGGTTTACCTGTAACGAACCACTGGCATTCCAACTATCACTGTTGCTCTGAGTCTTACTACGATTGGTATTAACCAATGTGTCGCCCCAATTAAATGCCGGATTATATGCCTCACGCAAAGGATCTTGAGTCAACTCAAACGGATCTTCATTAAACGTTGCAGATGTACTTTCTGACAAATTGTCTGAACGATCAAACGTAAATCGGGGACGAAAGATGATGTTAGTCATCGTGTCCGGTTCCCATTCCAAACGGAAATTTGCTTCTATATTTTCTGAACATTCCAAACTATTTCTCAAACTGTTAGAGAATGAATTTCCACTCTGAAGGAATGTCTCACTGGCACTCTTTGTCTTACTGTCTGTATCACGATGACGGTAACGAACATCACCTCCCATCTCAATATTACCTTTCTCAAATGCGAAATTAAAACCGGCATCCTTGTTGGCCTGCAGACCACCACCGCCGCCACCGCCACGGAAACCACCACCGCCACCGGGAAAGCCACGTCCTCCTACATTGTTGGCATTACCCAAAAGAGTCATCTGCTGGGCATCGTCATAACGGTTTATGATTGCACTACCGGAATATCGGTCTTCCGTACCGTAGGCTGCATCAACATTACCGAACCATCCCTTATTCATACCTTTTTTGACAGTCAAGTCAAGAACAGTTTCCTCTTCACCATCATCAATACCAGTCACACGAGCCAAGTCGCTCTGCTTGTCGTATGCCTTGAGTTTCTCTACCATCTCAACAGGAACATTCTTCATGGCTGTCTCAGTGTCACCACTGAAGAATTCCTTACCATTCATCATAATCTTCCTTACTTCCTTACCATTGATGGTAATTTTTCCGTTCTCATCCACTTCTGCACCAGGGAGTTTTTTAACCAATTCCTCTAACATGGAGCCTTGCGGAACACGGAAAGCACCAGCATTGTAAATCACCGTATCCTCAGAAACTTGCATTTCGGCCAACTGAGCAGTCACAGTTGCCTGCTTCAACAAGACTGCATCTTGAGTAAGTTCTATGGTTCCTATATCCACAGACTTTTTCAATGTCAGATTTTTCCACGTTGGCACATAACCCGTATAGGATACTTTCATCAAATAACTCCCCGATACTACAGCCGGCAACAGGAATCTTCCATCCAAATCACTTACACCACCAGCGACAAAAGCACTATCTTTCACAGTTAACAACTGGACTGTGGCCTGCATCACAGGTTCTGTACTCTGCTTGTCTTGTACAAGTCCGCTCACTACCACGTCTTTCTTCTGTGCCATCACAACAACGGATGCACATACACACACAATCACAAATGATAGAAGTTTTTTCATTTCAATCACAAGTTTCTTTATACCTTAATTATATATACTATTCTACGATAACTCTAATTATCATGTCTAAGAGAAATACGGTTCTATGACTAATTTTAACCGAAAAAGTTTAATCTGCATTCATAAAAGGGTCACAGAGTCAACCTGCTATATCAATAAGACGAAAAGTGGTCAACCCAAATCGTTAACATACAAAATAGGAAAATGAGGCAAACATTTCACTTTTTCCACCTTTCAATCTAATTTTTCACTCCACTTACTTTGCATTTCACAGACTTTACACTACTTTTGTTGCTGAAATCAAGGGAAACGACTTATGAGTAAACAAGAAGTAATATTGTCCGAAAATATAGAGCAGAGTCTGAAACAAGCCATCAGCAATTGTCCGCACGACAAGCTGTTCATACTTGCCGACGAATGTACTGCACACTTGTGTATTCCCCATATCTGCGAAGTGGAATGCCTAAAGGGAGCTGAGTATATCACCATAGGTGCTACTGACACGCACAAGACATTGGAAACCTTGGCACATGTATGGAAAGCCCTCGGTGACAATGGAGGTACTCGCCATTCGCTAATGTTGAACGTAGGAGGCGGTATGGTGACAGACTTGGGTGGATTTGCAGCTTCCACCTTTAAACGAGGCATTACCTATATTAACATTCCCACTACCCTACTTGCCATGGTGGATGCCTCGGTCGGAGGAAAGACAGGTATCAACTTCAACGGATTGAAGAACGAAGTGGGTGTATTCAACCCTGCCAACAGTGTACTCATTGATACAAACTTTCTACGCACATTGGATTACTCCAATTTAGTGTCTGGCTATGCTGAGATGCTGAAGCATGGACTTATCAGTACTGTGGAACATTGGGCAGAACTCTTGAATTTCGATTTCAATCATGTGGACTACCCTACCCTTCAGACATTGGTAGCCAAGAGTGTGAGGATTAAAGAAAACATTGTGGAGCAAGACCCATTGGAACATGGCATCCGCAAGGCTCTGAACTTAGGGCATACAGTAGGACATGCCTTTGAGAGTCTGGCATTGGAAGAAGACCGACCGCATCTGCATGGCTATGCCGTAGCATGGGGAATGGTATGCGAACTGTACCTGTCACATCTGAAGACAGGATTCCCTATAGACAAAATGAGGCAAACCATCCAATTCATACGAGAGACGTATGGAATATTTACTTTCGATTGCAAACAGTATGACCGTCTATACCAATTCATGACCCACGACAAAAAGAACACCTCGGAAAACATCAACTTCACCCTATTAGGCGAAGTGGGCGATATCCGTATCAACCAAACAGCTACCCGCAAAGAAATAGATGAAATGCTGGACTTTTATCGCGAAACAATGGGATAAAACAAAATTCCTACAAACATTTTGCATCCTTAAAATGTTACCCTAATTAGAGAATAATTCATCAAACTAAATTTTGCATTTGAAAAACCTCAATTTTTATCCCGTATGAGAATAGCAGCAATTAAAGGAAGAGAGATATTGGACTCTCGCGGAAATCCCACTATTGAAGTGGATGTCACATTGGAATGTGGAATTATAGGTAGAGCTTCTGTACCTTCGGGAGCTTCTACTGGAGAAAATGAAGCATTGGAATTGCGAGACGGTGATCCCTCGCGTTACGACGGCAAAGGGGTGACAAAGGCCGTGGCAAACATCAACACGCTAATAGCCCCCCAACTGATAGGGATGTCAGCCCTGGAACAACGTAACATTGACCACCTGATGCTGGAGTTAGACAATACACCTGACAAGTCGCGTCTGGGAGCCAATGCCATATTGGGAGTATCGCTGGCCGTAGCACGCGCAGCAGCCCTCTTCCTCGGGATACCACTATACAGATATATCGGAGGTACAAACACCTTTGTACTGCCCGTCCCCATGATGAACATCATCAACGGAGGAAGCCATTCGGATGCCCCCATCGCTTTTCAAGAGTTTATGATACGTCCCATCGGTGCCCCTTCTTTCAAGGAAGCCCTGCGTATGGGTGCAGAGGTGTTTCATGCTCTGAAAAAAGTGCTGAAAGAAAGAGGATTGAGCACAGCTGTTGGCGATGAAGGCGGATTTGCTCCCCCACTCAATGGTACAGAAGATGCACTCGACTGCATCATGGAGGCTATCCAAGCGGCCAACTATGTGCCGGGGAAGGACATCACCATCTCACTGGATTGCGCCTCCTCGGAATATTACCGGAACGGGACGTACGACTACACCATCTTTGAACACGAAAAAGGCATACGCCGCACCCCCGACCAACAGGTGGAGTATCTGGAAAGGCTCATCGACACCTACCCCATCGACTCCATAGAGGACGGCATGGCCGAAAATGACTGGGAAGGATGGAAACTGCTGACCCAACGTATCGGCGGACGATGCCAATTGGTAGGCGACGATCTGTTTGTGACCAACGTCAAGTTCCTGCAAAAGGGTATCGACGAAGGGTGTGCCAACTCCATTCTTATCAAAGTGAACCAAATAGGCACACTCAGTGAGACCTTGGATGCCATCAGATTGGCACGAAACCACGAATACACCACCATCATCTCGCATCGATCGGGCGAAACGGAAGATACCACCATTGCCGATATAGCCGTAGCCACTAACTCGGGACAAATAAAAACTGGCTCGTTGAGCCGTAGTGACCGCATGGCCAAATACAACCAATTGCTCCGCATCGAAGAAGAATTGGGTGAAGAGGCTAAATATGGGGGATAAAACGAAGACAAAATACATTTATAGTTGCTATTGTTGGTGCAGCAACCGCTGCTATTGAAATAATCATATTTTCAAGTATACCAGATCTTGATTAACCTTCAGTTTATCCCCTCATATTTTCGCGTTGCATAGCAAGGTGGATAAAAAAACTTTCTTTACACATTTCTACAGTCTGGAATATGCCCCGCCACATAAGTTGAAAAAAGTCTGGATACTTACAGGAAAAAGTATCCAGACTTTTTTCAGTTACACTGGACACTTTTTTGAGAAACGCTACAGGCTTTTCTCAAAAAGTATCCAGAGATTTTCAGCAAGTGTCCAGTGTTATGCGGAAGCAATTATTATGAGATGTTTTGATTTGGTATTCCGCCCGATTTACACTATCTTTGATTAAAAAATCGAAGATAGGCGGCATCTCGGGATAAAAAATAAAGGAGTTTATTTTGTTCTCCGCCCGATTTGCACTATCTTTGCCCCATATATAATAAGGTATAAGAAATATGTCGTGTATATTACACATTGAGACCTCTACAGAGGTGTGTTCAGTGGCCTTGAGCCAAGATGGTGCAACGATATTTTCACAAGAAGATTTCGAAGGGCAGCAACATGCAACAAAACTTGGAGTTTTCGTGGATGAAGCATTATCTTTTGCTGATAGCCATGCCATCCCAGTGGATTCAGTAGCAGTCAGTTGTGGACCTGGTTCATATACAGGATTGCGCATTGGTGTATCTATGGCAAAAGGAATCTGCTACGGACGGGAAATTCCTTTGATTGCCATTCCAACATTGGAAGTCCTGTGTGTTCCAATATTGCTAAGGTACGATTTGCCCGAAGATGCCCTGCTTTGTCCCATGATAGATGCCCGCCGCATGGAAGTATATGCCGCCATCTATGACCGCGCATTAAAAACTGTACGTCCAACAGGTGCAGATATTGTAGAAGAAAATTCCTACCTGGAGTATCTGGAGAAACACCCCGTCTATTTCTTCGGAAACGGTTCGGCCAAATGTCGCGAGAAAATCACCCATCCCAATGCCCATTTTATTGACAATATACGTCCATTGGCCAAAATGATGTTCCCTTTGGCAGAAAAGGCTGTAGCCGTACAAGACTATAAGGATGTAGCCTATTTCGAACCTTTCTACCTGAAAGAATTTGTTGCTACAGTATCAAAATCAAAAGTAATCAAATAAGAAAACATCAACAAAAAATGCAATATAATACACAACAACCCCGTCTGCCCATGCCCGAATATGGCCGCAGCGTACAAAACATGGTTGACCATGCCTTACAAATAGAAGATAGGGAAGAGCGTCAACGGTGCGCCAATACTATTATAAAAATCATGGGGAATATGTATCCTTTACTGAGGGACTTACCGGATTTCAAACAAAAGTTGTGGGATCATTTAGCCATCATGTCTGACTTTAAGCTGGACATTGACTATCCCTATGAAATTATCAAGCAAGATACGTTGAATTCTTCTCCAGAACGGATTCCTTATTCAAACGGACGAATCAAATACCGCCACTATGGATATTTTTTGGAAGAACTAATCAGAAAAGCGATGGAATTGCCAGAAGGTGAAGAAAGAGCCCAATTAATACACCTCATCGCCATACAAATGAGGAAAAATTTCATCACTTGGAACAAGGATTCTGTAGAAATTCCCAAATTGATAGCAGACTTGGAAGATTATACTCAAGGACGTATCAAACTGACAGAAGAAGATTTGGAAATCACCGATTTGGAACCAACAGCAGCCCAACGGCATCGAGCTGTATTCGCCATGCAACGTAGAAGACCGGCAAAACGAAAATAAATTATAACCATATAATAGAGTGTTATGGCCTCATTTGTAATCGAAGGCGGCCATCGGTTGAGCGGAGAAATCCGTCCCATGGGTGCTAAAAATGAAGTATTGGAAATTCTGTGTGCTACATTGCTAACCCCAAGCAAAGTCACAGTGAATAATGTCCCTGATATATTGGACGTAAACAACCTGATTCAGTTGATGCGAGACATGGGGGTAAAGGTTGCACGCATAAAAAAGGACAGCTACAGTTTTCAAGCTGATGAAGTGAACCTTGCCTATATCCAAAGTGAAGAGTTCATGCAAAAGTGCAGCAGCTTGCGCGGTTCTGTTATGTTACTCGGTCCATTGGTAGCACGTTACGGGAAAGCTCTCATATCCAAACCTGGAGGTGATAAAATAGGCAGAAGACGTATTGACACACATCTGCTCGGTATCCAAAAACTGGGTGCAGACTTCTCTTATAATCCCGAACAAGGAGTGTTTGAACTCATCGCTCCTGAAGGAGGATTGAAAGGAGCAGACATGCTGTTGGATGAAGCCTCTGTAACGGGAACTGCAAACATTGTGATGGCAGCCGTCTTAGCTCATGGCAAAACTACAATCTACAATGCAGCCTGCGAACCCTACATCCAGCAACTGTGCAAGATGCTAAATAGAATGGGAGCAAACATCAGTGGAATTGCCAGCAATTTATTGACCATTGAAGGGGTTGAATCGTTAAACGGATGTGAGCATACGGTATTACCCGACATGATTGAAGTAGGCAGTTTCATTGGAATGGCAGCCATGACACGCAGCGAGATTACAATCAAGAATGTCTCATACGAAAACTTAGGAATCATCCCTGAAGCATTCCGCCGACTGGGAATCCGTCTGGAACAACGAGGTGACGATATCTATGTACCGGCACAGGAACATTACGAAATAGAATCCTTTATCGATGGTTCAATCATGACCATTGCCGATGCACCTTGGCCAGGACTGACTCCTGACTTGCTCAGTGTCATGTTAGTTGTTGCAACACAAGCCAAAGGAAGTGTACTCATCCACCAAAAGATGTTTGAAAGCCGCCTTTTCTTCGTTGACAAGCTCATTGACATGGGTGCACAAATCATCCTATGTGATCCCCACCGGGCTGTAGTCATCGGACACAACCACAACTTCAAACTGCGTGGTGGGAAAATGACATCACCCGACATTCGCGCAGGTATCGCACTCTTGATTGCAGCACTGAGCGCAGATGGTGTCAGCCATATCCACAATGTAGAACAAATCGACCGAGGCTATCAAGACATAGAACAACGACTGAATGCTTTGGGAGCACGCATTACCAGAATTGATTAAGTAACAGCATTTATTTATGATAAGAAGAGAGGATGTTTACCGCATCGGACAATTAGCAAAGCCTCATGGCATAAAAGGTGAAGTTGCTTTCAACTTTACGGATGATATTTTTGACCGCACAGAGGAGTGTGATTACTTGATATGTCTGATAGACGGCATTCTGGTACCCTTCTTCATTGAAGAATACCGTTTCAAAAGTGACACTGTGGCACTCATCAAATTTGAAGGAGTAGATTCTGCGGAACAAGCCAGGCGATTCACAAACATCGAAGTATTCTACCCGACCAAGTATGCCGAGGAGAACGACGAATTGGCATGGAGCTACTTTGTCGGATTCCAGATAATCGATGAAAAAGAAGGTATTTTGGGAGAAATTGAGTTCGTGGACGAATCGACAATCAACACTCTGTTTGTCATCAACCGACCTAATGGCGAGGAACTTCTCATTCCTGCACAGGAAGCATTTATCACAGACATGGATCATAAAAAACGAACCATTACCATGAATTTACCAGAAGGTATGGTGGAATAAATAGAGGTATATAAAGAATATAAAAAAGTAAGAGCTAAACGTTTGAAAAGGGAAATATTCCCAATACTCTCAATTCAAACTTTTAGCTCTTACTTTTTTATCCCACAGGCTTATAACGTCCTAATATTGCCCGGACTTCCTTGACTCGTTCTGCCGACAAAGGTTCTACTCCTGCCAACGGATAAGGAATACCCAATTTTTCATACTTGAAAGCACCCATCGTATGGTAAGGCAACACTTCTATTTTTTCAACATTCGGATAAGAAAGCAAATGCTCTCCTAACGCATTTAAATCTTCTTCATTATCCGTCAAACCTGGCACTATCACGTGACGAATCCATGTAGGAATGTTCCTATTCTTCAGTTCATCCAAAAAACGGATCGGATTATCACCAGAAACACCTGTAAGGCGAGGATGAAGTTCTGCATTGAATGTCTTAATATCAAGAAGAACCAATTTAGTATAATCCAACACAGAAAATGCCTGAGGAGTACAAATGAAGCCAGAAGTATCCAATGCTGTATGCAAACCCTCTTCTACGCATAATCGGAAATACTCGCGAGCAAATGCCGCTTGTAACAACGGTTCTCCACCTGTCATGGTCACACCACCATTGGCAATAAAACTACGATAACGAATGGTTTCCGCAAACAGTTCTTCAGGAGTCATCTCATATTGACATGAAGCATGTGGGTCCCAAGTGTCGGGATTGTGACAATACTGACATCTGAGCGGACATCCTTGCATGAATGTTACAAAACGGATTCCTGGACCATCTACGGTTCCAAAACTTTCAAAAGAATGAATACGACCAAGCATAAGTGACAAATATACAACAGCGATAAATAGGACAAAAAAGAGGATGAAGAACATCCATTCCTCATCCTCTTCGATAAATTATGCGATTACAGTGAATGATTGATTGTACGTGAAATCACATCCAACTGCTGTTCACGAGTCAACTTCACAAAGTTTACAGCATATCCCGAAACACGAATTGTCAACTGAGGATATTTCTCAGGATGTTCCATCGCATCTTCCAACAATTCACGATCAAACACGTTCACGTTCAAATGCTGACCACCATCGGGAGTAAAGTATCCGTTCAACAAGCCAACAAGGTTGGTGATTTGTGCATCACGACTCTTACCCAAAGTAGCAGGAGAAACGGCAAAGGTGTATGAAATACCATCGTGCGCATGTTGGAAAGGCAACTTCGCTACTGATGACAAAGCTGCAACAGCACCCTTGAGGTCACGACCATTCATGGGGTTTGCACCCGGAGCAAACGGAGCACCAGCAGGACGTCCGTCAGGGGTAGAACCAGTGTTCTTACCATAAACAACATTTGAAGTGATAGTAAGGATTGACTGAGTAGGAACTGCATGACGATAAGTCTGATGCTGACGCAAGTACTCCATGAAGCGCTCTGTAATATCTACAGCAATCTTGTCTGTACGCTCATCGTTGTTTCCGAAGGGTACATATTCACCCTCACGCTCAAAATCAACAGCCAAGCCACGCTCGTCACGGATGATACGAACCTTGCAATCACGGATAGCGGCAATAGAGTCGGCCACAATAGAAAGGCCGGCAATACCAGTTGCACGGATACGTTCTACATCACCATCATGGAGAGCCATTTCATAAGCCTCGTATGCATATTTGTCGTGCATATAGTGAATAATCTTCAATGCATTCACATAAACCTTGGCCAACCAACGCATCATCTGCTCAAACTTGGGCATAAACTCATCCAAAGTCAAGTAATCACTCTTAATAGCATCATACATCGGAGCAATCTGTTCGCCTGTACGCTCATCACGTCCACCATTGATGGCATAAAGCATACACTTAGCCAAGTTTGCGCGAGCACCAAAGAACTGCATCTGTTTACCAATCTTCATCGGAGATACACAGCATGCAATACCATAGTCATCACCATAGTCAGGACGCATCAAATCGTCATTCTCATACTGGATAGCAGAGGTGTCGATAGAAACCTTAGCACAGAAACGTTTCCAGTTTTCGGGAGAATTTGCAGACCAAAGTACTGTCAAATTAGGTTCTGGAGCAGGACCTAAGTTGTACAATGTGTGAAGGAAACGGAAAGAAGTCTTGGTAACCAATGTACGACCATCCAAACCTTGTCCACCCAAAGACTCTGTTACCCACACGGGATCTCCAGAGAACAAATCGTTATATTCAGGTGTACGCAAGAAACGGACAATACGTAATTTGATAATCAATTGGTCAATCATTTCTTGGGCTTCTGTTTCAGTAATCTTACCTTCTGCCAAATCCTTTTCAATAAAGATATCAAGGAATGTAGAAATACGGCCAATAGACATTGCTGCACCATCCTGATCTTTCACCGCACCCAAATATGCCAAATATACAAACTGTACAGCCTCCAATTCGCCTTCTGCCGGACGAGTTACGTCAAAGCCATATGAAGCACACATTTTCTCGAAACTTTTCAAAGCCTTGATTTGCTCTGAAGTCTCTTCACGTTGCTGTACGATTTCATCTGTTATTTCTTGAATATCCAATCGTTTGAGGAAACGTTTCTTCTCTTCAATCAAATTGGTTGTACCATAAAGAGCAACACGACGGTAGTCACCAATGATACGTCCACGACCATAAGCATCGGGCAATCCAGTAATGATGTGTGAATGGCGGGCAGCCAACACCTCTTCTGGATAAGCAGAGAATACACCCTCATTGTGAGTCTTGCGATATTTAGTAAAGATTTCCTTCGTCATCGGATCGAGCTGATATCCATAAGCTTTCAAAGCATTTTCGACCATACGGATACCACCCTTAGGGAAGATTCCACGCTTCAACGGAGCATCAGTCTGCAAACCAAAGATAACCTCATTTTCCTTGTCTATATAACCAGGGCCATAAGTATCAATGCTCTGCGGTAAACGTGTCTCTGCATCAACCACACCTTTCTCACGCTCAACGACAAAAAGTTCGGTCAGTTTATTCCACACTTTGCGGGTCTTTTCTGTAGAACCCGTCAAGAACGAGTCATCACCTTCATAAGGAGTATAGTTACATTGAATAAAATCGCGCACATTGATTTCTGCCTTCCATACATTTCCTTTGAAGTTTGATTGAATGTCCTTTAAATCCATATAAATTCAGTTGGTTTAATTGTGAATAATTACAAATTGTGATGCAAAGATACGTCTTTTTATTGAAATGGGAAGTAGAACAACCCAATTACTTCATACCAAACACCCAAAATTTAACAGTTTGCAAAGTGAACAAAGCAATAAGAATATTCCAATCTGACACAAGCTGTATTTTCCTCAGTAAATAGTCTTGTCAATTCTTGGTCAATTCAAACAAAGAACGTATTTTTGCATGAATAAAACAAAAAACATTTTTATCATGAAGAAATATTTCATTCTACTCTCATTGGGCATCCTGTGTTGTATTGGAAACATGCAGGCACAAAAAAGAGTCTCAATCCTCGGTGACTCATATTCTACATTCAAAGGACACGTAACACCAGAGAAGAACGCTATCTGGTATCCAGCCAACAAGAACGATGTGGTCAAATTAGAACAAACTTGGTGGTATCAGTTCATCAACAACTACGGATACATATTGGATACAAACAACTCTTTCAGCGGATCTACCATCTGCAATACAGGCTATCGTCAAGAAGACTACAGCGATCGTTCCTTCATTACCCGTATGAATAACTTAGGTAACCCCGACCTTATTCTGATTTTCGGAGCTACAAATGACAGTTGGGCCGGTGCTCCCATCGGGGAGTATAAATATGACAGTTGGACCCAAGAAGAGCTTTACAGTTTCCGTCCGGCACTCGCTTACCTACTCAGTAACCTCCAACACCTCTATCCTCAAGCCAAAGTGTATTACCTTTTGAACAGCGAACTGAAAAGCAGCATCAACGAATCGGTATATACCATCTGCAAACATTACGAAACCCCTGTTATCACCTTATATAATATAGAGAAACAACAAGGCCATCCTTCTATTGCCGGAATGCAAGCTATCAGCATGCAACTACAAAATTTCTTGGAGAAAGAAGCAGAACAAACCGAAATACAAGCTTTGAAGAACGAATTACAGGACATCAAATCGCAACTTTGGGAAATCAAGCAATTGCTACAAGCAAAATAATACATTATTCCGACATTTGGGCATTCTTTCACATTTCAAAAGTGAAAACGCTGATATAAAACAAAGGGAGATAAAAAAATAGTTTATATTTTACTGCTATATTGAGCAGAACAAAACATCTGCAAACGCAAGCGTCACATTAGTCAGCAGTTATATTCAAATTCTTCCTTCTATCAGGACAACAGGGACGCCATTATGATAACAGTATTTCGGACTGACAACAAAAAAGAGAGGATGTACCAATCGGCACATCCTCTCTTTTTTTCTTTTATCCACAATGCCTAATTATTCAGCAACGGGAGTTTCAGCAGGTGCTGCTGCATCAAATCCGGGAACAGTCACAGGATTAATGACATTCTCGTTCTGAGCCTCATCCTGAAATACTGAGTGATTAGCAACTGTAGCAGAAGGCAATGCATAAGCGATTGCAATGCTCAAGATTACCATTGCAGCTGCACATCCCCAAGTAAACTTCTCTACAAAATCTGTAGTCTTGCGTACACCCATAATTTGGTTAGACGATGCAAAGCTCGAAGCCAAACCACCTCCTTTAGAGTTCTGAATCATTACGATTCCACACATCAGAATAGAGGCAATCACAATCAACACAATCAATAATACGTACATTTTTTTCTTTTATTTATCGTTTGAATTTATTATTAGTTTCTCTAAAAATCGAATTTGGTCTGCAAAGTAAGCATTTTTTTTTGGATATTTCAAACTTAATCGCCGAATAATTTCAAGAGCCTTAGCATATCGGTGCTGTTTTATGTAAATTTTAGCTAAAGTTTCCGTAAAATACCCATCTTCTTCCTCCAATTCAGGTAATTTTTCTTGTTTGTCCAATTCTTCGGGAATCAATTTTTCAATTCCTGAATCCCCTATTTTTCCATCTGCATTTTGTATAAAATTATCAATCAGATGTTGACCTTTCATCGGAACGACATTCTGTTCTCTACATTCATCTCGTACAGAAGCATCATCCAATTCATCCATTCGAAGGACATACGATGTATAATCAGCACTCAATCCACCATCATCTACAACCGAATATCGTTCTTCTTCTGTTTCGACAGGCAAACCATTCAGAAAAGCATCAATCAAGAACTGGGTTCTATCACCAACCTCCTCACCAACCGCCACGCGACTTTTAGCCTTACGGACTACTGGACTCAATACATAGTGTTCTCCTTCTATCAAATAAAACAATGTACGACGATCGGAGACATAAAGGACCGTACGACATAGCTCTTCTCCAAAAGCAGGGTCACGCAACAGATAAAGAGCCTTGAGATAAAGCAACCGTACTGTTTGGAAATAAGGATACTTGTCTATCAGTTCCTTTAACTCATAGACAACCGTACGATCTGCGAGTTTTTGAGAATCCGCTATCAAATCGGGAATATTCAGAGCCATACTCTTACCAATTAGCTACCGTTGCATTAAAAATCTGTTCCGTAATATCATCAATCATCTGAGTCACCAATTCCTCCTGTACAGCTGAGAGTTGTTGTTTGGCATCATATTCACAAGTCGCAGAGAATGTGCGTTCGAAATCCTCGCTATGGTTTGTATTATTGGTAAAACGTACGTTTACAACCATCTTTAATTCTACCACCGATGAATATCCTTCGGCAGAAACAGATTTGTTATACTGGTCATATGCCGTTATTTCACCGGACAATTGCAAATCCCCTCCCCTTTTCACTTGCTGCAGACGAGTTTGTTGCACATAAATGTCCTGCAAATCTGTATTGAACATAGGAGCCATTGGTCCCCACACATACGATGCGCGATTAGCGAAATCCTCTATCGTAATGGTTTTCACCTTATCATAATTGATGGAAGCTCCATTGAATTTATAAGAGACTGTACAAGATACTGCCAACAATGCCAGCATCATCCCCAACCACATTGCGATTTTCTTACTCCAAGCCATATTCCTTAATTTTTCGATAAAGTGTACGCTCTGATATATTCAATTCTTTGGCAGCTCTGTTACGCCTGCCGTTATGTTTTTCCAAAGCCTTCCGAATAGTTTCACGCTCCAAGTCGTTTAAAGACAGGGATTCTTCAATATACTCTTCCGTATCCTGAATATCCTCATCATCCACCATATGAGGCAAAGTTCCCGCCCCTACATTGCCATGCTGACCAACCTTGGCCACTGGACGTGCGACAGGCATATTTCCATCAGATGGATACGGAATCTCCTCAGCCGGATAATAAGGGACCGATGAAGAGTTATCTGTAGAAGCCGGTGGACTCTGCATCTGTCCTAAATTGGAATGTACCAATCTTTTCAACTCCGTCATATCGCGACGCAAATCAAACAGAATCTGATACAGGATTTCACGTTCACTCTCAAACGTTTTCCCCGAAGAGGCAGAATGTCCTTTGACCAATGCTGGCATACGAGATGCCGCCACATAATCCGGGACATACATTCGGAGAATATCTGGAGTTATCTCGCGGGTTCTCTCGATAATAGAAATCTGTTCGGTAATATTTTTCAATTGGCGTACATTTCCAGGCCACGGATATTCCTGCAACAACTGCAAAGCCTCTCCAGTCAATTGAATGGGCGGCATACGATAGTTTTCGGCAAAGTCATTGGCAAACTTACGAAACAGTAATCCGATGTCGTTACCACGTTCACGCAAAGGGGGAATGGTTATGGGTACAGTATTCAACCGATAGAACAAATCTTCACGAAAACGCCCATCAGCAATCGCTTCCAGCAAATTGACATTGGTAGCAGCCACAATACGAACATCTGTTTTCTCCACCTTAGAGGAGCCGACACGTATGTATTCACCGCTTTCTAACACACGTAATAAACGAGCTTGGGTAGCCAAAGGCAATTCTCCAACCTCATCCAGAAAGATAGTACCACCGTTAGCCTCACCGAAATAACCTTGACGTTCACCGATAGCTCCCGTAAAAGCACCCTTCTCGTGGCCAAAGAGTTCTGAATCGATAGTACCTTCAGGTATGGCGCCACAATTGACAGCTATATATTTACGGCTATGCTTGCGGCGACTGAACTCATGAATAATCTTTGGGAAAGCCTCCTTACCAACACCACTTTCTCCCGTTATCAACACCGACAAATCCGTCGGAGCCACCTGCATGGCAATATCTATAGCGCGATTCAGACCATCAGCATTGCCAATGATTCCAAACCTCAATTTCACTTGCTGTATCTCGGGTGTCACCATAAATTTCCAATTAGAAACGGCAAAATTACACTATTTCCGCAAGATTAGCAAGAATATTACAGGTTTTTAAAAACATTCTAAAAGAATTGTTGTATCTTTGCTTCGCGAAAACGTAAATATCTATAATTATAGACAAATATAAATAATAACAATGAAAAGAGACGAACTGATTTTTGACATTATCGAGAAAGAACATCAGCGCCAATTGAAGGGTATCGAGCTGATTGCTTCGGAGAACTTTGTAAGCGACCAAGTGATGGAAGCTATGGGTAGCTGCTTGACCAACAAGTATGCAGAGGGTTATCCTGGCAAGCGCTATTACGGTGGTTGCGAAGTGGTTGACCAAAGTGAACAAATCGCCATTGATCGCTTGAAAGAACTTTTCGGTGCAGAATGGGCAAACGTACAGCCTCACTCAGGTGCTCAAGCCAATGCTGCAGTATTATTAGCCTGCTTGAATCCTGGTGACAAGTTCATGGGTTTGAATCTGGCTCATGGAGGTCACCTCAGTCACGGTTCATTGGTGAATACTTCTGGCATTCTCTACACTCCCTGTGAATACAACCTGAACAAAGAAACCGGCCGTGTGAATTACGACCAGATGGAAGAAGTAGCACGTCGCGAACGTCCCAAATTGATTATTGGTGGTGGCTCTGCTTATTCTCGCGAATGGGATTATGCCCGTATGCGTCGTCTGGCAGATGAAGTCGGAGCTTTACTCATGATTGACATGGCTCACCCTGCAGGATTAATTGCTGCCGGCTTATTGGAAAATCCTGTAAAATATGCCCACATTGTAACCTCTACAACTCACAAGACTCTTCGTGGTCCTCGTGGTGGTATCATCATGATGGGTAAAGACTTCCCCAATCCTTGGGGCAAGACTACTCCGAAGGGTGAAATCAAGATGATGTCACAATTACTCGATAGCGCAGTATTCCCCGGTCAACAAGGTGGTCCGCTCGAACATGTGATTGCAGCTAAGGCTGTCGCTTTCGGAGAAGCTCTTCAACCCGAATATAAGGAATATCAGGCACAGGTTCAGAAGAATGCCAAAGTTCTTGCTGAAGCCCTCATCGCCCGTGGCTTTACAATCGTAAGCGGTGGTACAGATAACCACTCTATGCTTGTAGATTTGCGCGAAAAATATCCTGATTTGACAGGTAAAGTAGCCGAAAAGGCTCTTGTTGCAGCAGACATTACTGTAAACAAGAACATGGTGCCCTTCGACTCTCGTAGCGCTTTCCAGACTTCAGGTATTCGTTTAGGAACTCCTGCCATCACAACTCGTGGTGCCAAAGAAGACCTCATGTTGGAAATTGCTGAAATGATTGAGACGGTTCTCAACAATCCTGAGGATGAAACTGTAATTGCAAGCGTTCGTCAACGTGTAAACGAAACGATGAAGAACTATCCTATCTTTGCTTATTAATATTATAAGGTATATAAAAAAAGGGGGTACTTCCACAAGTACCCCCTTTTTTTTATAATCAGTCAAAACCAATCTATCATCCGCAATGGAAATAGCGGTTTACCAATTTCAACATCTCCTCTTGGTTACCATTAATCTCTGCGCGAAGAGTACGGTCACCATAGCTACGTAACTTCTTGATAATACCATCAATCATAGCCGGACTAAATACATTATGTTTTTCAAAGACAGCACGCTGACGCTCGATACAGTCGGCTGATGCTTCACAACTATCAGGCAAACAAGCCAAAGAATTCAGTTTGTCGGCATTTTCCTTCTGATGGATATTCACGTTCACATACGTTTTTTCGGCAATCTCCAATGCATTGTCAAGCTCAAAGCCATAACGACAAGCAACAGCCAATCCTGCAATAAGCTGATAGATGTCTGCTGAACCATCCGGTGAACGCATCTCTACGGTCTGCTTCTGCGTTGTATCATAGTTGCTTTCAGCCTCCAATGGATTTGCAATCTTGCACATATCGCTCTTAGCCGCCCAACCAAGGGGAACACGCACAAGCACAGAACGATTGCGGTCTCCCCAACAAATATTGGTAGGAGCTTCCTGATGAGGCACCAAACGGAAGTACGATGTAGGATTAGTATTTCCAAATGCAGTGATAGAGGGAGCCAACTCCATCATACCAGCAATGGCACGACGAGCAGTAGTAGATAATACACCACCATCCAACATCTGATTCTGACCGTCCTTCACAATACGCATATGGACATGCAAGCCTGAACCTGCCTTCCCTGCTGTAATTTTCGGTGCAAAAGTAATGTCGTAACCCATCTGATAACCCAAGTTACGGATAATCCATTTAGCAATCATCAGTTGGTCGGCAGCATCCTCAGCATTAACAGGAAGGAACTCAATTTCGTTTTGCTCATAGATTTTGCCATCAATAGTGAAGTTACCAACCTCTGAATGGCCATACTTGATTTGCCCACCAGCCTGAGCGATATATGCCATGCAACGTGTGCGGAATTCATTGAACTTAGCATAGGGTGCTGATTCATGATAGCCCTTTTGGTCTGTAGCTGGGAACATACCTGCATCGGGAGCAATTACATAATATTCCAATTCACCCATAGCCTGAAACTCCATGCCTGTCACTTCATTGAAGGCACGGCAAGCCTTGCGAAGGGTATTTTCAGGAGAACTTTCAAGAGGTTCACCATCCTTGTTAAAATAAGAACAGAGCATAGACAGTGTTGGAATCTCTGCAAACGGGTCCAAAAATGCAGTACTGAAGCGCGGCAGGACATAAAGGTCGCTACTGCCAGCCTCTATAAAGGGGAAAAGGCTACTACCATCCACGCGCTCACCGCAAGTAAGAATAGCATCCAGATAAGCGGCATTATTGATTACAAAATTCAACGTCTTCAATCGTCCGTCACCAGCCGGATACATGAAGTTGACCATACGGATGTCATTCTGTTTGATGTAACCGATAATATCCGCTTTGGTAAATTCCTTACTCGGTTTTCCGAGTGCTGCCACCAATTTATTGGGGCTCATTTCTAATTCATTATTCATAATTCCTATTTTAGAAGTTTTATTTTTTCTGTTATTCCATTATTTGGTCAGCTCTTTGTCTGCAACTTCAGCCATACTATTATCCTTCATACCCTGGAAGTTCTCCACTTCGATATTCTTTACTCCCTTCATCACAATATAAGGAACTTCATCGGCCTTATCGACTTTCATATTACTCAGCTTAATGTCTTCCACATCCATCAGCACAATAGGCGGACGCTTATCCTCGTTGACGGTTTCCATAGTCACATTATCTATCGTCACGCCTCGTGCATGACTGATAAAAAGTCCATACGTGGGCAAAATTCCATGCGATGAAGGCTCAGGATACCCATGTTCCATCTGAGGGACATCGTATGGGTCACGTTCAGTCTTTTCATCAGTGGTCTGTGAGCGGTTTCTTCCTGTGTCGGGTGTTCCATTGGCAACAGAGTTCATGCGGGTAAAGAAGGAATTGGCTCCCCGTTGAAGTTTTACATCTTCCATCGTCAATCCACCACGGTACTGGATGTGAATATTGCTCAACGTCACATCCTCTATCTTATGCCCTTCCAATCCGAATATCATGGAAGCATAGCGACAATCGGCATCCTTCACAACGATATTACTCAACTTTACACGTCGGATGACAGAAAAAGGCAGCTCTTTAGGCCCACGTGCCCGATTACCCAAGCGGACATATATAGGCGAATTGCATATGTCACGCATGGCAATGTTGTCGATGGTAATGTCTTCGATGATAGCTCCGTCTACTGTTTCCAAGGCCAATCCACGGCAATGGTCAAAAGTACAATTGCTAATAGTAATGTTTTTGAATCCGCCATTGGATTCTGTTCCCAATTTAATTCTTCCCGTAGGACCATCCCGGTCAGGTGCTGCAGTTATTGTCTTTTGAAAAGTTCCGTCCAACATCGTTCCTGGGTCATAACCTGATACATGACAATTCGTGATAGTCACATTTTCTGTAGCTTTGGCATAACCAAGACCATAGGAACACTTCAGCACGATAGCGTCATCATTAAGGGTATTCACCTGACAGTTCGACACACGCACATTGGCACAACAATCAATGTCAAATGCATCACGATTCGTGTCACACCGCACATTATCAATAGTCAAATTATCGACTCCGGTGAGCAACATAGCAAAATGTCCGCACTTAAGCATACTGATATCACGGATAGTAACATTGCGACACTCCTTCAAAGCGATTGCCTTGTTGGCCGCCGGATGCCCCTTCATCTTGGCTTGCCCACGCGTGATACCCTCAGTACCATCAATTAATCCGAACCCTTGAATGGTCACATCATGCAAACCAATCCCCCACATCAAAGAGTTCTTCCAATGACTATGCCCAAAGTCCTGATATTTGTCCGAAGGGTTTTCTTCGGGAAGGTCATAGTGCATAGAATCGGTTGGAACAGCCGCTTTAAGCACCGCCCCATGATCGAGGTAAAGTGATATGTTACTCTTCAAACGTATGGAATAACTTTGGTAAATCCCCGCAGGGAAATAGACTGTTCCCCCACCTTTTTCAGAAGCAGCCTCGATGGCGGCATTTATAGCAGGACTATCAATGTGTACTCCATCTCCCTTGGCTCCAAAGTTTTTCACGTTGTAGAAACCTTCTGTTGCAGCCCATGAGCAGAGATTTACGAGACAGGCCACCAATAATAAAGATAGTTTTTGCATGTTTATTTATTATTTTAAGTAATCCAATATTATTTCCGATGCTCCATTTCGTCCAGCGTAAGTACGAATGGATGATTGTAGATTCGTTTCAATTCTTCCTTATCATGATTTGTCAAATGACTTGTATGCCACAGCATCCACCACATCCACATGGTCCCGCTTTGCTTGCATTCCTCCGGATCAGGCAGTGTTCCACATTCATGCAAAGGGATGAGCAAATCATCACCGTGCATTTTTACTATCGCATGAAACAACTTCTCCTGTTCCTTTTTTGAATAAGTATCGGGACCTACGATATCGTAGTATTCCCTTCCAGGGTTGTAACTATCATCCAAATTTCCACTATGCGGAAGCACCCAAATGAGGTTATTCAACTTGCGCTCACGAGTAAAATAGTCATACATTGTCCGCCATAGTCTGACGAACAATTCTCCACCTCCTTTTCCATACCAAAACCAGCGGCCATCAAACTCATGCATAGGCCGCCATAGCACAGGGACTTTGGCCTCTTTCAGTTTCTCCAACCAACCGGCAACACGGTCAAGGTCGTCCCACATAGCTTTATATTCAATAGTTCCTTCTTCAAAGCAACGGGCCACATCGATGGTCATCTTGCTCTGTTCGTATCCCTCTCCCTTACCAGGTGCTCCCCAATGCCACATCAAGGTAGGTATGCCACCACGTTTGTACCAATCAATCATCAGTTCCACTTCGCGTGCATTACTTCCCTCGTGTATTAAATCATGTCCTCTGACAGCCGGGTATTTTCCCGTTACCTCATGCACATACTCAATCTCATCAATTCCCCATGGTGCCCACATCTGACCAGAGAGAATCAAGCCCTCTTCGTGTATCCGTAAAAGCGACTTATACAAAGCCTTGGCCTCTGCACTGGCCTTCCGATTCGAAAGTTTCGTTCTCATTCCTGCAGCTTGCAGATTTTCACCTGCCAACAACAGCATCATGATTAACAGGCTGAAACAGTTTCTATATTTTATCATCTTTATATGCTATTTATGAATAATTGGCAAGATAAAGTGTCACTTACCTTTATTTATTATATAGATACCTCCAGTGGCCAATAAAGCCGCCATGAGATATTTCCAATAAAACGGTTCATTCAGACAAAGGCACGAGGTGATAGCACCAACTACTGGAATAAGGGAATTAAAAATGGCCACCTTACCCACGGGATTACAACTGAGCAACTTGTTATAGAGTGCAAAACCCATAGTGGAGATACCTATGAGCAGCCCCAATATGACGATGCCCATCCCTGTTACCTGCGGGAGTGTCCCTCCCAACAACAAACCTGGCACAATCAACAGCACACCTCCTATACCCAAACTATATCCTGTTCCGACAAACACATCAACCCGAGTACGCAAGCCACGCGTCATCAATCCTGCCGAAGCAGAACAGAGGGCATTCAGGATAATCATTCCATCACCCAACCATGTAAAATGTCCACTCTCTCCTCCTCCAAGATTCAATATCAGAATGCCAACAAAACCTATGACACATCCGATGATTTTCCGCATCGTCAACTTGTCACTCTTGTAAAACAAGCAAGCCAGCAACACCAATAGAAACACTCCCATCGAATTGAGGATAGCAGCACGTGCCCCTTCGCTATGCGACAATCCGATGTAAAAGAAAGCATAATGCAAAGTAGTGTTCAGCAAGGCAAACACCAACAGATACCACCAATTGACCGGACGTACGACACCAAAACTTTTCCCTTTCCCACGGGCAAGAATCAGAACAATCACACCCGAAATGGCAAAGCGGATACCGGCAAACAACATTTTACTACCGGTCATTTCCTGCGTGATGCCAAACTCTCCGAATCCCAGTTTAATCAGCGGATAAGCCCATCCCCACGCAATTGCAGCAGTCAAAGCAAATGTCACGACCCATGCCGGACGTTGAAATATACTTGTTTTTGTCTCTTCAACAACCATTTGTTCTATTTCTTTTAAAAAACATGCAAAAATAAGAATAAAATACGATTCATTCATGCGTTTTGTATGAAATAATTCCAAGATAGCTCTCCCTTTTCATTTATTTCAATTACTTTTGCACTGTTTTCATTCAATTCATCATAGGATCAAACTATTAAAATATAATTCAAAACAGATGAAAAAAGCATTTATTGGAATGGCTATTGCAGCACTGACAGCCTGCAATGTACAGCAGGAAAACCCACTGCTGAACAATTCGTCCCTGCCCTATGGAGCACCGGAGTTCAGCAAGTATGAATCAACACACTATGAATCTGCATTCATGGAAGCCTTCAAACAACAAAAGGCTGAAATTGATGCTATCGTGGCAAACACTGAAGAACCAACTTTTGACAACACTATCGGTGCATTGGAACGTAGTGGACGTCTGTTGAGCAAGGTAGTAGGCGTATTCTTCAACCTCAACGAAACGGATGCTGATGAGGCGATGAAAGTAACCGAAAGCAACATCACTCCACTGATGACTGAACACAATGCTTACATGACAATGAACGAACCCCTCTTTGCCCGCATCAAAACCATTTATGATAACAAGGCAACTCTTGGTTTGACCCGTGAGCAAGAGATGGTGCTCGACAAGTATTACCGTATGTTCGTGCGTGGAGGAGCCCTGCTCAATGCTGACCAGAAAGCACAGTATATGGAGATTGAGAAACAACTTTCATTGGCCATGATTAAGTTCGGAAACAATTCTCTGGCCGAAACCAATGCTTTTGAATTACTCATCACTGACGAGAAGGATTTGGCAGGACTCCCTCAAAGTTCCATCGACGCCGCCCGCGAAGAGGCTCAGGCAAAAGGCAAGGAAGGATGGCTATTCACCTTGCAAAAGCCCAGTTGGATACCCTTCCTGCAATATGCTGATAACCGCGACCTTCGCAAGCAGATGTACCTCGGATACATCAACCGTGGTAACAACAACAATGACAACGATAACAAAGCCGTCATTGCCGAAATCCTAAAACTCCGTCAACAGAAAGCTGAACTCTTCGGCTTCAACAACTTTGCCGAATACCAATTGGAGGACAAGATGGCAAAAACTCCACAAGCGGCCTACGACCTGCTGATGACCATCTGGAATGCAGCATTGCCCAAGGCTAAAGCCGAAGCTGCCGAGTTGCAAAAGATGATGGATGCAGAAGGTAAAGGAGAGAAACTGGAAGCATGGGATTGGTGGTACTATACAGAGAAACTGCGCCAGCAGAAGTATTCACTGAGTGAAAGCGAACTCCGTCCCTACTTCTCGCTCGACAACGTGCGCAACGGTTCCTTCATGGTAGCCGAAAAACTCTTTGGAGTAAACTTCCGCCCCATCGAAGGAGTGGACATCTATCACCCCGAAGTGAAAACCTTTGAGGTTCTCGACAGCGACTCATCTCACCTCTCGCTCTTCTATGCCGACTACTTCCCCCGCGCAACCAAACGTGCAGGTGCATGGATGAACAACATCGTGGAACCCTCAAACGTTGATGGAGAAAACAAGCGCCCCATGATTGTAAACGTGTGCAACTTTACCCGCCCCACAGGCGACACTCCCTCGCTGCTCAACATTGATGAAGCACGTACCCTTTTCCACGAGTTCGGACACGCCCTGCACGGTATGCTCACTCAGACAAAATACCCCTCAGTAGCAGGAACCAACGTTGCACGCGATTTCGTAGAACTTCCCTCGCAAATCATGGAGCACTGGGCCGTTGAACCCGAAGTAATGAAACTCTATGCCCGTCATTACCAGACAGGTGAAGCCATCCCCGACGAACTGATTGCCAAGATGCAGGCAACCTCTTCGTTCAATTCAGGATTCGAAACCGTTGAATTGGTAGGCGCTGCCCTGCTCGACATGGAATACCACATGCTCAACGACTACACCAACTTCGAAACCAATGCCTTCGAGAAAAAAGTAGCTGAAAAAATTGGCCTCATCCCCGAAATCACCTTCCGTTACCGTAGCACCTACTTCAACCACGTCTTCAGCGGTGGTTATGCCGTAGGTTACTACAGCTACTTATGGGCAGAAGTGTTAGATGCCGATGGTTTTGAGGCTTTCAAGGAAAACGGAATCTTTGACGAAGCTACTGGACGTAGTTTCCGCACAAACATTCTCGAAATGGGCGGTAGCGAAGAACCTATGACGCTCTATAAACGCTTCCGTGGTGCAGAACCCAATCCCGAAGCATTGCTCCGCAATCGTGGATTGATTGAGTAAAGAGTCTATTGGTTCAAAGTTCAAGGTTTAAGGTTTAAACCTTGAACTTTGAACTTTAAATAGAAGCATAATACCCCATCTTATAAAACATGAATAGGTGGAGATCTGGATGATGCCCCGTAAGATTCCGTTCAAGCCATGGTGCCGTCCATTTGAACAAAAGGCGTACAAGAGGAATCATTCGCAGACGGCAAAGACGCAGATAATGGTGATGAAGCAACACCGAATCACCTAATTTCTCCTTTTGTTCATGAAGTGTACGAAGAGCTTCTTCTGTCTTTCGAAGGAAGGTTTCATTAGGCTCAATATCCTTGTTTTCCAACGGATTGTCAATGTGTCGGATAGTTAAACCCTTTTGCTGTAAATGAAGTCCGAAAAGAACATCCTCATAGCCATAATGGTGAAAAGATTCATCAAACTGAATGCGTAAGAAAACTTCGCGCCGAATCATGAAATTGAATGTACGGAACGAAGCATAAGGACGAAGACTCCTTTGAAATGCGGAATTATGCGGTTCTGCCTGCTTTTCATATTTATACCGCAGACTGACACTCGGCGAAGGCAAGTGGTCAGGATGGACAATACCTCCACAGACAACATGCGTATCCATACCTGCATCAGCAACCGTCTGGACATATCGGGTCAAGAATAGTCCATCAACTGGCATCCCATCACAATCCAGAAACAAAAGCCATTCACCTTTCGCTTCAGAAGCCAACAGATTACGGATACGTGAACGCCCGACATTCTCTGTTAATTTCAGACAAGAACAATGAGGAAGTGTGTCAATGGAATAATTCTGTCTGCGACATTCGGAGTCAGTAGAAGCATCATCAGCAACAATGATTTCACACGTCAAGTGAAATTCCTGCACTTGTCGGGAAAGGGATTCTGCCAAGGGGAAGGCTGAATAATTGTATGATGGAATAAGTATCGAAATCATGTCCTTCAGTTTCTTTCCATGGTGCGAAGGTAGTTAAATTTGCGCAAAAACAAATGAAAAGAGGCTTTAATATCCCTTTTTTTGTTCAAAAAGGTTAATCCCCCACATTATTTGCAGGTAAAGTGCACGCTTATGTGTACCTTTGCCCCTTGAAAATGAAAAAACAGAGCTTCAATATAATCTTCAGGTTATGGACATGCCTGACATTGTGGTGGACAGTCTCAACAACTGTTCAGGCACAGGTACAGGGTTTTGTCACCGATTCACTTACCCGTAAGCCTGTTTCCTTTGTTCAAGTTTATTACGAAGGTTCTTCTGTCGGTACTCAGACAGACGAACGCGGTTATTATTATTTGCCGGCCCCATCATCAAGCAAGACAACGACAATAATATTCTCCTCCATTGAATACAATCCCAAAAAGATATCTGTAAAGACTGATACTCCCCAACATATCAACATAACTTTGAGTGAACATGTACGCCTTCTATCCGAAGTGACAGTGAAGCCACGCAAGGAACGGTATCGCCGTAAGAATAATCCTGCAGTAGAACTGATGCGACGTGTGATTGCCAACAAATGGAAATCCGATATACAACGCCATCCGTGGTGCAGTTATTACAGTTATCAAAAAATGACCACTTCGTTGGACGATGTGACTCCAAGCAAACTTGAATCAACTATATTCAAGCAGGTTCCCTCGCTCATCAATCATGTGGAAATAGATACGGTTACCCACCGCCTGATATTGCCTTTAGTAGTGGATGAGACAGTCAGTCGCCATCTCTGGAGAGAATTTCCCAAGGCAGAAAAGACCATTGTCATGGGAGAACAAAGCAACGGAATCAATGACCTGCTGAGTGTCGGTAAAGGTTTGAATACCATTATGGATAACTTCATGGGAGCTATCAATATCCATGATGAAGACATTTACCTGTTGGGAAAACGTTTCATCAGCCCCATAGCCACCACAGGAGCCATATCTTTCTACCAATATTATATCATGGATACCCTTAAGGTACAGGGTGATTCATGTATCCATCTGACTTTTGTACCCCAGAACAGTCAGGATTTTGGATTCAGCGGCCATCTCTATGTAACAAAAGACTCCACTTGTCAAGTAAAACTCTGCCAAATGACATTTCCTCAAAAAACGGGAATCAACTTTGTCGATGAGATAACCATCCGTCAAGAATTTGAACCTTTACCCAACGGTTCTTGGGCATTGAAGACAGATGATTTCCGAGTAAATCTCTCTTTGATAGATCAGTTACAAAGTGTACAAATACAACGTACTACACGCTATTCCGACTATTCTTTTGCCCCTTTGGAGGCCAGTTTATTCAAAGGAAACTCGGTTAAAGAGGTATATCCTGACGCGACCATTCAAACTGAAGAATTCTGGCAAAGCCATCGTCCCATCCAACTTACGGCAAAAGAACGTAACATGAAAAGCTTGGTGGAAGATGTCAAACAAATGCCCGGTTTCCGTTATATCATCTTTGCAGTACGTGCCTTGGTGGAAAACTTCATCGAAACCGGACGCGATGGGCAACCCAGCCGCTTCGATATCGGCCCGGTTAACACCATGGTTTCTTCCAACTACATTGATGGAATCCGTCTGCGTTTTAGCGGAAAGACTACGGCCGCCTTCAATCCCCACCTATTCTTCAAAGGCTACATTGCTTATGGCATCAAGGACCACAGGCCCAAATACAAGGCGGAGGTAGAATATACGTTTGAAAAGAAGAACCGTCTCCCGTTCGAATTTCCACGCCGTTCTATTGCCTTCAGCCATCAGTACGATGTGATGTCGCCAGCAGATAAATATTTAGTGACAGACAAGGACAACATGTTCCTCTCCCTAAAGGCCAATACCGTGGACCAATTGTCTTTCATCCGTAGAAATGCACTTACGTTTGTGTACGAAACGGACAACATGTTTTCTGTTCATGCCGAACTCCGTCATACGGATGACAAACCTGTAGGACGACTTTCCTACATCCGTAATGATGGAACAAACATCAACATGGTCAACCGTCTTACCACCTCCGAAGCGTCCCTCACACTTCGGTATGCTCCTGGGGAAACGTTCATACACTCCAAACAGGGACGTATGGCAGTGAACAGGAACGCTTCCGTCTTTACCCTCTCACACACTGTAGGATTGGATGACATATTAGGAAGTGACTATCATTACCACATGACTGAACTAAGCTTTTATAAACGTTTTTGGCTTTCTTCATGGGGACGCATCAACACAACGTTGAAAGGAGGTGCCGTATGGAGCCGTGTACCCTTCCCATTACTGATGTTCCCCGCCGCCAACCAATCGTTTATCATACAGAACAACCACTTCCACATGATCAACAACATGGAATTCCTCAACGACCGCTATGCATCGTTAGATATTGTAGCCGAGCTGAACGGTGTCCTACTTAATCGTATCCCCCTACTGAAACATCTGAAGTGGCGTGAAGTATTCGGAGTAAACCTGCTCTATGGTAGTCTCTCAGACAAAAACAATCCCTATGCCACTCCTGGAGACAACCGAATATTCCTATTTCCCACTCGAAACGGGCAGGCCACCAGTTTCGTTATGGATTCTCATACCCCTTATATGGAATACCATGCCGGTCTTTACAATGTATTCAAGATTTTGCGTATTGAATACTACCGTCGTCTCACCTATCTACATTTGCCCGAAGCCTCCAAACACGGCGTACGTATGGCTTTGCAATTCAGTTTCTGAGGTTAACTAACGCGAATACTGTCTTTTTGTAGAAAAGACAAACTATACCTATTTCACCATCTAACTATTATTCTTTAGCGACAAAGTCATATTCGCGAAAGGAAAAGGGAATCTTCTGATGCCAAGGTGTATCGAATTTGAATCATGCCCCAGCCTTATTTTTATTTCAAATCCTTACGGCAGCAGTTACTTATGGCCGAATAAACTTAAATAATTCATAATTTTAACGGGTGATAGGGCTGTATCTCCCGAATTATATGTATTTTTGCCGACTGAAAGAGTAAAGGTGGGGTCTATGCATTATAGAAGCATAGCTCTCATCCACTCATCCCACAGATTTTTAACGATGGTGAATACTTCATATAGCAAGAATATTTTTCTGCCCATTTTAACGTTCATTCTCCTACTGATAGCAACATCAGGGGCCAATGCGCGTATCCCAAACGATGACTACGGCAAACTATATGCCGCACTACGTGCTGAGGAGGATTCTTTGACAGATAACAATCCCACTACAAATGTCCATATCGAGGGGGATTCGCTGACCGCCACATTGGCCGACTCCCTGACAACAGACTCTGTGGACAATAAGAAAACGGATGTATTGGATGCTCCTGTCACCTATCAGGCCGAGGATTCACTCGTGTGGGTTGTAGCCGATGCCAAAGCATATCTTTATAAGAACAGCCAAGTAGATTACCAGAAAATAGGTCTTACAGCCGAACAGATAACCGTTGACATCGACACGAAGACCGTCTATGCACACGGTGTGAAAGATTCGACAGGGAAAGAGACAGGACGACCGGTGTTCAAGGATGGAAATACTCCATACGAAAGTGACACCATGAGTTATAACTTCAGTTCACGCAAGGGATACATCAGTAACGTTGTAACCGAACAGGGCGAAGGATACATGACCAGCCAATATGCCAAAAAAGGTTCGGACGACACATTCTATGGCGGTAAAGGAAAATACACGACTTGCGACAATCACGAACATCCCCACTTTTATCTGGCATTGACCCGTGCGAAAGTTCGTCCGGGAAAGAATGTCGTATTCGGTCCCGCATACCTGGTAGTGGAGGATGTCCCCCTCCCCTTGGCCATCCCCTTCGGATTCTTCCCTTTCAGCAATGAGAAGTATGCTTCCGGATTCATCATGCCTACGTATGGAGATGAGACGGAACGCGGATTCTATTTGCGCGACGGAGGATACTATTTCGCCATCAGCGATTTCATGGATCTGAAACTGACTGGAGAAATCTTCACGAAAGGTTCATGGGGACTGAATGCAAGCAGCAGCTATAATAAACGGTATAAGTTTTCGGGTGCCTTCAATCTGAGTACCCTCACGACCAAATTGGGTGAGAAGAACATGCCGGACTATTCGGTTAGCAAAGATTTCAAAGTACAGTGGACACACCGGCAGGATGCCAAGGCCAGTCCGAACAGTACATTCTCTGCCAGCGTAAACTATGCAACCAGCAGTTATGAAAAGAGCAACCTCAACAGCCAATACAACTTGGCACTGAGCAGCCAGAGTACACGAACCTCAAGTGTCAGCTATTCGCGCACATTCCCTGATATAGGACTGACCCTTTCGGGAACATTCAACCTTGCACAGAATGTACGGGACAGCAGCCTTTCCGTATCTTTCCCTGACCTCAATATCTCTTTGAGCCGTCTCTATCCGTTCAAACGGAAAAGAAGATTAGGAAAAGAACAGTGGTACGAGAAAATATCACTCAGCTATACGGGTTACCTAAAGAACAGCATACAGTCCAAAGAGGATGAGATTATGGAGTCAAACATCATCAAGGACTGGAAAAACGGTATGCAGCATCGCATTCCTATCAGTGCTACCTTCAACCTTTTCAAATACATCAACTTGACTGCCGCCTTCAACTATACAGAACGTTGGTACACTTTCCGACAGGAGAAAGAGTGGGACGAAGCGTTGCAAACAGCTGTCACCGACACCATTTACGGATTCAACCGCGTATATAACTACGACATGAGTTTTTCGATGAACACGAAGCTCTATGGTTTCTACAAACCCTCCAAAGCGATATTTGGTGACAAGATAGAGGCCGTCCGTCATGTCTTCACTCCCTCGGTCAGCTTCAGTATGGCACCCGATTTCGGAGACTACAGCTACGGATATTACGACTCATACAGCTATTACGACAGCAACGGCAAATTAGTGACACAGGAATACTCCCCTTATCAGGGAAGTGTCTTTGGTGTCCCCGGCAAAGGAAAAACGGGAAGTGTCAGTTTCTCTATGTCAAACAACATTGAGATGAAAGTGAAGTCCGACAAAGATTCTACCGGTGTACGAAAAATCAGCCTCATCGATGATTTGGGAGCCAGTATATCCTATAATTTGGCTGCACTGACCAAGCCGTGGAGCAACCTGAACATGAGATTGCGACTGAAACTGAGCAAAAGCAAGACATTCAGTCTGAATGCCGTATTTGCCACCTATGCATACGAGTTCAACGACAAAGGACAAGTTGTCGTAGGCGACCGTACGGAATGGTCATACGGACGTTTCGGACGTTTCCAAGGAATGAGCAACGGATTCTCATATACCTTCAACAACGAAACATTCAAAAAATGGTTCGGCCCGAAAGAGGATAAGGAGAACAACGGAGAGGACGATGACGAAGATTTGGAAAACAGTGACGAAAGAGCAGAAAACAACCGACAGGAAAAGAAATCTGAAAAAGCCGAGAAAGACCCTGACGGCTATATGGCATTCAAGATTCCTTGGTCACTCAGTGTTTCATGGAACTACACCATTGCTGAAGACCGAAGCAAGGCCATCAACATCAAGACGATGCGCTACCCCTTCTCGTTCAGCCACCGAATGAATGTTTCGGGAAGCATCAAGCCGTCCAACAAATGGAACATATCTTTCTCGTCCGGTTATGACTTCGATTTCAAGAAGATTGCAGCTACTACGTGCAACATCAGCCGCGACCTGCACTGTTTCTCCATGTCGTGCGGTATCATTCTTGCACCCTATACATCCTACAACTTCAGTATCAGTGCCAACAGCAGTATGCTGGCCGATGCACTCAAGTACGACAAGCGCAGCAGTTACAGTACCAATATAGAATGGTATTGATACCAAGCGACATTGCATGGTTGGGGAGAAAATGTATAAGATTCAAGCCACTTGTAGCTCACCAACTATCAACCAACTCCCTGCACTCCTTGCGGTAATTCCGCACCGTCTTGTCACTGACATTGGGTGTGGCACGGAAGTGCATGGCCTCATCATCCAATCCCAAAGCTATCAGATAACAGATTGTCCGTTTGGTCAGATTCGTGGTGCAGCCTTGGATTCGTCCACTCATACCAGGGCATTCCGCATCAAGCAGAGCAATAAGTAGCACCTGTATTTCATCGAAGTCATACGTTCTTCCATATTCCGGCACTCCTGACTTCAACCATCTCAACAGAGATAGGGTCGTAGCATCAGTTCCTCGTTGGCGGAAATACTCAATCCTTTCCTTCACCGACATTTCATGATCCAATCTCCAATTATCAGCCTCCAGTCTTTTTTGCTGTTTTACGCTCTCCTCCAGTTCCTTTTCCAAATCCCTCTTCTCACGTTTCATGACAGCAAACTCCCTCTTTAGCGAATCCAGTTCCTCTTTCTGTCCATCAATGATATTACCAGTTTTCTGCAAATTCTCCTCTCGTCTCAATTTGTCCCTCAATTCCTTCTGCTTCTTGTTGGTCAATACACCTCGCAATCTGGCCATCTCCATTTTTTGGTCATACAGATCTTTTCCCAAATTCTCATTATCCGTTTTATGTGCCAGTTGTTCCTCCATCAATTGTGCATGCAAAATCCTCTGTCTCCTCCGATGACGTCTGCGAAGGATTCCATACGTTGCCAAACTCCCTGCCAGGATTATCACGATTCCCACCGTCAGCATCCAACGCTGACGCTCTCCCTCCAATTTCTCAGTTTCCAGCCATTCTGCTCTGACTCTATGAGGAACAACTGCCACTTCCCTGGTTTTCAAACGCATCGTAATTTCATCATGATATATCCGATACAAATCATGGTATTCTTGAGCCTTGGAGATTAACCCTTGTTTTCTGTTGATTCGATACAGATGCAGATAACAGCCACGCAACATCAGACTGTCCTTGCTATCCAGCATCTTCTCGGCATAATTCTGTGCCTTTTCATAATGTTTCATCTCATAATAAAGGGTTGCAAGACTGGAATAGACGGTGTATATACGTTCATCCTTCATCTGTTGTTCGCATTCCAATAGCATCTCTTCAGCCCGTTCATATTGCTTCGTCTTCCGAAGAAAATTGGCATAATCCTTCATGTAAGAATAAAATCTTCTTGGAATGACTCTATCCCTATATTCCATACCTCTTTTAAAATGAAAATCTGCACTGTCCAACATATCCATCAATACATAAACATTAGCAATGGCCGCACAGGCTGACATTATATAATGAATGGAATCCCCCCTTGAATAATACAAATATGATTTCTTCAAATAATGTAATGCCTCTTCATTATTTTTTTCTTTCATCAACAAAGAACCATAATGATTATACAGTAATGCCTTATATTGATTATCCTCCACCCCCTCAAACCATTGTTCACTCAGAGTAAAAGCTTCAGCAGCTTTTTCCACTTCGCCATTTTCTTTGTGTACCAATCCTTTATAAAGGAAAGCCTTAGCAGCATAATGATGTTCCTCTTTATTGGTAAAATATTTCACTGCCACATTAATCAGCGAATCATTTCCTAATGGAAGGCGACATTTATGAGTAGTCTGTGTCCAAAGCAGCGCATACAATGCATACTGATAATCAGAGAGTTTTTCCGTATCAACCCATTTTTCAAGCATATCCCGAGCACTATCGGGACATACCTCCAAACGATGCTCTACAGCATTCAGTATTTGTCCATTTTTATCCTTTTCACAAGAGACGGACACGCACAAAAGCAATAAAAACATCCCAAAATACAGTAATTTCATCATATTTCAGCCTTTTAGAATCCTTAAACAAAGATAAACAATCTATCTGAACTATCCAAACAATTGCTCGAACAATTCTTTTTCACTTCTTTTTTTCGAAAAAAAGATTTATTATTTCTCTCCTCTTTCCTCCCTCATTTCATTTTGTGAAGGCATAGCAAAACTATAAAATTACCACAACCACTTTGAGCACCAAGTATTTACCCCACACATTAACATCTATTCACCTTTTACACATTACAAAAAACATTCATTTTCATTTGGTGGATACATTTTTTCATCCGTAACTTTGTGAGCAGAAACTTGTATTTCACCAAACAAAAAACACTAAAATCTTAACGTATGAAAAAAGTAAATTTAATTAAGGTTATGATGCTGGCCGGCATTCTTCCTTTAAGCGCAGCTATCAGTGGAAACGATGACAATGTGACCACAAATGGAGAAGAAAAAGTCATTGAACTTACCAATGTTGGAGAAAGCATAATCGAAGAAAATGTACTCCAAGTCCCCGTCACCGCCACAGTGAACAACAGTGTATTGAACGTGCACTTCACGGGCAATGTGCCTCATGCAACTGTATCTGTCCAAAATGCACTTACGGGAACTACTGTAAGGCATCAGTCCATGTCGGCTATGTCGGGAACTATCTGCACCGTACCCGTTAGCGGCCTGCCTACCGGATTCTACACCGTTTCGGTAACCAATGAACAGAGCGGAGAGAGTGTAAGTGGAGAATTCGAAAAAGAGACGAAAGAGTAAAATCCATTCAATCAACACAGTAACAATTCGGAAAGGTAATGCCTGTCAAATCAGGCAGGTATTGCCTTTCCTATTATTCTAAAATCATTTATTAACTAAAAACTTCATTAATCATGAAAAAGATTTTTTTTATTGCAAGCATGATGCTTGCTACTGTTTTCGCACAGGCACAGTTGAAAGTTTATGAAAATGGTAGTGTCGCAATCAATACGACAGAAACACCTGTTGGAGACTTCGCTATCGGATATGCGGGTAATTCTCAGTTTAACAATAGTATTACAGCAAATAATAGTGGATTATACGTCAGAAGGTATGGAACTCAAACAATCAACTTCAACTGGTGGAGAGCCATAGAAGGATACGCTTCCCCTATCACTGGAGATTTCAATATTGGAGTAAGAGGAAGTGTAACTTCTACAACTGAACAAAGTGGCGGTAGAGCATACGGAGTATGGGGACAAGCAAGCAATACAACAAGTGGTTACAACTACGGAGTCTTCGGTACGTTATTGGGAGCACGCAATGGATCTGCAATTTACGGTACAACTTATGCTGACAATGGAGAAAATACTGGAGGACGATTTGCCGGCTACTTTAATGGTGACGTTAAAGTTACAGGAACATTATATGCTCCATATTTAACCACTGTAGCTGCATCTGCTAATAATACGACATCCACTATTGCTTTAGCTACAAATACGACAGAAGAGACCGTAACTGAAAAAATGTCTCAACTTTCTACCATTCAGTTCAATTTAAATTATCCTGTAGCAACTGCATCTACTCTTGCAGAAGGAGATACAATAGAGAATGTCACACTGTCAACGACAGAAATACAAGCAATGCAAAAGAATCATTACGGACTGGTTGCAACCCAACTCCAGCAAGTATATCCAGACCTCGTATATGAGAATCAAAACGGAGAACTATGCATCAACTACATTGAGATGATTCCCCTGATCGTACAATCCATCAATGAGTTGAATGCACGTCTTGAAACACAAGAAAATGGAGGTAATTATGAAGTAATGGCATATACCCGTTCTAGAGGTGCAAACAGTATAGAGAGTGAAACAGCTATAACCGTCCCCATATTGGAACAGAATGATCCAAATCCCTTTACGGAAAATACAATCATCAGCTATACTTTACCTGAAAGTACAACAAAGGCTGTCATTTATATCTACGATATGAACGGTACACAGTTGCAACAAATTCCTCTTACAGAAAGAGGAAAATCCAGCATCACCGTCAACGGTGGCGAACTGAATGCGGGCATGTATCTCTACTCACTCATTGCAGACGGAAAGGTAATTGATACCAAACGGATGATTCTGACGAAATAAAAGCAACTCAGACATGAAAACGTATGTACCACAACTGGATTACCTGAAGAGCATCTTCATTGTACTGATGATACTCTTCCATCTGGTTTATATAGGAGATACCTATCCCTATATGAAGCAAATGGTATATACGTTTCACATGCCTGTTTTTCTCATTCTGTCAGGTTATCTGTCACAAACAGATAAATCGGCAAAAGAGTTCCTGTGTTCCACATGGTGGATGTTTGTACCATACACCATCATGGAAATGGGTTATGTACTGACGGCATCAGTGCTACCTGTACGTGAGCATGTTGGTGAATTAAGCCTGAAGATGTTATTCACAAAAGTGTTCATCGACCCCATAGGGCCGTATTGGTATCTGCATACATTGATTGTATGTCGCACTGTACACTATGCCGTTGCACTATTAGTTGGGTATAGATTGTCTCTGCTTTCTTTTCTTATAGTCTTGGGACTCTGCTATTGGGGACTTTCGGAAAGTTTGGACGTGATGGACTTTGCCTATTCCATGTATTTTTTGGCTGGCATATGTATTCACACATGCAAAGTACAGTTTCTTGAACTCTTCCAACCTTCTGTATGGAGTTTCGTGCCGTTAGTTATTCTCTGCAGCAAACAGGAAAATCTGTTGGGGCTGAAACTGGCTGGAGTCATCATCACTTATCTTACTGTAAGTCTGCTACTTTGGATTTATCCACATTTACCAGCAAAGGCTAAGGAAATCTGTCATTTGATTGGACGAAATACACTTTCCATACTACTGTTCTCACCCATTTTCACCATGCTTTCACGCATATATCTACCTCTATTCATGTTCGATGAATCAGGCAGTTGTTTTGCCATTTTCACCATTGTACTCACCATTTTCGGATGTATGGCTATTACGTGGTGTATGGACAAAACAAAACTTTCACGATGGTTCTTCGGACGTGAGAAATATTTAATTATTAACCAAAAATAAATGAAATATGAAACGAATATATCTGATTTTATTAGGGATTGTAGGATGGACATTCTTGATTAAAGCTCAAAATGTCATCGCCACATTGGCACTGTCCCACATAGAAGATACATATATACAACAAAATCCCATTATACAGAATGATACTGTGATAAGGCTCAACTATCCGAAAACCATTACGGGATTATCCATTTCGGGAACGGCCACACTCAGGCATTCATCAAACAGTCTGGTTCGAATCACTTTAGAAGATGACTACAACACTGAATGGCTGGTATATGAGTTGTTCCCTCTGTTGGCAGACAGTACCACCACATCGTTCAACAACGTGGCCTTTGAAACATCAGCATTAGACAACGTGACAGCCAAGCAATTGAATATCAAAATCATCAATGCGTCGCTTCAGTTGGACCAAATAAACACTACCGACCAATCAATCGCAAACTATTCCTCACAACAAAACCGAATGATGGAAGCACAGAGTTCGTACATCATTGACAAACTGAATGAAAATCTGGAAGAACGAAATATTCCGTGGCGGGCAGGGGAGACATCCATCTCGCAGATGACGTATGAAGAGAAGAAAGCCATATTCGGGGGTAAAGTGCCCAATCTCGGAGGATTGGAATATTACAAAGGAGGTATTTTTATCATGCCAAGTAATGATGGCGGTACAAATCCCTCTCTTTCAAATGTTCTTTCTCCACTTGCAGAGACAACAAGCAATACCACAACAGAAGACCCATACGTTAAGGAATGGGACTGGAGAAACAGACATGGAAAAAATTGGATGACTCCAGTAAAGAACCAAGGTTCATGCGGATCATGTTGGGCATTTGCAACCATCGGAGTATTGGAGGCTTATACAAACTTGTATTACAATCAACTACTGAATTTGGACTTGTCGGAACAAGAATTGGTTTCATGCGTTTACACAGATGACCCAACAACCAATAAAGATGAAGGTGGTTGTGGAGGCGGAAATTTCCTCTACGCATTCAATTACATCAAAACCTATGGTGTAATGGATGAAGAATCGTTTCCCTATTTGGATGCAAATGGCAATTGCGAAGAAAAACCATCGACATCAAACGAACGGATTTACGCATACAACTATACAGACTCGAAATGGAGAGACCAAGAGAACAATCAAAAATTCTATTATTACCTTCCATTCGACATCAATGAAGTGAAAAAGCGTTTGTTCCATTCGCCTGCCTATATCAGCATACCAATGTGGCAACACGATATGGTACTGACTGGTTTCACGGTTTTAGAGGAAGGAGACACCGTTAGTTTGGATCCATACCGAATGCATATAATTACAGAAGGAGAACCATGGATAGGACAAACAGCTCTGATTGTCAAGAACAGTTGGGGAGAAGATTGGGGCATAAACGGATATCTACATTTCGCATTCAGCGACAGTACAACCATTGGAATTTATCAATTCAAGGATGCCATAAGTAGCATAAACCACACCACTGACGACATAGTAAAGGCAGACAATGACAAAGATGGATATTATTTCACAGGAATTGTCCACAATCCACCCGTAAGGTATCCGAGTGAAATGGATTCTGACGACACAGACCCCGACCATGCCGTATTGGATCAATATGGAAACCTGCAGAGAATTATTCCTGACACATTAGAATTGACAAGACAAGAGAATGATTCTATCTTATATCCGCAATACGAATATTTCGGTTATATCCACCCGCATTTAATCATTAAATCAGGTTATACATTTTCTATCATTCAAGATCATTTCATGTATAAAGATGCAACAATCACTGTTGAACCATACGCAACTCTAAATATTGATAGCGGAAGCGTTGACCAAGCTGATATAACTGTCAAGGCTGGAGGGACATTGAATATGACCAATGGAGCGCACATTACCCTAAGGAATGCCGACTGTTTCCACGCAGAAAAAGGAAGTACTGTCAATATTGGAAACGGATGTTCTATTGATATAGGGGAATAACATTTTATTTTGGCTATAAGATAGAGACAAAGAAAATACCGCATTAATTTATTTATCAACACTTTAAAATTCAAAAGATTGAAAAATAAAAGATAATAAGAGAAGAAACATCTAAGGAAATAACCCTCCCAAAATTTGCATCGGTGAATAATTATCTCTATATTTGCCGATGCAAACATAAAAAAACATTATTGCCATGAAGAGATTTACTTTATTCTTATTGATGATTGCCGGTCTGCTGAGCGGACGGGCAAGCGGAACATGGAATCAGTTCTTGACCATGGAGACTGACACGGCCGAGTATGTGACACCCAAAGACACGACGGTATATCTCCCGCCTGTGGATACCACACACTACGAACCTGTGGATACGGGTGAGGTGGTGAAACCCAATGTGCCCAACAAACCTGTCATCTATGTTCCCACCATCCGCGAAGAGGACAATGTAACGGAGTATCCGCACAATCCGGCGGTAGATGATATGCTATCGACAGAGAAGCCTGCCAAGCAGGAGTTCACCATGACTATCGAAGGGGAGTACCTGTGCATCAAAGGTACACTGATGGCTCGCGGATACGGCAAACACTATATCCATTGCCAAATCATCGGTGACTCGGTACACCTGCAACGCT
>JAZRMW010000049.1:0-8722 GCA_045647865.1 Phocaeicola sp.
GTCTGCAAGTCTCAGCCTGCAAAATGACCTATAGAACATTTTCAAAAGTAAATTTTGGGGTTCAAAAAATTGAAATGCCCACATCACCTGTGTTTATGAGGGATGTGGGCATGTTCTAGCCTGCAAATTGACCTATTGGTCCTGATTTTTCACTTTCATTCGTTTCGATTTGCAAGAAACAACATGGAAGTGAGCACATAAAATTTCAGGCACAGACTTTTTCGCTTTTGTCAAGGGAAAAATCCGTGCCTGATTTATTTTAACGTGAGTTCGATATAAGGAGCGGAGTAACTACAACTCCTCCCCTAAGTTAGGGGAGGTCCCGCAGGGGGAGGAGTGTGTGAAAATAAATCATTTATAGACACACGCCCTCCCCCTAAGTTAGAGGGAGAGCTTTAGTTACTTTTGTATTCGAAGATTTTATATCGAACTCATGTTATTTTTTTTACGAATGGAGAGGAGCATTCAATCCTTTATCCGATACCTCGCCCAATCAACCATGGCCTTTCCTCCTTCTCCCATGGTGTTGTAGCAGAAGAGGGCAGGGCGCACACCTTTCCAATGGCCGAACTTCATGGCGAACGGTTCGCCGATGGGGGTAAAGAATTTGTCATTGTCCGCATAAGAATAGGAGAAGCTATAGACATTGCGGAGCCCGTCGAGATGAAGGCGCAGGTAGATGGTGCTCTTGGTGACGAGTGACGAGCTGCCAGCTTCGAGTGACGAGTTTTGTGTAGTTTGTAGCCCACGACTTGCAGCTTGTAGCTCATTATTCGTAGCTTTCTTGAACTTGTCGCTTGCCGTAGCTTCATCTTCTCCGACATAGACATACAGTTTGCCACCCTCTTTCTTGACACCCACCTGATGATTCGTCTTACCCATGCAAGCCAGTCCTGCATGGTCGCCATCCTTCAGGGCCGACACATTCAGTTTGATGGTGAACTCGCCCGTGTAGCCCATCGACTTTTGGGTGAGGGTGTTGCGTGCCTTCTTGAACGATTCGCTTGGGAGAGCATGAAGGGTGAGGTGTCCCTTGCGTTCGGTGAGCGACCAAGCTTCGTCCACAGGGTTGTGATTCCATTGCCATTGGAGACCAAGGTCAGAGGTGTTGAACTCATCACTCGTAGCCGGTAACTTGTCACTTGTAGCTTGTAGCCCATCACTCGTAGCTCTCTCACTCGTAGCCATTTCACTTTGTGCCAATTTCCATCCCGGCTTCGTCCATGTGCGCACGGGTTCGCCAATGCCGTTCATGTCCTGGTCAACGCCGATGACGGGCCATCCGTCGCGCCAATGCATGGGTTGCAGATGCACCACACGTCCGATGGGGTTGAATTGCTGGAAGTGGAGGAACCACCATTCTCCCTCGGGCGTATCCACCATGGCTCCTTGGTGGGGGCCATTGACGTTGGTCGTACCCTGCTCGAGCACCACTTTCTTTTCATAAGGGCCATAGATGTTGCGCGAGCGGAGCACCGTCTGCCACCCGCTCTCCACGCCACCTTCGGGGATGGAGAGGTAGTAGTATCCGTCGCGCTTGTGAATCTTCGTCCCTTCGGCCACAGGGCCTGTATATACCGTGCGTCCATCGTCGAGCAGACGCTTTCCGTCGGGCGACATCTTGTGGATGATGATAGGGCCCGCCCCATGTTTGCTCCGTCCGAGGTAAGCCTGTCCGTCCTCATCCCAGAAGGGGCAGGGGTCTTCCCACTTCTCCACCTTCTCCACCAAGTGAAGCGGAGTCCATGGACCTCGGGGGTCGGTGGCTTGGGTCATGAAGAGTCCTTCGTGGGGGGTACAGAAGAATACCCAAAACTTCCCGTCGTGGTATCGGATAGCCGGTGCCCACGAACCTCCAGCATAGCGTTCGTTCGTATCCCATTTGGGGAAATCGAGGCGGTCATAGAGTTGGGCTATCAGCGTCCAGTTCACCAGGTCTTCTGACTCCAGCACCTGCATTCCCATAAAGTGGAAGTCCGATGCCACCATGTAATACTTGTCGCCCACGCGAATAGCGTCGGGGTCGGAATAGTCCGCATTCAGAATAGGGTTCACATACGTGCCATTCCCTTGGTCGCCCCAGGTGGTTACAATCTTCGCTTCACCTTGTGCCCAAAGGGTGGGAGAGAGGGCGACACTCAATAATAGGGTTGATATTTTTTTTCTCATAGACTATTTATTGAGTACATTTTAAAAACGTGATTTGACATTTTAACATTATACATATTTCCTGTTGGATATATTTTTCTAATTTTCAACTATCCATTTGAATGACTTGGCTTACATTCTGATGTCAGCGTTTTACAACCTTCTTTTTACCAACAATATAGATGCCAGGCTTTGTGATTTTATTAATCCTTACACCAGTCAACGTATAGATGGTATTCTCCTCTGCCTTAGTCTCAACATCAACGATACCATTTCCTGCTCCAGGTTTGTTTGCCCCGTAGTATCGAAGTTCCATATTGTCCCAGATACACCAGTCGGTAACATTCGTCGGATTCTTTACTCCAAGAATAGCAACACTTTCTGATACTTGGAAAAGGAGTTCATCTGTATAATAATGGCCAGCCTTGAATGCGATGGAGGATTCAGCCATAGTATTCGGGATATACATGCCTGCGTTGAGAGTTGAGAATCCATCAGTGACGACAGGCTGACCTTCTGAAAGTACATTAGGCAAAGGTATTTCCATCTCGTTGGCAAAGAGAAGCGGATGGTCAGTATCCACTCCATCAGCACGATAAAATCCCTGTGCTGTCAAGCCATACCATCCGTTGGGAAGGTTGGTAAGGGATTGACTGAATGTGAAGGTCGAGTGCCACGATTCTACACAGAAGTTAGTGTCATCGCCACTATTATTCTTATTGCTACAATCGCTCGACCATTGCCATGCGCTGTATCGTTGGTCATTCCTACCAAAGTTTGGATTCTGAATGAAGAATGTCGCATCAGCAGGATTCTCACTTGTAGCTTTTTCGAGTTTCTTCACCATTTGGTCACGGGTAAGGAATTTCCATTGTGCCGAAGCGTCATTGGCCGTATTTGCCGCATATTTGGTATGGTTGTCATCTGTGATAGTGAGGAATGCCGAACCATTGGAGATTGAATAATATCCGTTGTCTATGGCCTTGATGATGATATTTCCAGCAGGGCCGTCCACATAAGGTTCCGTATCTGTCGTCAGATAATGGTTGGTTGACGAATTGGCTATTCTCGAGTCAATACGATAGGTATTGCTTGTCAGTAGGTTGATTGTAAAGTCTATACCATGTTCGCCCACGATAGCCCGTGTGCCCCAATACGAACCGCCCAAAAGGAATTTTCCGCTTTTGGCATTCTGTATATAATAACTTCCGTCTTCCAGATCTCCCTCAGGCTTATCCACCTTGATGACTCCATATCGAACAGCCGGATCATAACTGAGGTGGGGCGGTTGGTTATATCCTACATTTTGTGAGACAACATTTTCGCGGTATTGAATGTCGTCCATAAGATGCGGTACAGGATAAGAGGATTCATAGCTTGTGGCGTTGATGACAAGATTATTGTTATTATTATCGTAGGCAACAATTTCTTCTCGCCAATCTCCTAACAGATCTCCCATGACACATGGATTGTGCTTGCTACCATTAGCCAATGTGCCCCACACATAGTTTCCACCATTTACTTTGATACGGTCAAAATATTTCCCAGTAGGGTTCCAATGCGCAATGATGGATTTGTCGAAAAACTCGTCGAACAAGTCACCATCCCAATAGATTCGGCAATTGATGCCAGCACCCGAAGAACCGATGCTCCACGAATCGGCATTGACGGTTCCTCCATCCAAGTTGAACATGCCTGCGGAAGCACTATAAATGAATTGTGCGCTCTGCTGGCTGGAGTCGAAATGGGCGGCAAGTCCTCGTCCTGTATCTCCGCCAGCAGTCACATGGAGAAGCAATTCACCGCTTTGGGCATCTCTGAGATCTACTCCGTATGGTTTTGATTCGTGACACATGAAGACCTCCAATCCTGGTCTGTTCGTAAGGAAATCGCCAATATGGAAGGCATCTCCATGCCCTAATCCTGTGCGGTATAGTAACTTTCCATCGTGGTCAAGTGCTGCCGAGCCAAACTGAATCTCATGCATCCCATCATTGTCGAGGTCGGCAGCTGTAAGCCAATGCGCCCCTTCGCCATACAGCCCTTTGCCCGAAGAGGTGTGTCTTGACACCCAGCGTTCTTTCAATGTGTATCCGTCGAAATCATAGGCACCGACGAACGAACCTGCATAGTAACCACGATTAAAGATTGCAGAGGGATTCCTCTCCTTTCCGTCGAGATAGGCAAGACAAGCCGTGTATCTTTCCGAACGATTTTGTTTACTGTCGCCCCAATAGCTACTTCCTGCGGCATAGTCGGTATGATACTTGATTGTTGAAATCTCAGCACCTGTCATTCCATCAAATACGGTCAGATACTCAGGTCCCTTGTCAGGTTTTCCACGCGAACTAAGGCAATCCTGCAATGGATCGTCGCCATCCATCACGACATAGTTGCCATTTCCATCAATGGTTCCTGGAGCTGTCTTGATGACGAATTCTCCGTATCCATCCCCATTGAGGTCCCAAGCGACAAATGGTGTCGTATGTGCTCCTGAGCGGATATTGGGTCCTTGATTGATACGCCAAAGAAGCGTGCCGTCCATCTTATAACAATCGAAATAGGTGTCAGATGTTTTTCCATCCGAAGCAGCATCTTTCGAGTTATTTGGATCCCATTTCAGAATGATTTCATATCCGCCATCTCCATCCATGTCGCAAAACGATGCATCGTTCGGCGTATAGGTCGCCCCAAGGCCTCTAGTGTCGATGGGGGTTCTTGTCGGAATTGTTGTCGTCTGATTCTCCCAAGCCTTGACGGCAGACATCGAATCTACGACATTCCCCTCTTCATCAATAACCTCCAACCTGTAAAAAGAGGATGCCGAGCCTGCCGTATCCACAAAGTTGGATTTTCCCTTTATCAATTTCCCTCCGTTTACGGCTATATTCTGAGTCTTTACCGTTGCTCCGCGATACAATTTGAAACCATAGTCATCGGGATCACTCTCTCTAATGCGCCAACTGACGAGATTGCCACTCTTCCCCGATGAAGAAAGGTTGACGGCCATCAATCCTCTGTCAAGCGATTTGGCTGCCCCTTTTCTGAGCCCTCCATCAGTCTTCACCAATTGGAAGTGATCGACGGTAATCCAGTTGGCATTGGTGTTCTTGCATCTGAATCCAATGGTCAGTTTTCCATTTGTGACACTGACGTTCATCTTATACCTCTTTGTGGCGGATACAGCCACCTGTTGGTCATTGGCAAAAAGATACACTCCTATAGCTGTAACAGATTCGCCCTGTTTTTCGGCGTGACACATGGCACTTAGTTCATATTCTCCATCAGGCAAACCTGTCACCACCTGCTCTATGTGACTATCGGGCAACACTCCGGGTGCCTGAACCCACCTCTCGGCATAAGTCCACCCTGTTTTGCCTGCAGCAGCTTCTGCATTGGTCTGTACGGACATACCGCTATTGGTCCATCCGTCTGATATACCGCTTTCAAAACTAGGGTTTATCACTCTCGATGTCAGATTGGTCGGATTGAATTGCGCTGACACAAACATACTCTGTAACAAAAATAAGAGTAATGGGAAGTTTTTTTTCATATTCTATATATTTATACGTTATTTCTTTGGAAGTACGGGAGGAGAGGGGGGACTACTCCTCCACAAACCCCTCCATAATCACCGTCGGAGTACCTTTGCTATCGAAGGCGCCAAGCTTGTATTGACGAGGGTGGCATTGGGGTTCCCAATAGAAGACACCGCGGCAGCGTCCGTTTGTCTCCGTGCGTGCTTCGCGGATGACGCGTGCCAATTGGCGACGGCCTTCTTCCATCACTTCGGGACGGCTCTCATTCACTTCGTAACCTGTCTCTACAATCATCACGTCACATCCATACTTCTCGCTCACGCGACGGATGTTGGCGATGCAATCCGTGATTACCTGGTCGGCCTCCACCTCGGGGTGTCCCTCCATGGCCCAATAGGGGTAGAGCGACATACCAATCATGTCGAACTTGCCACCATGCTTGAGCAGGATGTCCAGGTTGTGGTCGTAAATCTGCGGGCGATGTCCACGGTCGAGGTGGACAAGGACGATGGCATTGGGGAAGACCTCCTTCACAGCATCGTATCCCGCACCGATGAATCCGGCATACTGCTCGGGCTCGGTCTTGATGTGGCCCATGGAGTGGGTGATGGTGGTGCGTCCTTTCTCATCCTTTATCTCCCAACCATGCTCGTTGGTCTTCACGCTCCATAGCATCCCGTTGGTGGTTTCGTTGCCTACCTGCACCCAGCGTGGCTCCACTCCGTTTTCCTTCAACAGGGTCAGCACCTCGATGGTGTGGTTGCGCAGGTCCTGCTTCATCTCCTCAAACGAGTGTCCCATCCATGCCTTGGGAATAGGCTGTTTGGCAGGGTCGGCCCACCAGTCGCTGTAGTGGAAGTTCACCATCACATCCATGCCCAACTTCTTGGCACGCAGGGCCATGGCCAACACCTCATTCTTGTCGCACGAACCTCCTCTGGGGTTGACCCACACACGAAGGCGTACGGCCGAAATCCCATAATCGTTCTTCAGCAACTCCAGGCACTCGCGCTCGTTGCCCGCCGTGTCATAAAACTTCTGTCCGCGTGCCTCCTGACCGGTGAGGAATCCCACGTCGGCACCCTTTACAAAATCATCCTTCTGTGTCGCACAACTCATGGTCAGCATGAGCAGAAGCGACGAAAAAATCAGCTTTTTCATGGTTGTCATGTTTTTAAGTAAATAAAATCATGGGGCAAATGTAGTGATAAATTTTAAGAATACAGCACAATCGTTGGTAAAAAAAATGAAGAGTAGAGAGGAGGAGGACCCTCCCCCCTTGCCCTCCACAAGGGAGGGGAGTGAATAGTTCTGCAGCACTATCTACTCCTCCCCCTTGGGGAAGGCAGGGATGGGGTCCGTCCTCCTGTTACAGCGGATTATTTCCGTCATCATTGCCACTGCCTCCGGTGTTGCTTCCTGAAGAGCCACCAGTGCCCTCCTCCTCAGCGCCTTCATCGGCCTTCTTCTTCTCCTCCGCTCCCCAGAGGAACCAGTTCACCGCCGTGGGCTGACAACTGCGGGTGGCCACCGTACCGTCCGCATTGCGCGAGGTCTCGGGCACGAATCTCACGCGGACGCTATTGATCTGTGCGGGGCTCACCTTCTCGATGTTCTCCACCCCCTGCTTCTGTGCGTTGATGGTGTAGCGGAAGCTACCCAATCCCTCGAGGTGCACACTGCGTCCCTCGGCCATGTAGGTGCTCATCACCATGCCCAGCTCGCTCAGCACCGCGCGTGCGTCGGAGAGCGTCACCGTCGAGCGGTCGCTCAGCGCCTGTGCCAATTGTTTCGTACTCACCTGCTTGCCCACGATTACTGCCTCGGGATAGAACAGGCCATTTCTTTTCTTCTGTCTTGGTTTGTAAAATGCCATAGTTTTTTGATTTTTAAAAGGTTAGTTGATTTGAATGTTTTTTTCTTTGAGGAGGGGGAGGGGGGGGAGAGGAATTGTTTTTAGGAGTTCAGGAGTTCAGGAGTGACGCTTCGCTTAGGCGTAGCAAGGCTCGTAGAAAGAAGCACTAGATGTGCTTCTGTGCCGTAGCGAGGGGAGCACAGTGCTCTGTGCGACGGGGCTCCGAAGGAGTGCAGACGATAGTGCTGCTTGCATGGTGTCTTCCTCCTCTAATTTTTTAGACGCGGATTGCGCGGATGACGCGGATTCTTTCTGTTTCTCAGAGTCAAAACTATTGTCTGAACTCCTGAACTTCTGAACTCCTGAACTCCTTGAAAAACTCTCCTGAACTTCTGAACTCCTTGAAAAACTCTCCTGAACTCCTAAAAAACTCTCCTAAAATACCTTCCCCCTGTCCTCGTCCCCCCTTACCTTTGGCCTGAGGCAGGCTCTCCCTTGGATTCGTCTCCCTCTTGCTCTTTTTCCTTCGGGAGGATTAGAGGGTGCTTTATATGCAGCTCACCACTCCGAGGCTCGTGCCGATAGCCGTAAGGATGGTTATCAGCGTCTGAATCACCAGTTTCCAGATGTCTTTCTTTTCCATAGTTTTGATTTATGATTTATGACTGCGTAGCTGATGAGAGCTGCGCTCGAACTAATTATGATTTCTCTCACTGTTTTTTTTGACCGGTCACATTGCAAAGATACCATTCTCAGCCCAAGGATGTCAAGAGGCAGTGCCGTTTTGGCGGAAAATTAACACTCCGTGGCGGTGTCGCTTCTGAGCGTAGCGAAGAATCTGAGAGCGCAAGCAAAGCATTGTCCTGCCGCCGTTTGCAGATACTCGGTTCCCCCTCAGAATGGTGAAATGAAGGCCGCTTTTTTTACTCCGCATTTTTGTGCCGTTTAACACTTTGTTTTCCGTGATTTGTAAGGATAATTCAACTGTGAAGTAAGAATCCAATACTAAGTGAAGAGTGAAGCGTTTTTTGAAGTCATCCCAACCGTACAAAGTCAACTTTCTTAGGAAAGGTAGCAACCCTTTTAGGGGGGAGACGCGTTACAGTGTGACAGATGACAGTTAGGTAAAAATGAAAATAAATATGTCGGTGTGGAAACTTATATTATATATATTATATAT
>JAZRMW010000050.1:0-1996 GCA_045647865.1 Phocaeicola sp.
ACTAGCCAAATCCAATCCCGACTTTTCTTCGAAGCCAAGAGCAGATGCATTGATAAACGGAGCATTGTTTACGGATACTTGATAGGTCATTCCACCCTTTTCATCCAAATTGAAAGACCATTTGATGTTACCATTCGGAGAGGCTACCTCTGTTCTGGAAGTACAACTACACAAAACAAACAGCAACATCATTACTGAATAAAAGATGTTTTTCATAATTGTAGTTATTAATTATTAGACAAAGATAAATCTTTTTTCTATATTTGTGGATTATCAATCACCTTTAATTTCAATCTATGAAAAGACACTACTTATTACCTTTGTTGGCATTTTTCATCTGCTTACTGAACAGTTGCGGGAATACTTCTAAATCAAGTGCAGATTCTTCCCAAAGAGTAGTTATCGCTTATGTAACTTCTTGGAGTGAAATCATGCCCAATCCAGCTTTAGTCACCCACATCAATTACGCCTTCGGCCATGTGAACGACACCTTCAATGGAGTACGCATCAATAACGAAGAGCGTTTGAAACAGATTGTAGCCTTAAAAAAGCAAAAGCCTGAGTTGAAGGTTCTTTTATCTATTGGCGGTTGGGGAAGTGGCCGATTCAGCGAAATGGCTGCCGATGAGCAAAATCGCCTATCATTTGCCAAGGATTGCCAACGCATTGTTCAGGAATTCGGGTTAGACGGTATTGATATCGATTGGGAATATCCTACCAGTTCCGCTGCAGGCATTTCTTCTTCACCTGATGACACCGACAACTTTACGCTTTTGATGCGAGATATTCGTCAAGCTATCGGAAAAAACAAATTATTGACCATGGCATCGGTAGCCAGCGCCCAATATGTCAATTTCCGTGCTATCTTGAACGACATCGATTTCGTGAACATCATGTCATACGATATGGCCAACGCACCCAAGCATCATGCTGGCCTATACCGTTCCAGTATCACAGGAAGACTGACTTGTGATGAGTCCGTAAAAGCGCATATAGATTCGGGAGTTCCAGCCGGAAGACTGGTGTTAGGCATGCCATTCTACGGACGTGGAGGAAAACTTTTGTCTAATCGTGATTTCCGAGACATTGACCTCAACGGTGAATACACCGAGCATTGGAACGACACAGCCAAAGTGCCTTATCTGACAAACAAGGACGGAATCATGGTATTGGGATTTGACAACGTCCGTTCATTATCCATCAAGTGCGAATACATTTTAGAAAAAGGTCTTTTAGGAGGCATGTATTGGGAATATGCTGGCGATAATGACAACGCCGATCTTGCCCGTACAGTTTATGAAAAAATTATGAAATCATCAAAATAATACAAAATGAAAAAAACATTCTTTTTTGCGAGCGCCCTCGCTTGCTTGCTGTCTGCTTGCGAGAGCAAACTGGTGGAACAAGTCCAACTGATTCCACAAGCCGAGAACGTAGAAATCCTGAACGGAGCGTATGCTTTGAAGAACCTGCAAAGCATCCAAGCCCCTGAAGCATGGAAGACTACCGCCGAAAACTTCATCAACGATGTGAAGAAGACTGCCAACTTGCAAGTGGCCCTTGCTTCTGAAGGAGCGTCGGTTGTATTGGTAGAAAATGCCAATCTCCCGAAAGAAGCCTACACACTAAGCATCACCAAGAACGGTATCCAGTTGGAAGCCAACTCAGTTGAAGGAATCAGCCATGCTTTGACCAGCCTCCACCAGCTCATCCTTACTGCCAAGGACGGCCAACTCCCAGTCCTCCACATCCAGGACAAGCCGCTTTATGGCTACCGTGGTTTAATGCTCGACTGTAGCCGTCACTTCTGGACAGTCGATGAATTGAAGGAAAGCATCGACCAGATGGACTTCTTCAAATTCAATACCCTGCACCTTCACCTTACCGACAACCAAGCTTGGCGTATGGCAGTGGACAAATATCCTAGCCTCACTCAAGAAGGTACTTATTATTATGACTTCCCTGAAATGTCGGGCAAGTATTATACTAAGGAGGA
>JAZRMW010000051.1:0-36370 GCA_045647865.1 Phocaeicola sp.
CTTTAAATGAAACTTATGTAGCTCCCGAAGTGGAAATTATCGAAGTAGCCGTAGAAAAGGGCTTTGCCACATCAACAGTGCTTTATATGGAAGGTGAAGGCGAAGATGTTGAGGCTTACTGGTAATAAGTAATTGAATAAAAGAGAGGGGATGTGCCAATCGGCACATCCCTTTCATATTTTTAGGCGCGGATTACACGGATTGCGCGGATTACACGGATTTATATTTCTACTTTATCCCCTGGAGGGTATGATTAATCTTGTAATCCGTGAAGTTTCCTTGAGCAAGCGAAAAATCCGTGCCTAAAAAACAAATGGCATCATTTCGAAACACCCTCCTACGGGAATCATATGACTTGCGTACAAAGATTAGCTTCTTCTGTACGGAAGAATCGCATTCTTAAGTGCGAACGATAAAAAAGGAGGCACGATATTTCCTATATCCGTCAAAAAGTTCTACCTTTGCACCGCAAAACAGATGTTGCCTTTGTAGTTCAATGGATAGAACGGCCCTCTCCTAAAGGGCAGATTCGAGTTCGATTCTCGACGGAGGTACACTTGTTTTAGGTAACTCAACTTTCGCAAGTAGAGAAGTAGCATGATGTCTCTGTCATTCTGAACGTAGTGAAGAATCTGATAACGCTAGCGCTACAACTATTTTGCTTATGCTCACAGATCCTTCACTGCGTTTAGGATGACAAAAACCGTCAAAATGCTGAGACATAAGAGAATCTACATTCGAAACTTAAATTATAAATACGCAGATTTTTAGCGTTTTACTTGATTGAAACATTCTTATTTGCACAACATCCTACATGTCCGCGCGTTGTTCAATCAGCACCTGCTTGAAGTATCGTTCGATGATGAATCCGAAACAGCGGTTTCTGAAACAGCTGTTTCGCAACGCAAATATAGCGTACTTTATTGATATGACCAAGCAGTGTGGCAAGAATTTGATAATTCTGCTGAAAGTCTTTACTCCTTCTGTGTATTTTCGTGCAATTCCTCATCTCCCAGATTCAAAACTACCCCATTTTAAGTACTCTTTACCTAATTTTCCCTAACCTTAGGTATTTCCTGTTTGGATATTTTGCGGTACTTTTGCAGCCGAAATACTGAGAAAAGGGTAAAAAGAGTATTAAAATAACGAATAAAGTATGAAAAGATTATTTGTCTGGTGGACCATGATGTGCATGATGTCCGCCGTGTCGGTAGTGGCTCAGAACCATCATGGACACAGTCACGCCAAAGTGAACCGCAGCGATGCGAATATTGTAGGACACGTGATTGACGCTGAGAGCGGACAGCACGTAGCTTTTGTGAACATTACATTGAAGGGAACGACCATCGGGACTACGACTGATGAGAGCGGCCATTACTTCCTGAAAAATCTGCCCGAAGGAACTTTCACCATGGAGGTGGCGACCTTGGGCTACAAGACAGAAACACGTGAGGTGGTGACCAAGAAAGGAGTGACATTGGAGGAGAATTTCACCATCGAGGAGGATTTGATTGCTCTGGACGGTGTGGTGGTGTCGGCCAACCGGAATGAGACATCGCGTCGCTTGGCTCCTACATTGATTAATGTAATAGATACCCGCCTGTTCGAGACCACCACATCGCCTACGTTGGCCGAGGGATTGAATTTCCAGCCCGGTGTGCGTGTGGAGAACAATTGTCAGAACTGTGGTTTCCAGCAGGTACGCATCAATGGTCTGGAAGGACCCTACACGCAGATTCTCATTGACTCGCGCCCCATCTTCAGTGCCCTGTCGGGTGTGTATGGACTGGAGCAGATTCCGGCCAACATGGTAGAGCGTGTGGAGGTGATGCGTGGTGGTGGTTCGGCCCTGTTCGGCTCGTCGGCCATTGCCGGAACCATCAATGTCATCACCAAAGAACCGTTGCGCAACAGCGGACAGTTGGCCCACACGACCATGTCAATCGATGGTTCCATGGACCACAGCACTACGCTGAACGCTTCATTGGTGACCGACAACCGCAAGGCCGGACTCTTCATCTTCGGGCAGAACCGCCAGCGCGAGGCTTATGATGCCAACGGCGACAGCTACAGCGAACTGTGCGAACTGCACCAGCAGACGGTAGGATTCCGCTCGTATGTGAAGACAAGCATGTACAGCAAACTCTCCTTTGAATACCACCACATCGAGGAATACCGTCGTGGAGGAGATTCACTGGATTTGCCACCCCATCAGGCCAACATTGCCGAGCAGACGGAGCACAGCATCAATGGCGGAGGAGTGAACTTCTCCTATTTCAGTCCTGATGAAAAGCATCACCTGAGCCTCTATGCTTCGGCCCAGCATATCGACCGACAGAGCTACTACGGAGCCGGACGCGACCCTTATGCCTACGGTGCGACCACTGACCTCACTACGGTGTTGGGTGGACAGTATGTCTATAACTTCGACCGCTGCCTCTTCATGCCGGCAGCCTTTACGGGAGGTGTAGAGTACAACCGCGATGCCCTGAAGGATAACATGTGGGGCTATGGACGCGAACTGGAGCAGACGGTACACATCAGCAGCCTGTTCCTGCAGAACGAATGGAAGAACGACCAGTGGAGTTTCCTCATCGGTGGACGTTTCGACAAGCATAACCTTATCGACGGACTCATCTTCAGCCCTCGTGCCAACATGCGTTTCAACCCTTCGGAGAACATCAACTTCCGCGCCAGTTATTCAGCCGGATTCCGTGCCCCACAAGCCTTTGACGAGGACCTCCACATCGAGGCGGTAGGTGGTGGCGTGTCCATGATTGAACTGGCCAGCGACCTGCAGGAAGAGAAATCACACAGCTTCAGCCTCTCGGCCGACCTGTACCAACGCTGGGGTGATTTCCAAGGAAACCTCCTCATCGAGGGATTCTACACCACACTGAACGATGTGTTTGCCTTGCGCGAGAAGAGCCACGAGAACGGCATTCTCACCCTGGAACGGCATAATGCATCAGGAGCCGACGTGTATGGTATGACACTGGAAGGAAAATTGGCTTATCAGAACAAACTCCAATTGCAGGCTGGAGCCACCTTGCAGAAGAGCGAATACAAAGAACCCGAGCAGTGGAGCGAAACGGCCAAGGCGGAGAAACGCATTGCCCGCACCCCCGAGGCTTACGGATACTTCACACTGAGCTACACGCCCATCAAGCCTCTGACGGCAGCTTTCTCGGGAACATACACGGGTAGCATGCTGATGCAGCACGTGGCCGGATATGTGCCCGAAGACATTGCGGTGGAGACTCCCGACTTCTTTGACCTGAACTTCAAACTCAGCTACGATTTCGATTTGGGTGGTGGCTCTGCCCTTCAAGTCAATGCCGGTGTACAGAACATCTTCAATGCCTATCAGGATGACTTCGACAAAGGCGAGTTGCGTGATGCCGGTTATATGTACGGTCCCGGCCTTCCCCGTTCATTCTTTGCCGGCGTGAAGTTGGACTTCTAAATAGTCGTGAATCAGGATGTCTGGATGTTCCCATCCTTTTTTAGACATCTTTTTCGCTTGGCTCAAGAAAAATCCGCAGATAACGCAGATAATTTAACGTGAGTTCGATATAAGGAACTGTAGTTACTTTTGTACTCGAAAATCTTTATATCGAACTCACGTTAAATTATAACCTATCGGGTATAAAACATGAAAAATCTGCGTTATCTGCGGATGGAAAATGAAATGATAACATTTATTTCTGTTGGCGATACTGCCGGGGTGTCACTCCATACTGTTGTTTGAAGTAATTGTAGAAAGCTGTGGAATTACTGAACCCGCACCGTTCGCGTATTTCGTCAATGTTCAAGTCTGTTTCTATCAAGAGCTTGGCCGCATGTTCCAAATGGGCTTTGCGCAACAGCTCGATGGGGGTGATTCCCATGATATGTTTGACCTTTGTATAGAACTGTGTACGTTTCAGATTGGCACATGTCGCAAATTCTTCTACCGTGAAGTCCGGATCCTCAATATGTTCCTCCATTAAGGTGTACAGCAGTTGCTTGAATCGTTCTTCCTTGGCTGTCAAATGGGATAGCTTGGGCTCTTCGGGTGTCTCTTCTGTGGGTGTTTGAGGTGTCTCTTCCGTTGTAGGTGCTTCCTCTGTTGTCGCCCGTTCCGGGTGTATGAAGCGATATACGATGAGGTACAGGAATAGTCCCATGGCGGCAAAGATGGCCAATGTGGCCACATAGGCCGGCCATTGGCTCCACCAAGGTTCGTCTATTACGATGGTGTGTATGCTCTCCTTGCTCCAGTGTGAACCGTCTATGCTTGCTCTTACGTGAAAGGTGTATCGTCCGGGAGCAAGCTCTTTGTATTTGGCTATATGCAGTTGTGTGGGCGTTTGCCATGTGCTGTCATGTCCGGTCAGGTAGTATTGGTATCTGACTTTCTCCATTTGGCCGTAGGCGGTACTTGAGAAGTGCCAATTCACATTATTATGGGTGTAGGGGAGTGACTTCTCATTCGCGTCGATAAGGTGTTTTTCTCCATCTATTGTAACGAAGGTGATAAGGGGGCGTGGAGTTTGCGGGATTCTCAGACTGTCTGCTGCTTCGGTCTCTTTGTTCAATCTCAGATAGGTCAGTCCTGATTGGTGCATGGCAATCCATAAACCACCTGTATGGTCACTGAGTATGGTCTGGATACGGTTGTCGGGAATAAGGTTGGGGGTTTTCTCTTGGCGGTAGTGGATGCTTTTGCCGCTCTTCAAGTCCAAAAAGTGCACTCCATTTCCGTAGAAAGAGAATGCTTCTGTTGTGGGGGTGATGATAGCGGCATGTGGCATGATTCCATCGGATTGGCGAGCCACTTCAACCGGCATCAGTTGCAGACTGTGTACGGTGCCGTTGTGTCCGAGCCGGATGAGTTTTCCTTTCCTGTCATATACGTAAGAGCTTTTCCCATTATTGGGTAATAGATGTCCTCCCCTCATCTGTATGTTTGAAGGGGTAGAGAATTTTCCGTCCATAATTTGGTAGGCAACCGTTCTTTCGGGGGTAAAGATGAGAAGGTGGTCGCCCCATGTTGTCAAACCTGTACATTGGTCCATATGGTGGTATCCTGCAGGCAGGGTGCTACGCCGTGCTATCCGGCGTGAATGGTTATAGACGAGAATTTCTTGTGGCGTCAGTGCCAAACAGATGTTTCGATAGGTGCTGATGTGTGTTACATTGTCGCTATGGGGAAGTTTTTGCTCGAATCCGTTCAGGTATAGTCCGTGCGTAGTCAGCAACCAGTCGTTTCCTTCTTCATCGGTGATGATGTCTGTCACTTCATGCCTGAATGTTTCTGCATTCAATTTCCCCTTGTTCAATCTGAACCGTTTGCAATGCTTGGTTGGACCGTATTGCCACATGTACAATTTCCCTTTATGGTGCTGCTTGAGAATCGAATCGGCCTTGTCGGGTGTGTATGGAATCAATTGGTTGTTGTCAAAAAGGATGCACCCGACCATGCCTTGGGGAGTAAAAATCCATAGACAATTGTTTTCTTTGTCTGTCTCGATGTCGCTGATGGGTAAATTGTAGAGCGGATGTTTGGGGGAATCCCAGGTAAATACTTCGTGTCCGTCGATGCGGTTCAGACCGTTGGCAGTTCCGGCCCAAAGGTATCCGTGATGGTCTTGTTTCAAGACGGTCACTTGGTCGTTTGTCAATCCTGTCTGTTTGTTGAGGTGACGGATTTGGGTCGTGTTGTACACCTCCGCTTGACAACAAAGTATAATGGTTAGCTGTACTATGGTTGTAATGAATCTCTTCATGCCCCTTTGTCCTATATTAGACTGCAAAAGTACTACTTTTACTTGAATAACGAACAAATTGGACCCAAAAACGAACAAAAAAGGTATAAAATAGGGGCGTGTTGATGGTTTTTAAGTATAAATTACGCGGATTACACAGGAGCCTATTTCCTCTTTTGAGGATGTTTTTCTGTGTAATCCGCGTAAAATATAAACGTAGAATAGTCTGTCGCCTTATGCCAATTCCTTAGCAATTGCTTCGGCAATGGACATGAATTCTTCGGTGGTAAGTTGCTGTTTGGGATTGGAGAATACCATATCCTTCTCCTGATTGATGGGGATTAAGTGGATATGAGCGTGAGGAACCTCCATGCCCATAACTGCTACACCCACCTTCTTGCACTGGAATGCGCGTTGGATGGCACCGGCCACCTTCTTGGCAAAGAGGTGCATGGCTGCAAGTTCTTCGTCTTCGAGGTCGAAGATGTAATCCACTTCCCGTTTGGGGATAACCAGTGTATGTCCCTTCTGCAAAGGATTGATGTCAAGGAAAGCATAGAATTGTTCGTTCTCTGCCACTTTGTAGCTGGGTATTTCTCCCGCTACGATTCTGCTGAATATGGTTGCCATGATAATTGGATGTTATTGATGAGTTACGAGCTACTAGCCCGTAGCTCGTCACTCGTAGCTATTTAAAATGAAATATTCAGAATCTCCAATGTGATTTTTCCCTGGGGAATGGTAATCTCGGCCACGTCGCCAACCTTCTTGCCGAGCAAGCCTTGGGCGATAGGGGTGTTCACAGAGATTTTACCTTCTCTCAGGTTGGCTTCGCTCTCTGAAACGATGGTATAGACCATCTTCATGTTGTTCTTCACATTCTTCATCTCCACTTTCGAGAGAATCTGCACAGTGCTGGTATCCAACTTGGATGTGTCGATGATTTTTGCTTCGCTGATGATTGCCTTCAGGTTGTTGATTTTCATCTCCAGCATACCTTGTGCTTCTTTGGCTGCATCGTACTCTGAATTTTCCGACAAGTCGCCTTTGTCGCGTGCCTCGGCAATCTGACGTGAGATTTCGGGACGCTGCACGGTTTCCATTTCTCTAAGTTCGGCTACCAGTTTGTTGTAGCCCTCTTCTGACATATATGCCATTTCTTTTCCTCCTATTTTTTTAATTATTGTTCGTTTAAGGATAATATCTCTGCCCGTCCAGATACTTCATGCGGGCGCTTAGGATATAACAAAAAAGAATCCCGACATTGTTCGTGTCGGAACCCCTTTCGTAATATTCTTCGGCAAAGGTAAGGCTTAAAAATGAGACGTGCAAACTTTTGCCTGCTTTTTATTTTTTTTCTCAACTTTTTCAAGTTTCGCAAGTAGAGAAGTAGCAGGAGTGTAGGAGGTAGGAGTATAGACTATAGTTTCGACCATGCAAGCTGCACTATCGTCTACACTCCTACCTCCTACACTCCTGTACTCCTAAAAGTTGAGCTTGCGAAACTTGAATTATTTTTTACTCTGCTTTGATGACAATCTTTCCGCTCTTCACTCCTTTGGCTGAGGCGGTAAGGGTGATGTCGCCGGCCGATTCTCCAGCTTGCACGATGGCTGTCAGTTGTCCGCTGAAGGCTTTCATGCGGGGGAGGTGGAACAGTTGCAAGTTGGTGGCATCGCCGTTGGCTGTGGCGCGGAAGCTGCCTGCACCTTTCACGCTGAAGTTCACTTCGCGGCTATCCACGGGGCAGAGGTTTCCCTCCTTATCCACTACGCGTACCGTGATATAAGCCAAATCCTTGCCGTCGGCCTTGATGGTTGAGTGGCGGGTGATGAGTTCCAAGTGATGCGGTTTGCCTGCGGTACGCAACACCTTCTCATCGGCTTTCTGGCCCTGTTTGTCGTAGGCCACTACGCGCACTTCGCCCGGTTCATAGATGGCATCCATCCACATCAGGCGGTAACGCTTCAGCACTTCGGGGTCGTAAATCTTTCCGGTCGATGCAGGTGCATCCGTCACTTTGCGTTGGCGGCCATAGCTCTTGCCGTTGATGAAGAGTTCAGCCTCGGGGTAGTCGGTATAGACAAACACGGGCACCGTGTCTCCCTCGTGTCCTTCCCAGTTCCAGTGGGGCAGGATGTGCAGGGTGTGCTCCTGCTTGTTCCAGATGCTCTTGTAGAGGTAGTAGCGGTCCTTGGGGATGCTGGCCAGGTCGATGATACCGAACATGGAGCTGTGATTCGGCCAATCATTGGTGTCGTAAGGAGAAGGCTCGCCCAAGTAGTCGAAACCGGTCCATACAAACTGTCCCATGGTCCATTCGTAATCGTCGGCCAAAGCGAAATCAATGTCGGGCACATTGCTCCAGCTGCAATATTCCACATCGTAGCTGCTGCATTGATGGTCATCGTATTTGGCTTGCGGCTTCAGTCCGACTGGGAGTTTATAGACACCGCGTGAGCTGACGGTAGAGGCTGTTTCGCTACCCAATACCACACCTTGGGGCAGTTTCTCGTATCCTTCCAGGTAGCGGAACGTACGGTAGTTGAGTCCCACGACATCGAGCACGGCGGCAAAGCCGTTCTTCAGTACACACGATACCTGGTCCATACCGCAGGTCACGGGGCGTGTGGGGTCCTCGCGGTGGCAGATGTTCTGCAGGAAGCTGGCTACCTGTGCACCCTGTGCGCTGCACTGTGTGGGTACTTCATTACCGATGCTCCACATCACAACGCTGGCATTGTTGCGGAAGTTGTGCAGCATGTTCAGCATATCCTTTTCGGCCCATTCGTTGAAGAAGCGGTGGTAACCGTTGCGGCACTTGGCGCGGTCCCATTCGTCGAAGGGTTCCACCATCATCATCATACCCATCTCGTCACACAAGCGCACCAGTTCGGGAGCGGGCATGTTGTGCGAGGTGCGGATGGCGTCGCATCCCATCTCTTTCAGCAGTTCAATCTGATGGCGCAGGGCCTTTTCGTTGATGGCGGCACCCAAGGGACCCAGGTCGTGGTGGTTGCAGACACCCTGGAACTTGCGGCGTTCACCGTTGAGGTAGAATCCCCGTTCGGCCACCACCTCTACGGTGCGGAATCCGAAGCGGGTTTCATAGCGGTCAACCTCCTTATCGCCTACGCTTACGGTGGTTACGGCTGTGTAGAGAGTCGGGCTTTCGGGGCTCCACAGGGCGGGTTTCTCCACCAGCATGTTCTGGTCAATCTTCTCCAGGTTGCTGCCGGCTTTCAGTTTGGTGCTCTTTTCCCCTACCTGTTCCTTTTCCTTATTATATATAGTGGTCTTCACCGTCAGGTCTTCGCCTTTTGTGGTGTTCACGTTGGTACGCAGGCGTACGGTGGCAAATTCCTTCTCCACGTGCGGAGTGGTCACGTGTGTACCCCACACGGGGATGTGGGTCTTGTTGGTCGTAATCAGGTGTACGTTGCGATAGAGTCCGGCACCCGGATACCAGCGCGATGACTGGTCGCGGTTTTCTAAGCGCACCGCCAACAGGTTGTTCTGTCCATCGGCATTCAGCAGGTCGGTGACATCCACGTGGAAGGCATTATAGCCATAAGGCCAGAAGATGGCCTCCTTGCCGTTTACATAGACACGCGCTTCGCTCATGGCACCGTCGAACAGCAGGGTGACACGTTGGTTTTCCTTGTCGAAGTCGGGCGCATTGAAACGGGTGCGGTACCATCCTACGCCCATGTAGGGGAGTCCGCCTGTGCGACCGGTCTTCAGGCTGGCTTTCTTTTCGTAGTTTTGGGTTACGGCCACGTTCTGCAGGTCAAACTGTTCGCTGAAGGGACCGTAGATGGCCCAATCGTGTGGCACAGTCACGTTTTCCCACTTCGAATCATCGTAGCCGATGCTCATGGCTTCGTCTGTCAAGTTACCGTGGATGAATTTCCATCCTTTCTCCAGCAGCACCTCAGTGCGCTGTGCTCCGGCGGGGAGCAGGTGGCAGGCAAGCAGCACTGCCGCAATCAGTAGTTTTTTCATTTGATAGTATTTTTTTTGGTATAGTTTTCTTTGATAGTTTCTATAGGAACTATAGTTACTATAATTACTATAGCCACTATAGTTCCTATAGTTATTTGGCTTTGAGGCGGTCGATTTCCGCTTTCAGCCGGGTTATTTCTGCTTTCAGTTGGGTTATTTCTGTTTCTTGCAGGTTGGTCTTTTGCCTCAGTTCCTGTAGTTCGCGGTCTTGCTCCTGGCGGTATCCGGTGCGGGCGGCGTGCATCCGCTCCTTGATGCCGCCTTGTTCGACAAACTCTTTCTCGATAGCCATCAGGTGATGATTGAGCATGGTGTCGGTCATGTAGCACAGGGTCAAGGCGATGTTGGCCATCTCTTCAGCATTCCATTTGGCAAAGTAGGGTTGGTAATCCTCTACGGTGTTATGTTTTTTGCAGAATGCCTGCATGCTGTTGTACCGGTTGTGTGTCGGAGTCCAGATGGTGAGATTACGCGCAAGCAGGTAATCCCGATAGTCTTCACGCAATTCCTGTATGGAGCTACGGGCGACATTGAGTAGTTTGACATGCATTTCCGTCGAAGTCACTCCGTCTTCAGTCCCTTCAATGATGTTTTGTTTGCCACTCCGTGCGGCCTGTACCATCTGGTCAACCGTGCGGTCGCCATGAGCAGGCAAAAATCGCTGGCAGAATTGAAACGTCAATTGGTAGAGCACCTCCGACTTCTGGTAGTAGTAAGCGTCGCGCCAAGGCTTTTGCCGTTTCAGTATCTGGTATTTGGGAGGGACTTTCTCGGTCATTGTTTTTTTTCTGTTTTTTTGGTGATTAACTATCTATACTATCTATAGGAACTATAGTTTCTATAGTCACTATAGTCACTATCGCTACTATAGTCACTATAGCTACTATAGTCGACTATAGCCACTATCCCCCTCCTCTCTAAAATAAAAAAGCCCTTACAATGAACCAAAGATGCTGCACAATGGTCTGCAGGACGCCGTAGTGGCGGCACATCAGGCGGAATCGCTCGATGAGTGAGAGATGGAGGTTGCGGGTCGTTATCCCCTCGTTCAGGTAATCGACGACAGTGAAGGGAAGGTATATGAGGTTGTCGGTCTGCTTCATGACGCGGATGCACCAGTCGAAGTCGGCCGAGAAACGGAATGCCGTATCGTACTCAGGGCAGAGGTCGCGCCGGGCATAGAAGGCCTGGTGGCAGACGAGCATCCCCTCCTTGAAACTCTTCCAGGTCAACTCCTCGGGTGGAGCGAGACGGCGCGGACGGAGGAAGTTCCCGTCATTATCAACAATGTTGGTATGGCCATAGAGGACACCGGGGAGGGAGCCTCCCATGTTTTCTGCCGTGTGTTGGATTTCCGAAACGATTTTCTTCAACGTATCCGGTGCATGCAGCTTGTCGCCTGCATTGAGGAAACAGACGTAGTCGCCTGTGGCCAGACGGAGCCCTTTGTTCATGGCATCATAGAGTCCCTTGTCGGGCTCGCTCACCACTTTGGCAAGGTAGGCAAAGTTGTTGGCTATCTCCACGGTACGGTCTTTCGAACCACCGTCGATAATGATATGCTCGATATGCGGATAGTTCTGACTGGCCACGCTGAACAGGGTGCGTCCCAGAGTGGCTTCCGCGTTGTAGGTGACGGTGATGAGGGTAATCTTAATCATGCTTTTTCGTTAAAGTTTCTTCATAGAGGTGAATGTATTTCTTGGCGACATGATCCTCACCGTATGCCGCAATGGCCTTTTGGCGTGCTTTTTTACGAAGTGTGTCGCTGTCGGCTTCGTCCAGTATCCATTGGATGCCCTGCGCAAAGTCTTCTGCTTGGCGGTATTCGGCCACATAGCCGTTTTCGAGATGGTCTATCATCTCGGGAATGCCACCGATGCGGAATCCTACACAAGGCGTTCCGCACGCCTGGGCCTCGGCTATCGTATTGGGCAGGTTCTCTTCGAGCGAAGGGGTGGTGTACAGGTCCACGGCATTATAAACATCCACCATCTCGCGTTCACTGTGGATGTATCCCAAGGAATAGACGGGGAAGGGCAGAAGAGGCTGCAGTTCGTCGGCTTTGTTGCCGAAGACCACGATGCCGACCTTTTCCTTGCAGACGGGATGCTTGGTTGCCAACAGGTGGCAGGCCTCCACGAAGTAGTCGATGCCTTTGCGCTTGTCGCCGGGTTTGACGGCTCCGAAAAGAATCAGCTGCTTCTCTGCGGGCAGGCCCAACCGTTTCCGGGCCGACTGCTGGTCGCCGGGCTTGAACAGCGATGTGTCCAGTGCATTGTGTATGGTGCACACGTCGTGGCCTTGTGTGAGGCTGCTCTGCCGGACCATTCCTTCCAGCCAGAGACTGCAGGTGACGAATCGGATAGGGGCTGTGCCATACACCTGCTTCTTTTGCAGGAACACGCGGTGCGAAAGGTCCTTCTCCTTGGGGGAGCGTAGGTAGAAACATGGGCCGCACTCGTTGTGAAACCCTTTGCAGTCGCGGGCATGGTGGCAGATGCCGGTGCAGGGCCACATGTCGTGCATGGTCCACACGACCGGTTTCCCTGATTTCAGGATATGCTGGATGCCCTTCAGCGACAGCATGCCCTGGTTCACCCAATGCAGGTGGATGATATCGGCCTCCTTGAATTCCGGCAGACGGGTGATGTCGGTGCCGCAATTGGCGATGTCCACGGCAAACAGGTTCTGCTTGTTGAAACCATTGTTTTTCCAGATTACAAACCGCTCCCACAGGAAATGCCACTTCTGCCTCCACGAGGGGGGCAACACGGCTGTGGTGATGCTGTCGGTCTGCTTGTCGCGTACCAGCATTTTGGCCTTCACCCCGTGGTTGTTCAGGGCTTCGGTCAGTCGGCTGGCCGCCACGGCTGCTCCGCCTATGCGCTCGGATGTATTGACAATGAGGACTCTCATGATGGTAATCTTCTGTTGTTTGGCTGCGAAGATAGGAAAAATTATGCTACCAGCCAATATCTCTTCACAGTTTTCTGCTGAAACGTAAGCAGTAAATTGGTTTTACTGCACAGAAAAACTTTTTTGCCCGTTCTACTATTTAATTTACCTTAAGCGAAAAGTTTAGTTATCGACGATGTTTACATAATCATCGTCGATGATTATATAGTTAACGTCGATGACTATATAGTTATCGTCGATGATTAAAGTTTTTGCTTAAGGCAAACTGAAAAAGAGCAAGGCAAATCCATTTTAGACTTGCGCATTCCCCAAATGGCGCCTGACACCTTTGCGGGAAGGCTTCAGATTGGTCCGATAACGCTGTTTTCTGGTAAATTGTAGTGGTTCCCCTTTGTCATTCAATAAGTTTGCATTATCTTCGCTCCGAAAAACGGTGAAACCATGGCAGACAATTATCTGGAAAAACAATACGAACAGTACCAGGCACGCAAGGCGGCTTGGGAAAAGGCCAAACAGCGGCGGCCACAGGTGAAGAGTACTCCGAAACCCGAAGCCCCCTATCAGGAGGTGGAGGCGATAGATGCCCTCATCGGGCTGGTGCAGGAGAAACAGCTGGTCGGACATCGTCGGACACAGCTTTATACCCCCGAGACACTTTACAAAGGATATCGCTTGGGGGAACCGGAGAGTTATGCTGACTGTTATGACAGCCGCGTGTACCAACACTATCTGAAACTCGGAAAGAGTTGTAAGGAGTTGCGCGAGACATTGGCCCGCACCCTGCACGACCACGCCATCACCCATGCCATGCACGAGATGTTGGCAGCATACGACGAGCGGCGCATCGTGGGCATCATGGGCGGACACGGACTGCTACGTACCGATGAGGCTTACTGCCAGATTGTGCGCATCAGCAAACGGCTTACCGAGATGGACTTCCTGCTCATCAGTGGGGGAGGACCGGGGGCCATGGAGGCCACACATTTGGGAGCCTGGATGGCCGGACGCACAGCAGAAGAGTTGGCGGAGGCTATGGAGATGTTGCAGAAGACCCCTTCGTTCACCGACCGCGAGTGGCTCGACACCGCTTTTCAGGTGCGTGCCCGCTTCCCGCAGGAACATTTCAAGAGCCTGGGCGTACCCACTTGGCTCTACGGCCACGAACCGGCTACCCCTTTTGCCACCCACATTGCCAAATACTTCGAGAATGCCCTCCGCGAAGATGGTCTGCTGACCATTGCCAAGGGCGGACTTATCTACTCACCCGGCAGTGCAGGCACCTTGCAGGAAATCTTCCAGGAGGCCGTGCAGAACCACTACCTCAGTTTCGGCTATGCCAGCCCCATGATCTTCTTGGGAGTGGACTACTGGACAGAGGAGATGCCCATCTACCGCCTGCTGGAGCACCTGATGCAGCAAGGAAAATACAAGAACCTGCTGCTCACCCTCACCGACGACGAGCACCGCATCGTGGATACCCTGGAACGCTTCGCCAGTGAAGAAAAAGGATAGTGAAGAAAAAGGATAGTGGAGATAGTGGCTATAGTAGCTATAGTTCCTATAGTACCTATAGTTCCTATAGTGCCTATAGTGCCTATAGTTCCTATAGTAACTATAAATAACCAACCAACACTATAAAACCAATCAAAGGCAATAACCCAGAAAGAAAAACGTTATAGAGGAATAGAGAAAAAGAGAATTGATGAAACGTTATTTACTTATTCTGACAGGACTGCTCCTTTGCCTGCCTTTCATGGCGCAGAAGCCGAGGCCACAGAACCGCCCCTATCTTGATACGCGGCGGTTGCACTATGGCTTCTACATCGGCCTGCATACCCAGGACCTGGAATTTGTGAATAATGGATTCGTCACCGAGGATGGCAAATCATGGTTTGCCGATGTGGCAGAGTATAGTCCGGCTTTCAGTGTGGGGGTATTGGCTGAGGCGTACATTACCTCGAATGTCTCTTTCAGAATGATTCCTTCGCTCTATTTCGGACAAAATAGAATTGTATTTCATGAGCAGACAACTCATCAGGAGCATGCCCAACTGATGAAATCCACCCTGTTGGCCTGTCCGCTGAATCTGAAGTTTGCCGCTCCGCGCTACAATAATCATCGCCCCTTCTTTGTGGCGGGCATCAATCCCACCCTCTCTTTGACCAATAAGGACAGACAGGCTCTGCTCCTGAAAAAACTGGATTGTTGCGTAGAGGTAGGATTGGGGTGTGACTTCTATCTTCCTTACTTCAAACTGATACCGGAGTTGAAGTTCTGCTTCGGGTTGCGCGATTTGCTCGAGACCGACCGTTCCGACTTGATTGACAATTCGTTGCTCGTCTATACCCAGTCAATCAAGGAGATACGTAGCCGCATGGTGATGCTGACCTTCTATTTCGAATGATTCAAAACGAAGCTCAGTTCCCTATATTTTTGTAAGGACAATCGACTGTTTGTCCTCTACCACGAGTTTGTAGAATAGATCCAAATCTACGCTCTTTGCCTCCCCATTCTCCATGTAATTGAAGTTGTAAGTCACACCATCGCTGTCTGTGTAATACAGGTCGATGGGGTCGTCTTCCCAGTTGAACTGGTACTCATCGCGCAGGTTCAATTCAAATTGGCCATCTGAGGTGATGGAAACCACACCGATGCGGGCACCTGTACGCAGACGCACAAAGGCCACGAAAGTATTATGAGGGATTGGATGTTGTGTTCCATCCTTCTCATAGTAGATATTGCCTTTGATATGCTCGGTATCCACAGAGTATCGTTTCTCCCAATAGACCACCTTCTCGGTATTTGAGCTAATCACGATATCGCCACCTACGGTAATGGCTGTCTTCTTGAAGGGGAGTCGCTTGCGCTCGCCATCCTGATTTATCTTGCCATCCTTTATATAAATATCACTCGATTGATCTGTCGGTACAACACCCCCGTAATCATCGTATCGGAAGGTGGATAAATCCTCATTGTGAGCAGGAGCAAAACCGAATGCCCGCTCATCTGCCCGTTTCCTGCTGACGGTATAGACGAAACGTCCCGGCACCCTGGTATCCCTTTTCAATTTGTTTGCCGTTTTCCAGTTTTCAGGCAGGCGAGCTTCGTCTATCTCCAGCATCGGAGCATCGATATAGACCTCAAACTCCTCACCGAACAGTTCGCCGAAGGGATGCACTGAGCGTCCGTCGGAACCTTCGAAACTGGTGATGTCCAGGAGTATATCCACCTGCTGACCGGGCTTATAGCTAAAGCTTACTTCATCCACGTGCTCCTCTTGCGACCCGTGCTTCTTGTTGCTGAGAAGTTCCCCGGTTGCAGGGATGATTCTTGGGGTTGAGTTATTTCCGTCCGAAATCTCCATTTGGGCTGCAAAACGGTAGGGCCTGTAATGTGAAACGTCGAAAATCACAGAACGGAATTCGTTGCCGTCATAGGTTTCTGTATTCGGAGTTATGCCATCGCGCTTATACGGAAAGGCATACGGGTTCGATGTCTTGTTCGACGACACGCGCACCACATCCCTGTTGTCAGTGCTGTTGGTGAGCATATAGATGTTGTATGAACCATCTTCCTGAAGTCCGTATTTGCCTACTTCATCTTGTGCATCTTCATCCAGTGTTCTGAATGCCATCACTCGTCCATTGGAACTCCATGCATCTTCATCGAACTTGAGGCCCTCTCCCTCCCAGGCTCTCTCCTTCATGTCCTCATATTGTCCGGGATTATGCGCAAAATACTCATCATAGAAGCTGAAGGCTTTCGTATAGATTAGGAACTCATCCAAAGCGTTCTTTTCAGGAACCGATGCATGGTTGAATGGGACATACGTTTCATTATCGCTCTGTCTCTCCTGCAATTGCATTGTAAATATCAAAGGTGAAGCCTTCTTTTGCGGTACAAGCATATAGTAGAGAGGCTCGTCCTTTGCATATAGCGATTCATATTGATGTAGGCCATCGATAAAAATTCTACGATGTGTATATTCGTGTCCACTGAATAACACTTCTTTTGTAATGGTTTCGAAGAAGTCCGCTTCGATATGTACAGGCTCCGTATCGTTATCATCGTGTTTGAGGATGGATCGCATGTGCAGGCGATGCTTACCCGGCTCTGTCACCGTGTAGGCATACTTGTAGTTGATGTCCTCCCAATCGTCCCCGAAGTATCCCTCCTCGCCCTTGATATAGATGGGCAACTGCTGGCCCGACTCAGCGCGTACATCCAAGTGGTTGGAAGAGATAAGTACCGTAAAGGGGAACAACGCCTCGGGACAGGTCTCGGGCACGGTGAACATCAGTGTCACTCTTTCATTGGCAACACCATACACCTGCGACGATATCCACGAAGGGGTGAAGTGCTGGGTGCGGATGATGTGGATATTGACCTTGCGCTGCAGTTTGCCGTGTTTGATAAGCAGCGAGCCGGATTGCTGCTCGTTTCCCTCATACATGGGGTAGAAGCGCAGGGTGACGGTTCCTTCGCCTGTGCTGGGGTTGTAGCTGTTGGTGATGTTGCTGTAGGCTACATTGTTGTCAATCCAGGTAATCTCGGGGGCCGAGTTGCCACCAGTGCCTGTATTGGTGTATTTATACTTGAACGTCCAGTCAGTACCTGCATACTGATCGCTACTCAACACATAGTTTGTCTGCTCCACCCAAAGAGTCTCCACGCCATCTGAGATTTCGTTGACCCACTCGTCAATGGAGATCCAAGCATTGTTCGAGGCTGGGGCGGTCAGTGCCTTCTCAAAGGTATCCTGTCCATAGGTGAGCTTCCCTGTGATGATGATGTTGTAGTGGTGGTTGCGCCTGATCATGAAGTTGCTGCCATCGGGATTTTGCATCACCACGCGGTAGTATTTGTCATTGGCTTCGGTTTGACCCGGTGTATGTCCTTTGATAATCACGCTGATGAGCTTGTCGCCTGCGTTTTCACTCTCGAAGATGTAATCCTCGGGTTTGGTGTTGATGTCCGAGATGTCCGACATCAATGTCTGGTTGTTGGGGAGAGTCACAAAATCCTTGGTGTCCTCCCAGTTGTCAACGACGTGGAAATGGTCATCCGGATGGTGGGGTGCCACCGTCCCGAAGGCAGGGATATTCACCGTGCGGTAACCGGTAACGACAAACTTGTCGGTCTCCCAATCATCAATCGTAACCTTGGCCTGGTTACGGATAAGTTTGATACCCTCGTATGTTTTGCCTCCTATTGTATATTTCAAATCGGTAAGCTGTTCATGAATAGAGGCATCGCTCTCGTCATCCATCTCGAAGCGCGACCAATATACCAGCATTCCTGAGCCGCCCTCCATATTGGCCACCACCATACTCTCGGTTTGTCCAGGGAAATCTTTCTCATCATAGAGACCTTGGCTATGGTTTGCCAGGAAGTGTATAATCCGGGTATGGCTCGGCACTACAGCTCTGTAAGTACCTCTGTCAGATATACCACTTTCTGGATTATCATGACTTACAAGCGTTGCCGCCTCTGAACTGATGTAGAGTCCAAACTCATTGAAGCAGAAGAGCGTCATGTTGTTCACATCCAGTCCGTCGGGGTCCACAGCGCGGGTATTCACCACTGTCGGAGATGAGATGTTTGCACTGAATGTTATTCGGGTGTATCCCTCGGGAATTTCATCAGTCTGCGGGGTATAAAGTTCCTCCTGCTCACAAGCGCTTAGCAGAATGAGGAATAAAGTGAATATGATAGATATGAATCTTTTCATCATGTTTCCAATATTAATAGACATCACGTACACAGCGGATAGCCACACCAGTAGCATTCATTGGATCTGCCAGTTCTGTAGTTCCATCGTTATTCTTTGGATTAAAGACAGGTCCGCTTGCACTCATGTAGTAACCACCGTTGAGCAAGAAGTCGATGGCATCGGCATTCTGTCCACTTGTTCCCTGAATATTCATAATGATTTTAAGCTCTGCCTCAGTAGGTAGGCGCCAGTTGTCATAGACCACTACGGGATCCTTCTTGTCATCGTTCACATCGTCCACCTCCACGTAGTTCTTGGCGTGGTCGGCAAATACAATCAGTTTTTTGTCGTTCGACATGTTGGACAATCCACTATAGGTTGAGAGTACCGCACCCAAGCGTGATGCTATTACGAAGGATGGAGATACCAGCTTGGCATTCTCGGCATCTCCTGCCGTATGTCCATGTTCGTCGATTGCCGGACGGCCAATGGTGTATTCATTCGATGATGCCATTACACGTACGTGGTAATTACGTACGTTGTGAGTTTCACAATTTGACTCATTTTTTGTCCATTTTCTGCTTCTGTAGGTGAAATAGTAGTAATTAATGGCATAGTTCTGACCATTATTTTGTTTGTTTCCTCTAACTTTTGATGCAGTCCAACCTGTACCTCCGTTGCTTGTTGTTGGAGTAGCACTGGTGTAGGTATATTTCACTTCTCGGGTTTCGGTATTGACTTCTTTGATTTTTTCAATGCTCACAACGTGGTCACCATCATACCGATATGTTGTAGGCTGATTGCCTGATGTTGTACTGGTACTGGTATTTCCATTCCAAGTATGCCCTCCGGTTGAGCGATGATAGTAGTCGTCGCGATACGAATACCAAGGTAGGCTGTTGGTAATGTATATCAGCGGATATTGCTCCACATCGACAATTTCGCTCAACCCTTCCTGATTGGTTACTTTGAGTTGGAAATAGCGGATGGTGTTGTTGGTGGGGATATCGCTGTGGACGGAGATGTTGCCTGATACGGAACCTTCTTCGGTAGATCCGTAGATGTTTTGTACTTGAGCATTGGTGAGATTAGTCTTCACATTGTACTTATTGTAGTAGTAAGCACTACCTGAAACCAATTGAACCGTAACGGGCGACGATGACGAGAAGTAGAGCGAGGTGTTGTCATCGGCTACATTGTACATATAGAGTTTCTCCTTGTTGACCTTCAGGTATTTGACACCGCTTTCACCCGAGATACTCAAATTCATCTTCTCCCAAGGGGCTGTAAAGTATTGGATATCTTCTATATCCTCCGGTTCGTTGAAATCCTCTGCCCCCGGAGCATTGAGGTTTACTCGCAGGTCGTAGTAGGTGTTGCGTTTGATAAGGTGGTACGACTCATTGTTTGTTCCCGTCTCCTTCTTGCTGAACGAGAGCTGGTAGTAGTTGTTGATGTACTCCACCGTATCTCCATTCTCTGTATATTTGAGTGGGAGCATCAGCACCACGGAGGTTCCCCGTTCGAATGCTTCATCTTTTGTCCACGTGTGTGAGTAACAATAGAGTGTTATCTGAATCTGGTGGTTCACCACCTTGCCTTCAGCATCCAAGGTGGGACTCAAATGGAAATAGGGAGTCTGTGAGATAGTGGTCGATTTCCAATAGGGTCTTTTACCGCCTTCGTTGAGCGGATAACCGCCTTCAGCCGCGAGTGTTGTGCGGATGGGCATATTGCGCACCATATATCCCTGCGAAAGGGCCATCAGCTCGGATGTGAAGGTCACCTTGTCACCCGGGATGATGGTAATCTGCACCTTGGCGGCCGCACGGCGCAAGGTCACCTTGATGGTGACATCGTCTTTGGTGGCGGGGTCATTGATAACAATGTTGCCTGCTGTTGCCGGTTCGCTATCGCCCAGATAGGCCACGCCATCCATCAAGAACATTTGGGGATAGTGGGGATTCTTGATGTCGAAGTCAACTCCTGTGAGATGGATAATCTCGTCCGTCTGGTCGAGTTCGAGGAATGTTTTATAATCGAGGATGTTGCCGTCCTTATAATAATCTGAACTTTCGAGTTTGCTGTTGGCAATTACAAAGAAGCGGTATGCGACATCCTGATCGAAATCCTTTTTGGTCTTGTGGAGGGTTGCCTTGCCGGTAGGGGTATCGGATACATTGATCCGCTCGTAATGGAACGGGGTGTAACTGCCATTGTCATACTTATATACCACCACATCGATATGGCTCATAAAGGCCTCACACTCGTTGTCATCCGTCGTTGCACGTGTAATGACGCCCGGTGTCTGGAAATGGAGGGTGATATACTTCTCCCCTTCTGGCACAAACGTATCTTCTTCGTCCAACTCAGATATACACGACACAGCTGAAAGCTGTATAGTTATAAGCATAATTGTATATAGTATCCAATCTTTCATAGGGTTCCTTTAATTCGTTTCGCTATTACCTTGCAGTGCAGAGACGTGCTTGATGCTAATCAGTTTGGGATTGTTTCCGCTATTGGGCCATCTGATATTATCGTACTCTCCATTTACATAGAGGTTGATATACTGGTCTGTCCATTCTTGGTAATAGGTGATACCAAATTCTACATCCGTCGTACCAGCACCGTCGTCGCTCAGTGGGAAGACTACGATGTGATACCATTCGTTTGATTGGCATGCATGCAAATCATCCTTCAGAGTATTATCTACATCTTGTCCCGAATCAAACACAAGTTCCTCTTTTGTTGAGGATTTGTAAAGATATACACGTATTTGATAATTCTCTTTGGAAGCAGTAAATACAGGTTGCCACTCTACATCTGATGGAGCTACTATCTGGAAGTAACAATGGAAAGCTCCTCCTTCAAGATTGTTACTACCACCAAAATACATTTCAGGATTTTCTTTAATTACATACTTGGCCTGTTCGGTGGCATTTAAATTCAAGAACTCCTTCGGCACCGCCGGGTTATGATACGTCGGGTATGCGAGGTCGTGCTCCTCATATTCCTTGCCGGCGCCATCCCAATCCTCGATCGTCCAGTCGGCTACGGTATATTCGAGCACAAGGCTTGAACCAGCGATGCTGAGGATTTCAAATTCGTAGATGTGGTTGCGCACGATGTTGTAGTGGCTATTCTCTACAGGCGCTCCATCGCTGTAATTGCAGAAGGAAATGGCATCCTCGAAGCTCTTTACCACTCCACCGATATTAAAGTCCAGGCTGATTTTATTACGCTCGCCCGAATAGTTGATGTTGTCATACTCGGTCACATAGAGATAGTAGTTGCCGGTCTCCTCATCCTTGATGAAGGGGAGGTTCACGGCCGCGTGGCGATAGACTCTCAGGCAGGTTTCCTGGTCGAGAGCGCGTGTCTGGCGGACTTGTTCCCATCCGCTGGGGAGGGCATATCCCGTCTGGTTATAGTATTTCAGCGTGGCCGACTCGATGGTCGTACCCGCCTCTTTGAGTGCTTCGTTCAGCTTCACCTCCACCTTGGCTGCTGCACGCAGGAGCCAGATTTCGCCAAGGTCGAGATTGTCTTGTGTGGATAGTGGCGACACATCAGCCTCTTGCACTCCCCACATGGGGATGGAGGCCTGGACGTTGGTCGGATTCAGTTGTGCGTGGCTGTAGGTAATGTACTGCTCGCCGCTCAGGTTGTCTCCACAGTTGGCAAGGACCATGAATCGGTACTCCGTCTGATCGGGGTGTGCCTGAATCGAATCCATGGTGCCCTCGGGCAGTTGTCCGACAAACTGGAAGGCTGTGTGCGTTTCGTTGATGGGCCAGTAGTCGAGGTCGCGGATTTCGCCTACGCGAGTGCCCTTCTGGTCAAGGATTACCACGCGCAGTTCGTCGGGCTGGATGCGATAGTCGAAAGGTACGCCCGTTTCCGATGGGTACGATTCACTCCACGCGGCTCTTGTCTGATGATGTTTGAGTGAGACCGTAAACCTTACGCCGGGCTTGTCAACGGGCATGTCGCATCGCTCCGCATCGAACACACACGATGCAGCAGCCATGCAGCAAACAAACAGTATAAGGTTTTTAATTATATTTCTCACTCTCTAATAGTCTATGTGGTTGATTAGTCCAGTTCAGTATCGTTCAGCACCACTCTCCACGAGTTGATATAGATGACTGAACTGACCCATTCGCCCTCGTCGAGGAAGAATGTCATGGTGTATTCATCCTGACGGTCGAGGTATTCCTGGTCGCCCATCTTCTCGCGGTAGTTACCTTTGACGAGGAGGGCATAATCCGCTACCGGGATGCGGAAGACATCCTTGCCGGTTTCGCGGTTTTTGATGTGAAGGATGGGCGAACTTCCCGCCTTCATTCGGCCGATGGTGAGTTCGGCAAGAGCCACATTGACGGAGGTGACGGCTCTGACATCCTCTTCTTCCATCTCGGCAGAGCCTGTGCGTTGGTGCCAGGCTGAGTAGGTAATCTGCTCGTCATCGAGCAGGGTGTTGTCCCAGTCGTAGAGACCGTTACGGTCTTTGATTTCGAAGATGAACTTGTCGGCATCCACATCGTGTCCCGACATCTCGTGCAGGAGGACACGGATGACATTGGTATTCTTCATCATCGACAGGGTTTCGGTGTAGGTTCCCGGCACATTGGCTACCTCCAGTGGCAGCGTGCCGTGATAGAGGGGGAGCAGGTCTTCGCTGACGGTGGCCTCGCCCGCAGCATTGTACTGTCGGTGCATTTTCACTTGCATCTCCTGCAGTTTGGTCTTGCCTATTTGGGGGGCGGCAAGCAGGTCGAACGATTCCTCGTTCATCACCCCTCCCCAAGCCATGAGGGTATATTTCCCGGGTTCCAGTTCGAGTGGAATCTCGAATGTCCCGCTGGAGAGGGCTTCTTTGTCGGTGGTGGCTATTTCTTCGACGAGCACATCGTTCTCGTCGAACACATAGAGTGCAACAGAATTCACCTCGTTGGCAAAGGCGTCTGCAAACTTTATGTTGTAGTCGTATTTGAAACGTATGCGGTAGTAGATACCGCAATCCTCCTCACCTTCGAAGATGAGCTCATTCTCACACGAAGAGACCATCACCATTGTCGCCACCATTGACAAGGCAAACAGCATTCTTCTAAATATATGCACTCTGTTCATTTCTACTAATTGGTTGAATAAGATGAAAGAGGCCGTCGAGCAAAGCCGCTGGGCGGCCTCTTTAAAAGATTTGTTATGGTTCAATATTTACACTCTGTTTTACAATCTTCCAAGAAAGAACGTTGATTCTTGCAGCTACGTAAGATGACTCTTCCTCATCCTCAGGATATTCAGGAGGGGTCACAATGTTACTTGTTCCTATATATATAGGTGAACCATAACCTCCGATAGACTCGATATCAATCTGATAAACGTGGTTACGAACGACACCATATTTTGCTCCAGCAGTACCAAGGTGCTCAATATCTATATAATAGTAAGTTTGACCTTCTGCATAGAGCAGAGCAGGCTCTACGCTTTTAAGATATTTGTTAGTTTCTTGTGCGTTAACACCCTCAGTATCCATTGCGCCAAAAGAAACATAATTATTTTCCGAGTCATATTTGAACCACTCTTTTTCTGTACCTTTACCGTCTCCTGGAGTGCTTGAAAGTTGGAAACCAACCTCGTATGTCTCTGCACCAACGATATTACCTTCAACACATTGGAGATCTTCAGGAGTAATACCAAAATATTTGTCGCCTTCTTTATAGTACAAAGTGTACTTAAGAGAGTTGGCAACCGCAGTTCTCAAAGCTGCATTACCTGCATATTCGGTTCCATACCAACGAGCAAGTTCGAGAGCAGAATATGTTCCATTATCATTCTGCTGCATAAGCTGTCCCTTGAGGATTACCTTGGTGCGATAATTCTCTCCATTAGTGTTCTCGCCACAATAGGTAAATGTACCAATGGTGTAATTAGCCGTTTCTGCTACTTTGAAACCATTAGCTGTAGGGAATCCCTTTTCGGTATGATTTTCATATGACCATGAGAATTTATCCTCGGGATTGGTTGCCTGAGATTCAGCCCAGTAGCAGCGATAATAAGGTATATCGTTCCAAGTAAGACCCAAAGTGGCAACATCCCAATTTTGGATATTCTTAAGAAGGTTTGATGTGTTATAATCGTTGTAAAGTTCCCAACCGTGAAGTTGTACATACACGTCTTTAGCTGTAGCTTCTCCCAATGTAATATTTGGAGTAGATGTCTTTCCGGTTGCGAAGATATTTGATGTTCCGTCAACCTTACCACTTGCAGTAAGCACCACCTTTGCAGCAGTACGCTCTACATAGATCTCGACTGGGTTAGCTTGAGCTTCGGCTGCAGTTGTCTTGATGTTAGCAGTTGTGAGAGGTACTGCATCCACTATATTGCCAGCACCATCCATATATACAGAGTTGCTCATCACAAAGCCATTTCCTACACCCCTGATATTGCCGAGAATAGTGTGGAGTTCTTCCAAAGAATATGCTTGATTAGCGGGAGTCCAGTTAATAACAGCCACTATCTTGCTGGGATAAACCCCCTTGTAGGTATTTAATACTAATACTGCATTGCTGATATCAGAGATATTTTCTGATGTTCCTTCTGGTGTAGAAGTTATTGCAAGTGACAAATGGTTCTTCCCACCATTAGTATAATCAGGAGCAGTAGCAGGAGCACCTGTTACATTAAACGGATTACCATTCTCATCGAAGAAGAAGAAGTAAGCCGAGTTGATTGCTCGTTCAGCATCAATTCCATCTTCGTAATCATATTCATCAGCCTTACCGATATCATCAGTCACCGCACGTGTATTCGCATCAGCAGCCATCAGGTTAATGGCAATGTAAGACTCCTCTAAATCGCCCTTGTTGATGGAGGCATTAGGGTCGTCCACACTTTCGGAACAAGCAGCAAAGCCAAGTGCTGCAAGAGCCATGATAAAATGTTTTCTCATAATTGTTTGTTTTTAAATGTTATTCGACATCATATTGATTTTTAACAACTTTCCAAGAGAGTACGCGCACCTCGGCAGCCACATAACTGCTGACCTGCTTCGGACGCTCGGGAACATCGATATCCACTTCCGGGTCGTACACCGGAGTGCCGAAGCCTGTAATCTTCGAGATGTTCACCTTATATATATGGTTGCGCACCACACCGTATTCAGCGGCTGACCCTTCGCTTCCCAAGTGTCGGATGTCCGTGTAGTAGTAGGTCATACCGTTCTTGTAGAGCAGGGCCGGCTCCACCTCGGCAAGGCGGGCATTGATGGCCTCGTGGGTTGCAGGTTGGTAGCCTCCGGCATTGGAGTAGGTGTACCACTCCTTCGCCTGTGCAGCGTCGGCGAGTTGGAAGAATACCTCGTAGGCTTCTACATCGGTTCCCGCCGGAGCCTGATTGCCCGGCACGACCTTCAGGTCGGCCTCGTCTATACCTTTATATGCTGTACCGTCGGCATAGTACAACTGAGTGGCAAGCAACGAAGCCACTTCTGTGCGCAAGGCCTGTTCGCCAGCATAGTTGTGTCCGTACCAATTGGCCAGCTCGATGGGGTTGCCATCGGCCTTCACCAGCTGGGCCTTGACAATCACCTTGGTGCGTGGGTCCGATGTGAGGTTTCCCTCACCATCCTTGACTGCCTGACGGGTGTTCTCGCCACAATAAGCCGCAGCACCGGGAGAGAATCCACCGTTGGCCCAATCGAAGTGATTGTCGGTAGGGAAACTGCCAGTGTAGGAGGCTGCCCAATAGGAGCGGAAACGGTTGGGGTCGTTCCACAGGAACCCGATGCCCCCTGTCGTTCCCCAATTCTCGGGATAGATGTGCTTGAGCACGATGGAGTGGTGGTATTCGTTGTACAGTTCCCACGAGCAGACCTTTACATAGACGGGAGTTTCATCGACCGAGGTCTTCACATCGTAGGTCGCCTCCTGGCCGGCGACATCCCCTTTGGCCTCCAACTGTACTTTGGCAGAGAGTCGCTCCACATAAATCTCCACGGGATGGGCCTTTGCCTCCTCCTCCGTCTTGCCGATGTTGTCGATTGTGAGGGGAGTGGCTCGGACTACCTTGCCCTGGAAGTCGGCATACACCGCGTTGCTCATCACAAAATGGCTGTTGCCATTGCGGATACCTGCCAGGGAGTTGTAGAGGCTGTTCAAGGTGTAGGAGGGGTTGAGGTGTTGGGAATCCCAGTTCAGCACCGCCACAATGTAGGTGGGGAATTCTCCTTTGTAGTTGTTAAAAACAAGCACCTTATCTTTCACATCAGACACATTCGGACCTTCATTCGGTTGGCCGGTCTCGCCGGGCTGGGTGCCACCGCTGTTGATGTTCATCGACAGGTAGTTCTTTCCTCCCACTGCATTCACAGGGAAGGCGCTGCCATCGGCCTTGAACAGGAAGAAATGAACGTTTTCGACATAGCGCTCATCGGCTTCGCCGTATTCAAAGTCGCCATCAGCACGGGTGGATGCGTCATCAGACTTGAGGGTCACCGAAAGGTACGACCGCCCCAGTTCCCCCTTGTCAGGGGAACCGGGTTCGGTCATACTCTCAGCACATCCTGCCAAACCCAATGCCGCAAAAATTAGGAATGAAAGTTTCTTCATTATGCGATGCTAAAGAGTGGGGGATTGAATTAATGAAGAGTCTGATCCTGATTAGCAACAACTCTCCAAGAAAGGATGTTGATTTGAGCAGCAACATAAGTATCAACGTCTTGAGGACGCTCAGGAGTTACGAAATCAGTATTACCATCAAATACAGGTGTTCCGTATCCGTTAATAGCTGTGATGTTGAACTTATAGACGTGGTTACGTACCACACCAAACTCTCCAGTCTTACCTTCAGCACCGAGGTGCTTGATGTCGGTGTAATAATATGTCTGACCTTGAGTATATTTCAGTGCAGGCTGAACAGCTGCAAGGCGTGTATTGATTTCTTCTTCAGTAGCAAGAGTATATTCACCGTCTGCGTATTGATACCAAGTTTTACCTAAACCATCTGCAAGTTGGAAGAATACCTCAAATGCTTTGATATCTGTTCCGGTAGGAGCTTCATTTGCTTCTACAATACTCAACTCTTCGGGTTGGATAGAAGTATAAGTAGTTGTACCATCAACAGTAACTCCAGAGTAGATAGCGTACTTAAGTGTATTAGCGACAGCAGTCTTAAGGTTGTTGTCTCCTACATAATCTGTTGCATACCAACGAGAAAGTTCAATCGGGCTATATGATATACCATCTGTATTCTTTTTCTGAAGCTGAGCCTTGATGATAACTTTAGTGCGGTCTGCTTCAGCACATTCAGTATTTTCTCCACAATAGAAATAACCTCCTATTGTAAGGTCCTCACCTGTAGTTTCATTCCATCTGAAGTTAGGAGAAGCGAAAGCTCCAGTATTCGGTGATTTAGCCCAATATGAGCGGTTCCAGTTTGCATCATTCCAGTTGAATCCAAGAGCATCTTCTGTCCAAGTGGTTTCAATATCTTTCACGTAAGTTGACTGGTCGTAGTCCTTGTAAAGTTCCCAACCTACAATCTGAGCATACACCTTGTCGGCCTCTTCTGATGACCCATTCAATGAACCAACTTCAAACTGACCTCCATTTTCTGCATTAAAAGTAACTTTGGCTGCCAAACGCTCTACATAGATTTTTACTGGTTTAGCCTTTGCTAAATTTGCAGATTCAGCAATGTTCTCAGGAGCAATGATTGAGGCAGCCATTTCAATTCCATTCTGATCATAAACTGCATTGCTCATTACAAAACCATCCGTTTCATTTCCAAGGCTAGCCAATGTAGTTTGAAGGTCTGCAATTGAATAGTTCTGAGTAGGAACCCAGTTAAGAACTGCAATCATCTTGGTAGGATGTTCACCCTTACGGTTTTCAATCACCAATACGGCCTCTTGGATATCTGAGACATTGTCAACTGGGTTCTCTGCTTCTTCTTTAGTAAATCCATCAAAAGCAGAAACGTAGTTGTTAGTACCGTCAACCAAAAAGGGTTCACCCTGTGCGTTGAAGAAGAATACATAAGCTGAACTTACTTTTCTTTCAGCATCAGTTCCATCCTCATAAACACCATCAGGTCTAGTTCCAGCTCTGGTACTCATGTCATCAGCAGCAAGTGTAATTGCCACATAAGACTGTTCGAGTTCACCACTAAGGTTTGAACCTGAATTCTCATTGTCTTTCTCACAAGCCACAAAACCTAATGCGGCAAGTGCAATAAATAAACATTTTTTCATAAAAATAAAAATAAATTAGTAAATAAAATTGTTTGTTAGTTATTTCTTTTTGTAATCTGTCTTCTTGTAAATCATCCGGTTTTTGGAGATTTCGTTGAGCGTGGGCTTCGCCTCTTTGATACCCAGTTTGTGAGCCTCTTCCAAGTAGGGCTTTGCAGCCGCGTTGTTTTCCATATAGACCTCCAAGACACCGCGTGCGTAAACCGCTTCTGTAAGACCTTTGGCCTTGTCCAAGTAGCGCAAGGCTCTGCGGTAGTCCTTTTTGAGAATGGCCAAATTGGCGGCATTCAGGTTGGCTACAGGGTCGTCGGGATACATTCTGACGGCCGTCTCGAACAGGTCGTTGAACTCTTCGCTGCCCGCCTGGTAGGTTTGGGCAAGAATGTAGAACTCCTCCAACGACAGGTTCTGGGGGGCTGTGCGCAACACCTTCTCGATTTCTACGGGGTCGATATAGCTCTTGACCTCATACTCGATGGTGTAGTCGGAGTGACGCAGGGCGGGATAGCAGTTTTCCAACAGGTAGCGGTATTCATCTCTCCAGTTCGACTTGATGAACCACTCCTTGGCATCGGGTTCCCTGTCCGAACGGATGGCTTCCAGAATCTCCTCCTTGTGGGGAAGCGACGAATTCATCACATATTTTTCGAGTCCTGCCCAGTCTTCCGGTTCGAAGTCCGTCTTGATGAAGTCCTCTCCGAAATGGTAGAGGCTCTCTACGTATTTCTTCAGCGACTCAGTACGTCCCTTCGCCAGTCGGGTATTGTTACTGTAAGGGCTCTCAGGCGATGCAAATCCCTTGATGGTGATGGACTTGATGGTGATGTCGCTGTCGTTTTTTACCGAGTCGATGGTGCCGATGATTTTCGCCAGTTCCACCGTGTTGTTTCGGTAGGTGGGGTTGATGACCGTCTTGCTGACCGGGAAGTCGATGAATGCCGAACCGCTGATGGAGCGAGTCTTCACTGTCTCATGTGCCGGTCTGTGGTAAAGGAGCTCGGGGAAATAGGCATCGGTCGGGAATTTGTCCACCAGTTCTGCACTGCTGATGAGGGCAGACTGACCGCAACATCTGAAGTCTGTGCGGACAAACTCCACTTTGCAGCCATCCATCCAGTCCTTGAATTTGACAGAATCAGTGTATTCGATGGTCTCAGCGATTTCAGAGGGAGAGAGGTTGATGTCGCTTACTGCGGTGGGCTTATCCTCCTCGTTGCGCTGATAATAAATCTTTCGGTTCCGGCCATAAACGCCGATGGACTTCAGCTTCATCGTGTCGGCCCCGTTGATGATAATCGGGTTCAGGACAACCACCTGGGTGGTCTTGATGTCCAGCTGGGAGAGGTCCAAGTCCATGTCAAAATACAATAGACCATCCTCCTTCACCTCCAGGGTGTAGTCCTTGATGTTCACATCGGTTATATCCTGTGAATGACCCTTGAAAAGAGTCAGCATAGCAGCCAGTGATAAGAAAATCAATCTTTTCATAGATTTCGTGTTTAAAAGACAAATACCAGATTAACAGCAGCTTTGGTCGGACCCACATAGTGATGGGTCTCCTCTTTCACCTTGCGTCCGCAAGTGCCACACTCATAAATTGCATAGTCCAGGAACATATATCCGAACCCAGCTTCCAGCTCCAGGTTGAGGTGCTTGGATAATACAAAAGCGAAGCCGTAAGCGACTCCGCCTCCATAAGCATAACCCTGATACCGACTGTCTGACAAAACAGAAAAGTCCGTTCCCAAAAAAGACAAACTGTTGTTTATACCTCCGAAATTGAATGCACCGCCGATCAGATGTGCACCAATGAAATGACGAGAAAAACGGTCGCAAAACCAATAACGGACTTCCGGCTGAACCATCCAATGTTTCCACTTGGTACGGTCGTTTTTGCTCCAGGCATTCATGTTGCCCGAGAGGTCGAGCGTCCACTGGGGAGCAAGGCCGACTTCCAGACCGACATTGGCGGTGGCCGTAGCATCATAGAGCAGGTTGGTCTTGACGGCGATATCCTGAGCTTGAACTTTTCCCCCTAAACAGATGAGGAAGAAAAACAGCAGGCAAAGACTTTCCTTGTATTTCATCATTTTTGAACAAATTTAGTCCGTATGGAGCTTGTCTCCGACGGAAATTATGGATACATAGCGTAATATGGTGCAAAAATACGTTTTTTTTGAAAAATATTAAGTCTATTTTTACTAAAAAATCATTAAGACGTTCTCTTCTTTTGCATATATTAACAAACTTTTTCCCGATTTTGGCCCTTTAGAATTGCTTCTCCGTCAGGTGATTATGTTAATTTGATGAGAAAACGGTTTATAAAGATGCTTCATAAAAGTTCATCCAATACCGCTTTTATCTCATCGTAGGAAGGGGCCGGATTGTCCGTAAAGATGCTTCGTACAATCCCTCTGTTGTCGCTGATATAGACTCTTGGAATGAGCGATGTGGCAAAGAGCCTATAAAGGGTCCGGTCGCTCTGGGGTGAGTAAGGCATCGTCAGATTGTGTGCTTCCCAAAAGGAGGCAATAGAGCTTTCGCCTTCTTCGCGGCTGATTATAGCAAATGCCACATTATGAGTGGAATACTCTTCGTATAGTCGTTGAATTTGTGGCAATAATTGCCGGCAATCGGGGCATGAGGTGTGGAAGAATACCACCACTGAAACCCTGCTCCGTAGGTACTCGCCCGTCACCACAGAACCGTCCTTCATGGGGGCTGAGAAATCGGGCAGGATCTCTCCCACATGAACAACCTCTACCCGCTGGGGCTCCTCGTCGTTGATGCAAGCGGAGAGGGTGGTTGCAGCTACCAACAATAGCAGTAAGATGCTTCTCATCACAATTCTTTTTCTTTACAAAAGTGGCGTATGTAGTGAACTGTGAGTTGTTCCTTCATACGCCACTGCTATTTGTTCACAACATCTCTTCCTGTTTCAGAAGAGTTTTGTATGATTATTTGTTTACAATCCAACCCTCTTTGTCGAAGTACATGGGGCGGATGAAGAGGTGGGCTCCGCCATTGCGGGCCTTCTCGTAGGCATGAGAAACGAAGTACCATTGTCCGTCGAACTCGTATGCCGAGTTGTGGCCCACACCGAAGAATTCCTCATTGGGGCCATAGAGGTAGGTGCCACCTCCCTTGTCCATGCGTTTGCCCTCCTTATCGAGGTAGGGACCTTCGATTTTCTTGGAGCGTCCATAGACCGTCTTGTAGGTGGAGTTCTCACCCCGGCAGCAGTAGTCGAAGCTGACAAAGAGGTAGTAGTACTTGCCATGCTTGATGATGAAGGGGGCCTCTACGGCATTCTCTCCGGCTTCGATGGTGTTGTTGCCCTCCTTGGTGTGTTTGATTTCCTTCAGGTTCACCTGCTTATTCAGGCGGCGTGAAATGGTGACAGGTTGGCTGATGGGAGTCTTGAAATCATCTTTGGAGAGTTTCACCAATTGGATGCCATCCCAGAAAGAGCCGAAAGAGAGGTAAGGTTGTCCCTTTTCGTCTACAATCAGGTTGGGGTCGATGGCATTGAAGTTATCTACATTGCGGTGTGAGGCGATGACCATGCCTTTGTCTTCCCAGCGGAAGTCGGGCGAAGTGGGGTCGAGTGTCTTGTTTACCGCCAATCCGATGGCACTACCGTTCTTTCCGAAGGTAGAGCAGGAGTAGTAGAGGTGCCACAGTCCGTTGTGGAAGCTGATGTCGGGAGCCCATGTGTGTCCGCGGTATCCCGGTACGGTGTCCATCGCCCAGGCGGGAGTTTCGGGAAGTGCAGGACGCTCGTGCTTCCATGTGAGCAGATTCTCGCTGGACATGACACCTACGTTCATGCCTGTGGCAAAGATGTAGTGTTTGCCATCTTCACCACGTGCCATTACAGGGTCGTGCACGCCGGGGTGTTTCATCTCACCACCTGCCATTCGGCGGCGGCGGGGTTGGTTGGTGCGGGCTTTCACACGCATGATGGTGTATGACATGGGGGCAAACTCATACTGGAAACTTTCGCCAAACTGGTTGAAGGTGGTTGTCTTCGGGGTCAGTTTGGTAGGTTCCTCAAATGTGTTCTCGTCCTGCGGATTGCCTGAGAGGGTAATGATGCGGCCTTCGGAAGCAATGTTCTGGGCACCCTTGATGTTGAAACTGCGTGTGTAGGGCTGTTCGGTGCCGTTGACCACCTTGATGATGAGTTCACCGGTCATGTCGTCGTAGCCCGTCTGGCAGAAGTAGCGGGGCTGTTCGGCGGGTTGGGCAGAGGTGATTTCCTGTCCGTCAACGAAGAGGGTCACCAGTTCGGGAGTTACCACTAGCTTGATGTCGTACCAGCGGTCGTTTTCAATGGTGTGGTGTACCTGACGGCCGAGCACATCGTTGGTTCTTCCTCTCACGATGGGTTGGAAGGCGGTGGTCATGTTGTTCCATCCGGCAATGTTGGCTACGTATCCGTTGCGTCCGCGTTCGCGATTGTCGAGACCGTAGTAGATGAAGAATCCTTCGCGTCCACCTGTCTTCTTGGCTTGCAGTTCAAGGGTGTATGTGTCGCTGCTGAAAGCGGGCAATGTCGCCATGGTCAGCTGTTGGTTGGAGGTCTGGGCGATGATGTCGCCATTCACAGTCCATTCGCCACGTCCTTGAGTGAATTGTGACGGGGCAATGGCAGTGACCTTGCCTTCAGCATCGGTAAGCTGAATCTGGCGGTATTCGCACTGGGTGGCGTAGCTTCCCAATCCGATGGTGCCGGGAGCGAAGGGTTTGGCTTCGGCGGCACTAGTGGTCTCGCTGACGAAGACGTTGTAGCTGGCACGGTTCTCGGCAGACATCTTCTGCACGTAGTATGAAGCACGGCCATAGACCGCTTCGCTATTGAAGTGGATGAGGTTGCACGGCCAGTTGGGTTGGTTCACGTTCTCAAACAACGGTGCGTAGGAGGACATCTTCACCACATCGCTGTTGCGCTCCATTCCCAAGATGAAGGCAGCCTCACTGATAGCAGCCAATAGGTTTCCTGAACCTACACCGGCATTGCAAGCGTATTCGCCTACGTAAATGTCGTGGTTACGCGGAGCTTCATCGAAGAGGTGGTTGTTGTTGAAGAAGAAGTTCGGGTCGCGGTACCAGTGGGGGTCAACCATGTATTCACCGGGGATTTGCGCCAACAAGGGGTCGGTGTGTCCCAAGGTGTTGATGAATGTCAGTTGGGGATATTCGGCTTTCAGCGCCTTGAAGATGTAGTTGAAATGTTCCACATAGACGGGACCCACGTTCTCATTGCCAATCTCCACATACTTCAGGGGGAAGGGCAGGGGGTGTCCGGCATCGGCACGCATCTTGGCCCACTTGTTCTTGGCGGGATTACCGATGGCGTATTCGATGGCATCGCGGAAGTCCTGAATAACGGCGTCCAGCTCTTCTTTGGAATGTACATAGTCGCCATTGCGCACGGAGCATGACATGCCTGCATTGTTTACAAACATGGCATCCATACCCAAATCTTCGCAGAACTGCAGGAATTCATGGTATCCCAAACCGTATGTTGAGCGATAGCCCCATACGTCCCATTCGCCGCGACGGGTCATGGGGTCGCCTATGGTCTCTTTCCATTTGATGCGGTTCTCATAGGTGGCACCTTCGACGATACAGCCACCGGGCCAACGCATGAACTTGGGCTGCAGGCCGATAAGCATCTCTACTAGCTCGGGCCGCAGGCCGTTCTTGCGACCCTTGAAGGTCTTTTGTGGGAAAAGAGATACGTAGTCAACCAATACGGTTCCTTCGGCATCAAACTCCAGAGCCAATTGGCCTTTGGCGGCTGTTCCTGTAGAGGTCAGCACACCGGTAAACTCTGTCCAATCCTTGATTTTCTTGGCTTTGAAGGTCACTTCACCGAACGAAGCACCCCCTTCGCTGTTTGAGATGCGGGCGGTGATGGTTCCCTTGTAGTCGGCACTCTTCACATAGAAGCGGAGATCGTATTTCTCACCGGCTTTCAGACCCATGCCCCAGTATCCGGTGTTAATGAGGCTGACCTTGCCACCTTTGTTCATGTCTGTGATGACCAACTGCATGGCATTCGGGGTGTTGGCATGCAAAGGAGCGTCGGTCTCGATAACCTGGCGTGTCACTTTGCAGTTGTTGTCGGCAACCGTCCATCCTAAGTATTTCTTCTGCTCCACATCCCAGGGGATAGACCACTTGCGGTGGGTGCGGTGTTCGTAGTTGGGACTGTCCACGGCTACGGCGCGGCCGTCCACCAATGTCATGCTTGAGGGAAGCACGTGTTCCTCAAATCCGCGGTTCTGCACTAACTCAGCATAAAGTCCGCCATCGCCAGCGTGGCTGATTTCTTCAAAAAAGATGCCGTAAAGGTCGGGAGAGACATCGGCTCCCCGTTTGGTGAGGTCGATTTCTATTGCGCTCGTCTGGGCAAATCCACCCATGGTGCATGCTAATAGAAAGGATGAAAAAATGGTTCTTTTCATGTGTCGTTAAATGAAAGTTGGTTAATAAAAGGACTCGCTTTTGTCGTTCCGTTTGGTTGTAGATGTATATCCAAAATGGTGTCAGGATACAAAAACGGGGTGCTATGTGCGTACATAGCACCCCGTTTGCCTTTATTTATCTATAGAAGATAATGCGGGATTAGTCCAAGTGAGGACCAGCAGCTACGAGAGCCTTACCAGCTTCGTTGCCAGTGAACTTAGCGAAGTTCTTGATGAAGCGGCCAGCGAGGTCCTTAGCCTTCTCTTCCCACTTGCAAGCGCACTCGTAAGTATCACGAGGATCGAGGATCTTCGGATCTACGTTAGGCAATTCAGTAGGAACTACGAAGTCGAAGTAAGGAATAGTCTTGGTAGGAGCTGTGTTGATAGAGCCATCGAGGATAGCATCGATGATACCGCGAGTATCCTTGATAGAGATACGCTTGCCGGTACCGTTCCAACCAGTGTTCACCAAGTAAGCCTTAGCGCCAACCTTCTCCATCTTCTTCACCAACTCTTCAGCATACTTAGTGGGGTGCAAGCTCAAGAATGCAGCACCGAAGCAAGCTGAGAATGTAGGAGTGGGTTCAGTGATACCACGCTCTGTACCAGCCAACTTAGCTGTGAAACCAGAGAGGAAGTAGTACTGAGCCTGATCGGGATTCAAGATAGATACGGGAGGCAATACACCGAATGCGTCAGCAGACAAGAAGATTACCTGGTGAGCGTGAGGACCCTTAGAAACGGGCTTCACGATGTTGTTGATGTGGTAGATGGGGTAAGAAACACGAGTGTTCCCAGTTACGCCCTTATCAGCGAAGTCGATAGTACCATCTTCAGCTACAGTTACGTTCTCCAACAAAGCGCCACGACGGATAGCGTTGTAGATATCTGGTTCAGATTCCTTATCCAAGTTGATAACCTTAGCGTAGCAACCACCTTCGTAGTTGAATACACCTTCTTCGTCCCAACCGTGTTCGTCGTCACCAATCAACAAACGCTTAGGGTCTGTAGACAAAGTAGTCTTACCTGTACCTGACAAACCAAAGAAGATAGCAGAGTCAGTACCTTCCATGTTAGTGTTTGCAGAGCAGTGCATAGAAGCGATACCCTTCAATGGGTTCAAGTAGTTCATGATAGAGAACATACCCTTCTTCATTTCACCACCGTACCAAGTATTCAAGATAACTTGTTCGTTAGTCTTCAAGTTGAACACTGTAGCTGTTTCAGAGTTCAAGCCCAATTCCTG
>JAZRMW010000052.1:0-1623 GCA_045647865.1 Phocaeicola sp.
AATCTTCTTGGTATTCTTGGCAATGATTTCGTTACGCTTTTCTTCGGTCATCTTCGGCTTGTAGCCCTTCAATACCTCATCGGTCACATCGGTCATGTATTCCAAGAAAGAAACCGACAAGCCCGGATTCGGCAATTCTTCCGCTCTGGACATGGCCCAGAAACCGTCCTTCAAATAGTCATGCTCTACCGAGCTATGCGACTGGATTTGTCCGAAACCGCAATGGTGATTGGTGATCAACAAGCCTTCGCCTGAAATCAATTCACCGGTACAACCACCGCCGAAACGTACAACTGCATCCTTCAAGGATGATTTGTTCACACTATAGATATCTTCTGCAGAGAGTTTGAAACCCTGGCTCTGGATATCCTTGATCTTCTTCAAGATTTCAGATGGAAGCCACATACCTTCATCGGCACGTACCTGTGATGCTCCCGCTAAAATCAAAGCAACTAAGAATAAAAGCTTTTTCATTTGCAATAGATTTGATTATTAAATTTTGTTCCAATTATTTTTCCTTTTCCAATTCCGATGGGATACGGAAAGCCGTATAGAGTTCAAGTATAGCAGCCACAGTGAGACAAAGCACCCATTCGTTGTGACGGGTAACAAACATCAGTACACCGGCAAATACCAACAATACCGCACCCAAAATCTGTTGACGGCGGAGACGACGCACAATCAGGTTCTTTCCTTCGTATCTACTCATGACCTGCACATAGGCAAACATCACTGCACCTAGAGTATAGATGACTGGCGAAAGTTCCCAACGGGTGATTTGCAACATGGCACCCACAAGCAGCAACACAGCTCCCACTCCTTGAATTATCTGATAAATCTTACTCATTCTTCAAAAATAAAAATGTCTTCATTCGGTTTCTTCATCAAATACTTCTCACGAGCAATTTTCTCCATTGCTTCTGGATTGCTGGTCAGTTCCTTCAGTTTCTCGGTATCTTCCTCATACTGCTTGCGGTACTTCTTAATCTCGGAGTTCAATGCATTAATTTCCTGTTGATGCTTAGCACGCTGGATCAAACTGTTTTCATCCAGAAAAACAATGATTACCAAGAATGCCGCAATCGTAATCAAATACTTGTGCTTACGGATATATGTCCAAATGGTCATTAACTTGCTCATAGAAAAAATTGATTGCTTTTGGTGCAAAGATAGGAATAATTATGTACATTTGCAGATACAATCATCAATAAAAAACATCCGTTTATGGAAAACTATATCGTATCGGCACGAAAATACCGCCCTTCTACCTTCGATTCGGTAGTGGGTCAACGTGCATTGACGACCACTTTGAAGAATGCCATTGCTACGGGAAAGCTGGCGCATGCCTACTTGTTCTGCGGTCCTCGCGGAGTAGGGAAAACCACTTGTGCCCGTATCTTTGCCAAGACCATCAACTGCCTTTCACCGGGAGCTGACGGGGAAGCTTGCAACCAATGCGAATCTTGCATGGCTTTCAATGAGCAACGCTCATACAACATTCACGAGCTGGATGCTGCCTCGAACAACTCCGTAGAAGATATCCGTACCTTGATAGACCAAGTACGTATTCCGCCTCAAATCGGGAAATATAAGGTATACATCATCGACGAGGTACACATGCTC
>JAZRMW010000053.1:0-2520 GCA_045647865.1 Phocaeicola sp.
TCTGCCACCTCCACCCGATCCTAACCAGCAAGAAGATGACGTAAAGGTGAAGGGTAGAAACGTGTTCGTTGTATCGGTAAACATGAACAACGAAATCATGTACTACTATGGTGATGAAGCTAAGCGTGTGACTAAGTTCGGTGTGCAACCCTCTGAGTTGCGCGAAATAGCCAAGGAGTTCATCGCTAATCCGGATAACAAGGCTAATATGCCTGAGTTCCATCCTGCTGATCCTCCTCTGCCCGTCTTGGGTGCTTATCCTATCACCAAGAACCACATTATCTCAGTGCAGACTGACCGTAGCACCAAGTATGAGGTGTACTTCCAGATCCAGAATGAGTTGATGGCTGCGTACAATGAGCTGCGTGATGAGTTTGCAATGGCGAAGTTCGGTAAGCACTACAGAGACTTGAAGCCCGAGTCTGAAGAGGAATTGGCAGTAAGAGGTGTGTATCCGATGAAGATTTCTGAGTCTGAACCTAAAAAGTATGGAGGTAAATAATCATGGGAAAATTTAATAAGAATGGTAGTAAGGAAGTTCCTGAACTGAATACCTCGTCACTCCCTGACTTGATCTTCAGTATCCTGTTCTTCTTCATGATGGTAACTTCTATGCGTGAGGTGACTCTTAAGGTGGAGTTCCAGACACCTAAGGGTACTGAGATTGAGAAGTTGGAAAAGAAGTCGTTGGTGTCTTATGTGTACATCGGTAAGCCTACCAAGGAGTTCCGCTCTAAGATGGGTACTGGTACACGTATTCAGTTGAATGATGCGTTTGCAGAGATCAAGGATATCGGTGACTACGTTTACCAAGAGCGTGAGTCAATGAACGAGCGTGATAAACCATACATGAAGGTGTCAATGAAGATCGATGAGGATACTCAGATGGGTATCATTACCGATGTTAAGATGGCACTTCGTGAGGCCTATGCCTTGAGTATTGTTTACTCAGGCGGTAAGCGTCAGTAATATTTTTTATCTGCGAAGTATTAGAGGCGAGTGAGTAATCACCCGCCTCTAATTTTGTGTTGTTTTCCGGGTAATTTGTTATAACACTATGGTTGTCTCAGCGAAGCCTTTTGAATTTTCTTGCCTAGGTCTTCGATAATACATGTCTGCGATTCCATTTTTTTTCTCTGTTATTTTTGTGTTATCGAAAAAATCAACTATATTCGCCAATGAAAAGGTGTATGTTTGATAATGGAAAACATTTCTGCCTTTTCTCCTATATTATATACATAACAAGGTATGCCTATGATAGCGGGATTCTTAGACTATCTGAGCCTGGAAAGGGTTTATTCACCCCATACGGTGATGAGCTATGAGAACGACTTGCGGGCGTTCGGTGCATATCTTGAACAAACAGAACGTGGAATTGAACTCAAAGATGCCGATGCTGATCTCGTAAGGGGGTGGGCTATGGAACTTATGTCCTCTGGTATGAAGGCTACCTCGGTGAATCGCAAGTTGAGTTCTTTGCGTACCTTTTATAAATATCTGTTGAAGAAAGGGAAAATCTCCGTGTCGCCAATGCAGCATGTGAGCGGGCCGAAGAAGTCGAGACCGTTGCCTCAGTTTGTTCGTGAAGGTGAGATGGAACGTATGCTCTGTGCTACTGCTCAGAGAGAGGGGTGGCAAGGGGTGCGTGAGCATGTCGTCTTGCAACTTTTTTATGAGACGGGTATTCGTCTTTCGGAGTTGGTGGGGCTCAATGATGAAGATGTTGACTTTGGTCGTAAAACGATAAAGGTGACAGGTAAGCGCAATAAGCAGCGCATCATCCCGATAGGGCAGGGGTTGGCTGATAGTCTGAGACGGTATATGGAGATGCGGGATGGCGAACTCTCAGCCCTCAAGCGGAGTACGCTGGTCGAAGGAGAAAGCAGCCTTCGATCATCAAACCTCAACCCTCTCTTCATTACTGATAAGGCTCAGCGTGTCTATCCAGAGTGGGTGTATCGTCTCGTTCGCAAGAACCTTTCGCAGGTGGTAACCCTAAAGAAGCGTAGTCCTCATGTGCTGCGTCATACCTTCGCTACGGCTATGCTGAATAATGAAGCTGAGTTGGAAGCCGTGAAAGAACTTATGGGGCACGAGAGTGTGAGTACGACGCAGATCTATACGCACACTACATTCGAAGAATTGAAAAAAGCATATAAGCAAGCCCATCCAAGGGCAAGTATTAATCAATAACAAAAAAGGAGGTAAGTATGAAGACTAACATCCAGAGCATCCATTTCGATGCAAGTGAGCAATTGCAAGCGTTTATTGAGAAGAAGACTGCAAAGTTGGAGAAGTTCTTTGACGAGATAGATACAGTGGAGGTAACCCACAAAGTAGTAAAGCCCGAGACGGCCATGAATAAGCAGTCCGATGTCAAGGACCTTGTGAAAAATGAGAGCCTTTTCGCTTCGAAGATTTGCGACACTTTTGAGGAAACTGTAGACCAATGTGTTGATGCTTTGCGCATCCAACTGGAAAAATATAAGGAAAAATTGCGTGGAATGTAAAAAAAATATA
>JAZRMW010000054.1:0-110794 GCA_045647865.1 Phocaeicola sp.
ACATCTCTATATCTTAGAGATGGCTCTTGTACTACTTGTCTGTTTATGTAATCTTATCAAAGACCGCTTCTTTATCAACGCTTCCCGTTCGAAAGCGGATGCAAAATTACTGCTATTTTCTGAATCACAAAAACTTTTCCCAATTATTTTTAGCAAAAAATGCATTTTTATTCAGAATATGCTGATAATGAACCAGTAAAAATATGTTTTAAAACATAAAAACTAAAGCATAAGGAAAGAAAGGATGCCAAGGGTATACCTTATTATATATATACGCGCACGGGAGGAAGGAACGATATGAGAGAGGGAGATTTTCTTCCTACAGGGGAAAATGTTTTTCCAGGCAGGGGAGAAAGTTCTCGGAAGTAGGGAAGATTATTGGGATAGAGAATACAAATAGAATAGAATGGGAAGAAAAGAAGAAAGGACCGACATCGATAATTTTAATGTGAGTTCGATATAAAAATCTTCGGGTACAAAAGCAACTAAAGCTCCTGATATCGAACTCACATTAATTTTAGCAGAAAATATCCAAATTCAGCCATTGCACGTTATGTACATGAAGCCTGACAAGTGCAAGAAGTAATCACAACAAGCAGGATTTACATAGCGAACATCTCTTGTAAGATTGAGACTGCCATTTCTACGGTGGTTACATCCTTTATCACCATACTACGCTTGCCGTTCTGCTCACGCAAATTACAGTTACGAGGATGTTTCGCCATGTAATCAAGTACTTTTCCGAAAGCAATGCTCTGATAATAAAGGCTATCGGGATTACTTACAAAATAGAATACCATACGACCTGTTTTCAAAACGATTTTCTCTGCCCCCAAACGTTTTCCCAACCGACGAAGCGGAACAATGCGCATCAACTCTTCACCTTCAAGAGGAACTTTTCCAAAACGGTCCTCGAGACGTCCTTTGTATAGAAGTACATCCTTGTCCAACTCCAATCCATCGAGTTCACGATAAAGCAACATTCGCTCACTACTACTGGGTATATAATCTGCAGGAAACAGCAATTCCAAGTCGCTTTCTATATTACATTCTGCCACAAACTCTTCACCACTGATGACCTCTTCTCCGGCCTTCACCAGTTCTCCTTCAACCGCATAGAGTTCCGCAAACTCATCATTTTTCAGTTCCGTAACAGCCTCTGTCAGAATCTTCTGATAGGTTTCATATCCCAAATCAGCAATAAATCCACTCTGTTCAGCTCCCAACATGTTACCGGCACCTCGAATATCAAGGTCCTGCATAGCAATATGTATGCCACTTCCCAAGTCACTAAAATTCTCAATCGCTTGCAACCGTCGGCGTGCTTCAGGAGTCAACACCGTCAACGGAGGAGCAATCAAGTAACAGAACGCTTTTCGGTTACCTCGTCCCACTCGCCCACGCAACTGATGCAAGTCACTCAACCCGTAGTTCTGGGCTTGATTAATGATGATGGTATTCACATTGGGAATATCTATGCCACTTTCAATGATTGTGGTTGCAATCAACACATCGTAATCAAAGTTTACGAAATCAAGTATGATTTGTTCCAACTTTTCCGGCTCCATTTGTCCATGTCCGATACAGATACGGGCATCAGGAATACGACGATGAATCATATTGGCTAACTCCGACAAATTGTTTATCCGATTGCTTACAATAAACACCTGTCCTCCTCTACTCATTTCAAAGTTGATTGCATCCACAAACACCTCATCACTGAAAGTGTGTACCTCCGTTTGTATCGGATAACGGTTGGGAGGCGGTGTCTGTATCACACTCAAGTCACGTGCACCCATCAACGAGAATTGCAGTGTACGCGGTATGGGAGTAGCCGTCAAGGTCAACGTATCCACATTCACCTTCATCTGACGCAATTTTTCCTTTACGGATACACCGAATTTTTGCTCTTCATCAATGATTAGCAATCCCAGATCTTTAAACTGTACATCCTTCCCGACCAACCGATGTGTACCAACCAAAATGTTCACCTCACCATCTTTCAGTTCTTTCAAAATCCGACGCACATCGGATGCCTTACGCGCACGGCTCAGATAGTCCACCCGACATGGGAAATCCTTGAGGCGTTCCTTAAATGTCTGATAATGTTGATAAGCCAACACAGTTGTAGGCACAAGTACGGCCACTTGTTTGTTGTCCGCAACAGCCTTGAAGGCAGCTCTTATGGCCACTTCAGTCTTTCCAAAACCTACATCTCCACAAACCAATCTGTCCATCGGACGCTGACGCTCCATATCAGCTTTCACATCTTGTGTCGCCTTCAATTGGTCGGGAGTATCCTCATATAAGAAACTGGCTTCCAACTCATGCTGCAAGAAGCTGTCAGGACTATAAGCAAATCCTTTCTCTTCGAGCCGACGGGCATATAAACGAATCAAATCGCGGGCAATATCCTTAATTTTGGTTTTGGTCTTTTCCTTGATACGCTCCCAAGCTCCTGTCCCTAATTTATTCAAGCGAGGTGGTTCCCCTTCCTTACCTTTGTATTTAGCCACTTTATGGAGCGCATGAATGGAAACGAACACTACATCATCATTCTGATAGAGCAATTTAATTACTTCCTGAGTTGAATCACCATTCGGAATACGCACCAATCCTCCAAAGCGTCCAACTCCATGATCAATATGCACCACATAATCGCCAGGTTCGAACTGTTGGAGTTCTTTCAGAGTCAATGCGACCTTGCCTCCACGCGCCCTTTCACTACGTAGATTATATTTGTGGAAACGGTCAAATATCTGATGGTCAGTAAAGAAACAACAGCGTAATGTATTATCTGCAAAACCCTCATGCAACGTACGGTTGACAGGAGTAAAGGGAATTTGCAAACATTCCCCTTCCTTTTCTGCCCGTTCTTCGAAAATAGTCTGCAAACGCACACACTGTTTGGCACTATCTGCCAAAATATATAATCGATATCCACGCGACAGATAATCACCCAATGTACTGCAAACCAAGTCAAAATTCTTGTGAAAGATGGGTTGTGCCGTCATGTCATACGTCAATGTCACCTGAGGGTTTCCTGTTGGCCGATGTCCCAATTCTATCCGCTTGAAGTCCAAAGCCCGTTCCATAAAGAGAGCACCATCTATCAATGAAGGTGGTACCAATGGAACTCCTGTCGATTCACTTTCCTGTACCATAATGGCTTGATGAGTGAACGTCTCATTGTGAATAGTTTCGATTCGCTCGTGTACCCATAAGAAGTCTGTAAAAATCATTACTGCATCCTTGGGAAAAAAGTCGAGCACGCATACTCCTTCATCCTCGCCGCTCAACAATTCCGGAACAATCGAGATTTCTGTCAATTGACTACGTGAAAGTTGGTTTTCAACTTCAAAAGTACGGATACTATCTATCTCATCACCAAAAAAATCGATACGGAAAGGATAGTCAGAAGAAAAAGAAAAGACATCTAAAATACTGCCTCGCATAGCAAACTGCCCAGGTTCATACACATAATCAACATGTGTAAATCCATATCCCGCCAATAGTTCTTGAATCTTGGTAGAACAGACCTGCTGTCCCACTTGCAAATGCAGAGTATTGTCTGCAAATTTCTTCTGCGAAACCACCCGTTCTGCCAATGCCTCAGGAGAGGTGACGATATGAAGGGGAGTATCTCTGACTTCACCGGAAGGGATATTCAACCGAGCCAACACTTCTGTACGAAGAATTTCGTTTGCTGCATCACGTTGGCCATATTTGATGGCACGCCGGTATGACGATGGGAAAAACAGGACATTCTGTTCGCCCAATATCTGCATCAGGTCGTGATAGAAATAACCGGCCTGTTCTTGGTCATTTAATACATAACAAAGGGTATGTCCCCCACAAATGCCACTAAATACGACAGGTGCAGCAGAAGCCTGTAATCCATTCAAATGCACCGTGCGTACTTTCGGGTCATCCAACACCTTAACCAATGCTTTGGTATTTGGATGCTTCGCATATAATTGTTGTAAATCTTTCAATTCCATTCTTATTCCTCAAACGTACCTATTCCTTGTCTCAAAATCTGCACATCGCCATCAGCAAGACCGACAATTGTACCTGATGATACGCCACCAATTCCCGCATCAATCACCATATCCACTTTACTACCCCATCGTTCTTCCATCAACTCCGGATTCGTTAGATATTCAATCTCTTCAGCCTCATCATAGGGCAAAGAGGTTGTCATCAATGGGGCATTCAACAAACGACATACCTCAAGTATAATGTCATTATTGGGAATACGGATACCAACCTCTTTCCGACCCCGAAAGATTTTGGGAAGTCGGTTGCTTGTCGGTAGTACAAAAGTAAACGGTCCGGGCAAATAACGTTTCATCAGTTTAAAAGCGACATCATCCACCTTCGCAAACTCACTGACCTGTTTCATCTCACAACAAATAATCGACAGCGGTTTCTTCTGTGGATCTATTCCCTTCAAACGGCATATACGTTCTACCGCCCGTTCTTTCAAGGCATGACATCCGATAGCATACACTGTATCAGTAGGAAATATCACAACTCCTCCATCCTCCAACACCTTGACAATGTCAGCCATATCGCGCGGAGAGTTATTCTTTTGATAAAGTTTTTTCAGCATAATCCTTTTTTAGGAGGTTTAAGGTTTTATGTTCAAGGTTAAACTCTATATCCTTTTTGATTCTTAAACGTCTGATTTTATCCTCTGCAGCAACCAGGCATCTTTATATCCTCCATCAGCATTACGTAGCCATTGTTCCAGTTGCTTCCCATGGGCAAATCCCTGACTCCTGAACATTGCCAAACTTCCGATATTATCGGCAGCAATATATGCCACCAGCTGGTGCAGGTGCAAGAAATTCAATGCATAGTGACAAAGCACGTCCAGAGACATTGATCCATACCCTTTACCCCGGTATTCAGGAACGATAATAATCCCCACCTCTGCCCGTTGGTGCATGGGTTCATAATTAACCAAGTCGGCGCACCCCATCACCTGCTTGTCGCTTTTCCGTTCTATCATCAGACGAACCTGTTTGTCCGCATAAATGTCACCCGTAGTCTGTTCTATGTACTGTCTGAGCAGAAAACGCGAATAGGGGACAGTCGTACATCCGACCGCCCATTCACTCGATTCATTCTCCAACCTGTACATCAATTCCAGATCTTCGGGTTCTGGCGCACGCAGACGTATATGTTCATTTTCCAATCTCATATTTCAAGCATTTCATAGCAGTCACCAATGTCTTTGAATCGACGGAATAAAGTCCCATACGCATATGTCTGCTACCTTTACGCAAATGTTCCCGTTGCATAAAAGAAAGGATATCAACATAAGCAAACAAGTCCGTATCAAACGTGATAAAGTCAAAGAAGTATTCTTTCTTTTTCTCTGATATCAATTTCAAAGGCAACGTCGCTTGGGAAACGACGATACAAGTACACTTCATTTGACACTGCTTGCACAACGCTTCCACCTCTTCACACATCTGTCGGCTTCCAACGACCAACATACTACACTTTTCTTGTTCTGACTTGGGGAACAATAGATTCTTCAAACGATTACGTTGTCGCAAAAGGAATTCCATACCTCCCATGAGAAAGATTCCCATCCGCACCAGCATTGACATCCATTTCTTTTCATCAAAATGTTTGTCATAGAAAATCAGCATGGCATTATAAAAATTGCGGACATAACGGAACGATGTTTTTTGAGTACTTTCTCCTTTATAATGTACAATGGCACGCGGAAGGTAATAATTATTGTACCCTGCCCCCAACAATCGATATGAAAGGTCTATATCCTCACCATACATGAAAAAAGTCTCGTCCAACAATCCTATCTCTTCCAAAGCCTGACGACGGAGCATCATGAAGGCACCAGACATGATCTCTATGCGATTAACTTCATTTGCATCCAGATAACGCATATAATACTTGCCGAACACACGCGATTTGGGGAACAAACTACAGAGCCCCATCATCTTATAGAATGATGTCATCAGGGTAGGCACTCCCCGACGCGATTCCCAAGCCATACGTCCATCATCTGCAAGCATCTTCACCCCTACTCCACCGGCATCGGGATGTGTATCCATAAAACTTATGCAATGGTGCAATACATCCTCTCCTACTATCGTATCCGGATTGAGCAACAATACATATTCAGCTTTCGACAACCGTATTGCCTGATTGTTGGCACACGAGAATCCCCGGTTGTCCTTGTTGGCAATGAAGGTCACCGAAGGATATACCGCAGCCAACTCTTCTACCGACCCATCCGAAGATGCATTGTCCACGACTATCACTTCACCCTCCATACCCTGCAATGCACGTTCTACAGAATGCAGACACTGACGGAGATACTCCTTGACATTGTAATTAACTATAATGACTGTCAGTTTTTTCATTTTCGTTCATTAAGGCGGGTTCTATAAAACCGAGTTGGCGACTAAAAGATTCAAAGCATTCACCATCGTTCCTGATTTGTGAGAATTTATAGGCTCAGCCTTAATTCCTCTTTTATTCGCTGGCGCGTAGGCAAGCAGAAGAACGTTGCGACCAATCCCATCAAAGCACACAAGCCCCCGATACTGCTCAAAGTCACGTAATAGACAGACATTCCAACCAAAGCAACAACAGCCAACAAAGCGAGTCGTACTTCATTCCAATGCCGGTATCGGTTCAGTTGTTTCGTTGACAAGGTTACGGTTGGTTCATTGGATGAGACGGAACCCTGCACCTCCTTTGAGGGCATCATCCTCTCTGAATGGACCGCTTGATGATACATTTTCAGAGATACAGGAATCAAGCAAAGGGCAAGAATCACAGTCAGCGTCTGCACAATGTAGCACATCTGTCCATCGTGAGCCAAATCTCCCTCTTCCAGCATCCCCGTTTCATAGATCAGCGGTATTCCTAATGCCAATATCCATACAGCTATATACTCTATCCACAAACGGCGAATCAATTTGTCCAATTCTTTAGTTTTCATCTTCATTTCTAATACTATTGGATATAAAATTATTTAAACGGTACCCGAGCCATAATGCTACGCCCCAACGTCACTTCGTCTGTATATTCCAATTCATCACCCACAGATATACCTCTTGCAATGACAGTTAATTTGACTCCTGTATGAGCCAATTTTCGATAGATATAGAAATTAGTGGTATCCCCTTCCATGGTAGAACTTAAGGCCAGTATCACTTCATCTATCCCCCCTGCTTCAACCCGCTGTACCAGACTCTCAATCTGCAAATCACTGGGTCCCACTCCATCCATTGGAGAAATCACACCTCCCAACACATGATACAATCCCCGGTACTGTTGGGTATTCTCTACAGCCATGACATCACGGATATTTTCCACCACACACACTTGGGAGGCATCGCGTGAGGGCGAAGAACAGATTTGACACAACTCCGTGTCACTGATGTTATGGCAGACACGGCAGTACTTCACTTCGTGTTTCAATGTAATCAGTGCTCTACCGAAACTCTCCACGGATGCGGTCTCTTGCCTGAGCAGATGAAGTACCAGTCTCATAGCTGTCTTACGACCGATTCCCGGCAATTTGGCAAACTCACTGACTGCCTTTTCCAGTAATACCGAAGGATATTGTTGATTCATTTTGCAAAGATAATTCTTTTTTATTTCTGAACCGCAAAATTATTGAATCAAATTAGGTACGAACAACGCGGATTACACAGTTTTTTCCTCATCCAATATAAAAACTGTGTAATCCGCGTTGTCTGTACCTATATAATCTCAAATACGCGTTCTAAAGATAGGTTTATTTCCGGTTCAACACCTTCACAGCGCGTCCGTCCTTCACCTGAATATATACAGGGAATTCCTTGGCCTGCTGTTCAGTCAGACGGTATCCACCCAACGTATAGAATCCTTCTGGAGCAGTGGTTGGCAAACCATTCATTGTCGGTGAATGAATGCCCTCAGCCTTCTCTTCTGCAGCACCATGTATAGGCATGGTCATTCCATCCCAAGACGGTTTCTCTTCGAAATTCAGCGCACTGGTGATACAACCCGTATAAGCAAGTATCAGCGCAGTTTTCTCTTCTGTAGCACGATACCACTGACCATTCTCCAAGTAATATTCACCGGGGAAGGCTTCAAGGCCGCCATAGAAATCACCCCACACAGGGTCATCCAATGAAGGCATATTTACGGATTCGCCCGTTTCATAGAAAGAAACCATATCCTCTGTTGTATAATATACGTAAGGAACACCAGCTTCCGTCTCAGTCACCTCTTGCAGACAGAGCGCACTATAATCAGCCAGAATACCTTCAATATGATACAGTTTCACACCTTTGCCTACACGGATAGCACGCGGCAGACAGATAAGTCCCCAACCTCCTTCGGGTACAGAGGTACGGTACATCGGAATGTAACGCAAAGTAAAATCAGTGGCACACCACCATCCTTCACGCTTGTCACCCGTACTGTTTATGTCGCCTACCTTTCTCCATGCATTATCTGTAGCGCCCTTCTTGGAACCGACAAAGCCAATGGTCAACTCACCATGGTCACCTACATAAACAGGAGGAGTAGCCAAGGTTTCCCACTTGACAGAATCATGTGCTGTAGGAATATCGAATCGGTCATAGGTCAAATTTCCCGTCACCAAAGTATCTGTTCCCAAAACCATATAGCCATGTTGGTCTGAAAGACAATTGTTCTCAGTTCCGGCTTTACATTCCAGGCTATAGACACCCCGTTCGAGATTCTTTACCGTCTGACGAATTTCCATCGTCTTAGCTTCACCCTCAGTGGCATTCTGTCCCGACCACCAAGCATTCCAACAGGTCTTTCCGGATACGGTATTCCAACGCTGGTCTCCACCTGTATAGGTTCCACATTTCACCGTCCAACCGATAGTTGTCCGTTCAAAATTGGGAGCGGCAATAAGGCCGGACGCATAGATAGCCGGGAAATACTCATCCAACTGTTTACGCAGTTCATCCAGACTTTCTACATACGCATTCGCATCAGCAGCTTCCTTAGCCTTAGTCACCTGTTCCTGCAGCTCTTGGAATCCATCCAGTTTCAAGGCGATAGCCCCTTCTGCATATGCCATCAGTGAATCCAACGACTGCTTGGCACGTGCTCCTTGCAAGACATGCTGCATGGTTCCTGTCAAAGTCAAGAAATCTGCCTCACCTGTACCATTCACTGTTTCCAAGACAGTTGTCAACTCTGCCTGCAATTCAGGATAAGCAGCAAGATAGGCTTTTACATATCCTGCACGATTGCGGGCGGCAAGTACACCGTGAGCAAAAGCTTCCTCCTTGGTGTCAAACAAGGGGCAAAGTACCACTTTGTCAAACTGTGATTTTCCGCTCATCTGAGTAGCAGAGAAACGTGCCTGACTGTAAGTTCCGGCATTGAACCCTGCCTCTTGGCGAACCCACGTAGAGTTTGTCTTCAAAGTAAAGGCTGTACTATCTCCTTTTGCCTGACCACTGGTGTCACCGGTCAATTGCAAACGATGGAAGACATTTCCGCCGAGCAAAGCCATAGAGAAATAATAATTGCGTCCGGTTTCAAGATCGGCTACGAATTTCAAGCCTTCTGCATTCAACACGATGGCATCTTTCTGGTTGCGTGCATGGAGATAAGCACCCCCATCGATACCACCTACAGGGAATACAGAGAAGTAAGGCGATTCACTGATGGGATTATCCACACCATCGGTCCATCCGGCAGCACCCAGGTCAAAGTCTCCATCCGGAACCAGGTTTCCTCCGGCATATTTCACTGTTCCATTCACCTGAACAGCATCTCCGGCAGCCACTTCATCCAAGGTTGCTTGGCGAACCTCTGTACTATGTTCTTTACCTGACACATCCACTACCAGCACACGGTATTGGTATCCGTTCAAAGCCTCGGTATCCTGATACGTATAATCAGCAGTGCTTTCCTTAGGTGTGACAACAGCAATGGTCTGCCATGCCATATTACCATTCAAACGGCGCTGTACATTGATGCTTTGGTTATACTCTCCGTTATATTCACGCCAAGTGATGGTCGCGGTTGTATTCTTTCCATCATACTCCACTTTGAGTTTATTGGGAGCCTTCATTTTGGGTAACTTGGGAACCACATTATAGGTTGAACTATAGGCTAGATTCGATTTCTTGTTGGCATAGTATTCACCGGAAGGTGTCAGATTTCCACTACCGTCAATTACACATCGGCAATCTTGAACCGCATTGTACACACAATAACGTTCCAACCACGAGGTTGCTTCAAGTCCGTCAATAATTGGTGCAAAATGCTGTTTGTGAATAGCATAATTAGCAGCATTACCTCCCGTATTGCTTCCAGGCCATCCCGTCCAGTTGGCTCCATAGTTCATTTCGGTAATCCAGATAGGACGACCGGTACGATTACGCACTCCCGACAACGTACCATTCCAACTTGACCAGTCACTGTACCAATAACAGTGCATTACCACAAAGTCACAACGCCATCCACGAGCATCAATAGAGTCCATGAATTCGTATAGCCAATTGTAGTTTCCTGCAACAGCCGGAGAACCCAAACGACGGCCGGTAGCCATGAGTTCCGGCCAAACATCAAGCACTTGCTGGACAGTTGCCGGATGTTCGCGGTCATCACCTGTATTATCTGGTTCATTATATGTCACCACATTGGCGGATGTACCGTTGTTTCCCACCTCTGTGAAAGAAGGCCACCAATAACCGGAACTTTTATCTCTGTGGTGTTGCTGTGTCACATATTCCCTATCGTCTGAGGGGTTAATACCAGCATCCCAATTATAATGCCAAGTAGTATTCAACAGTTCATTAGGTCCCTGTTGCCAGCTACAGAAGCCCTTCTTGCTCGCATCATTCCACTGGCTGACACGCAAAGCCGAGATTGTTCCGCTGAGGATAGCAGGCAAATCCACCTTGATATCTTCCTTGTCTGCAATGAAGACACGGTTATATCCTGGATCACGCGTAGAACTCCTTGTACCGAACCATACCATATAACCACGTTTCAGTGTGAAACTCTGAATCTTATTGTTCATGGATGAACCGGCAAGAGACAAATGGTTACCCACCGCATATTGTGCTGAAGAACCTGTCTGTCCCTTTTCTGTATAGACAACCAAAGGTCTGATTCCTGTTCCATGCGGCAAGATGATACAACCATTGGCATAGATCTTTACCATACAGTTTACATTCTTTACGGCAGCAGCGCCATTGATACGGATGTGGTCCAAGTGTTTGGCCAACATGACCGAAGGCTTCACATTGGGCAAGATTACCGTTGCATGCTCTGTATTGGCGATGTCCAATACGGCACCATCGGCAAAAGGTACTGCACCCGTAATGGTGTAATCCACCGCGTTACTGATTGTAACGTTTCCTGTCACCTGTGCCACCTCCTGTACCGCATTGGCTACAGTAAAGACAGAAAAAGCCGGAAGCATCAGAAATGCTGCCAGCAACTTGACAATTCTGTTTTTCATCATATTCATTTTCCTGCAAAATTCAGACACGGACTACACGGATTACGCGGCTTATTCCTCCGTGTAATCCGCATAATCCGTGTCTGAAATCATATTCTAAAACTTCTTATTTAAGTCCTATCTCACCGTTCCAGTTCAAGAACCAGTTACGCTGATCCAACAGGTCGGTAGTGATGTCGCTGCCACCATTCTTTCCCTTACGGGCAAAGATCTTGTCACGCAAGTAAGCCGGATTGTCTGTACGACGCATGGCCACACGCATCAAATCGTAGTAACGGATACCTTCCAAAGCAAACTCCAATGCACCTTCATCGACAATCATGTCCTCTACTTGCACAATCTGCTCATCCACTGTCAAGGTAGTATCTACCTGATAATACTTGTTGGCAGGTGTCCATCCTGAACCACGGCTATGCAGACCCATCGTGTTGGCATTGATGTCACTGGCATTTTCAGAACTCAAGTTACCGAAGCGATGCTCAGTCAACAGGATGTAACGGTTCGTGGGGAAGTCAAACTGACTGAGATACAAAGAGTCGTCCTTGCTGTAGAAAGGCATGATTTCCTTCTGAATCACCTCATTGTTCACACCCGAAGAGAGAATCTTGTGGGCAAACAGCGGATAGCCGGCACGGTTCAAAGCCTCAGCCATGCGCAAGTAAACCATGGTACGACGGTAGATGTGCACATTACGGGTTCGGAACTTGGAGATATTCTGTAAATTGATACGTTCCCCGTTGTAGTTGTCGTAGGAACTTGTATACCATTGGTACATACGCAAGTCTCCACGCATCTCTTCCTGAATATTGAAGGGGACATACATGGTATCGCGCTTCTGCAACATATTGGCAGCACCCAATACACAGTTTTGCTGACTACGTGACAACTCTATCAATCCTGCTGACGGAGTCAACTGGAACGGACCGTTATATACCTCCTGATTTCCCTGCATCGTATAGGTATTATAGAGTCCACGCAACTCACTATAGATACCCTCTGCCGGGATAGAGTCACCGGGAATCATGGTTATCAACTCATTCTGTCCACCATAAGTCTCAGTGACAGAACCAATGCTTCCACCACTACTTGTTACAGTTATATAAGAATTCCAATCCGCCTTCTCAGACCAACAGATACGACTTTGGCCTGTAGCATAAACCGAGTTCAATCCGTTACGTTTGTTGATAAAGTTATAGTAGGCAAGAGCTGCCTCTTTGTAATTACCGGCCCACAAGTTCAACTCACCCTGCAACAGACGGATGGGGAAATAGAACAGACGTGAATCGTTGCTACGGATAGTTCCATATTTGGGAGTCTCCACATCTTCCAATCCCTTCAAATCCTGCAACAGCCAGTTACAGATATATTCAAGTCCCTGTACGTCATAGGTTGCATCAGCTTCCTCCTTGGTCAGGATAGGAGTTGTCACAAAAGGCACCTGACCATAGTTGAGTGCCAATTGCAAGTAAGTCCATGCACGGAATCCCTTTACAGCCGCATACTCACGCAAGAAGATGGATTCGTTACGGTTGTTCTTCAACGCTGTATCCACATTTGCAATGAAGTAGTTACAGTTATTGATGATGGCATAGTAGTCGCGCGGATTGTTGTACTTGTTATCAGAACCGATATTGAACAGAGCCACGTCACGCAAGTCTGAGTTCGTAGCATCTGTCACATCCACCAAGTCACCACGTACTTCACCCAACAGGATGGTACGGTCGGCAATAGCCTGCAACTTGTTGGCAATACCGATGACCGAATAGATGGTATCAGCAGGATTATCCAACGCATTGCTCTCCTCATAGATTACATACTCCGACTTCTGTTCGAAGAAATCCTCGCAAGAAGTCATCGCAAATGCAGATGCCAATACTCCGGCAGCCAAAAAGGCCTTGCCCAGTCCACCTTGCATCCACACATTCAATTTGGTTTTTATTGTTGATTTCATATTCATATCTTTTGGGAAGTCCAGAAGTTTCTGTTTCGCTCAGGAGTCCAGACAAATGTATGGCAACCGATACAGTCTCCACCCCTTGTCTGAACTTCTGTAACTCCTGAATTCTGTAACTCCTATATTCTAAAATTAGAGATTAATCTTCACACCAGCCACAATTGAAGCACTATGCGGCAGACGACCGAGGTCGATACCCTGACCGATAACGGTTGAAGTCATCGCTGATTCGGGGTCTGTACCCAAGTACTTGGTGAAGGTCAACAGGTTATTACCCTGCACCCAGAACTGGATACCCTGCAAGTACTCTGACACGATAGGAAGGTCGTATGACAAAGTCACGTTCTTCAACTTCAAGTAGCTTCCATCCTCAATCCAACGGTCGCTGAAGCGGCTGTTACCCATGGGATCCTGGAAGGTAGCACGCGGCATGTTGGTCTGCTGACCTTCTACCTGCCAACGGTTCATCATGGCTGTAGTCTGGTTCAAGAATCGGTTTCCACCTTCCAATTGAGAACGCATGTAGTTATATACATCGTTACCCAATGAGTAGTTCATGGTTACATCCAATGTCCAACGCTTCCAAGAGAGTGAACTGAAGATGTTACCGTAAATGTCCGGGTTGGGATTACCGATAATCTGCATATCTGCTTCTGTAATCTGGTGATCATTGTTCACATCCTCAAAGTGTACGTCACCGGCACCGAAATAATGCTTGCTCCATCCGTTTTTATCCAAGAAGTAGAGACCTGCCTCCTGTGCCTCCTCAGTAGTGGCAAATACACCCTTGGTCTTGTAACCATAGAATACATTGGCAGCCTCACCTATCTTAGAGAGGATGGTAGCTCCGTAAGCATCTGTCGTAAATTGTTTCTTTCCGTCACGTACAGGCAGGTCAGTGATTTCGTTCTGATAACGGCCTACACTGGCACCCAGTTCCCATTGCCACTCTTTCTGAGCAATCACCTTCATGCTGGCAGTCACATCCATACCTACGTTTTCCAATTCACCACCATTACCCCAGTTGTCCTCCAAACCTGAAACTACGCTCAATTGCTGCATAGCCAACAGGTCCGAAGTCTGGCTCTTGAAGAAGTTGGCACTGAGGCTCAAACGGTTGTTGAAGAGTTTGGCATCCAAACCAACGTTGACACGGCGGGTTGTTTCCCAACCGATACCGGTATTTCCGATACCGTCCAATGTCACACCTGAGATGGCATTCAAGAACTTGGACGCACGGAAGTAACTGCGTGAAGCATAGTGTCCCAAGTCATCGTTACCACTGATGTCATATCCGGCATTCAAGCGCAAATAGTTAATGGTACTCTGTGCAGCAAACCATGATTCATTGGAGATTATCCATGAAGCTTGTAATGAAGGGAAGATTCCCCATACAGTACCGAAAAGATCCAATCCGTCAGCCTCCTTACCGAAGCGTGAAGAACTTTCGGCAGTCAGGTTGGCCTGCACATAGTAACGTCCGCGGTAGTTGTAGTTGGCCTGTGCATACCATGCCATGGTTTTCCAATCCTCCTTGGTACCACCTGTAGTGGCATTCATCAATCCAGAGTGGATGAACGGAGTCTTGTCGTTACCGGTATTGTAACCCAATTGGGTATTCAATGTATAGCTTTCCATATTGAGGCGTACACCGGCAAAAGCGCTGATGCTGTGTGCACCGTAGCGATTGTGCCAATCCAAACGGGTATCACTCATGATGGACTCCTGCTTGGAAGCCAACGAACGAACCTCATTCTGGCGATAGGCATTCACGCTACCCACATAGTAATCGGGAACACCGTTTACGGGGATGTAATACTTTTCACTGTTGTTCACCAGATTGTAGCTGAAGTGTTCGCTCAGTGACAGGTGTTCATTGAACTCAAACTTCGGTGTTACAGAGAGGTTCAACAATGAAGTTTCGAAACGGTTCTTGTTATCACCGTCCGCATACAGATTCAACGCCAAGGGGTTACCCAATTGGTAGTTGTAGTTGGTGTAGTTGGCCAATGCCTCATCCAAGTAGCTCTCATCCGTAATGTCGTAATGGGTTTTTGAGAACACTCCACGACCGTATGACATCGGATTCAAGAAGGGGCTCTTCACGTAGGCCAAGTAAGAAGGAGCCGTAGAGGTTCCTTCGTCATAACCTTCGGGAGCACCGTCATCACGGATACTACGTCCCTGGTCAGAGAAAGAGGCATCGAAACGTACAGAGAACTTGTTGCTGAAGTTGATGTCTGTATTGAAACGTACATTCAATCGGCTGAAGTCGTTATACTTCATTGTACTCTCACCCAATGTGTAACCCACTGAAAGGTTGTACATAGCCACGTCATCACCTCCACTTACATTCACACCGTATTTCTGTGAAAAAGCGGTCTGATAAACATCTTTCTTCCAGTCTGTATCATTGTGATACTGCTTGTAATAATAGTAGTTGGGGTCTTCGTTCAAGAACTTGAATTCCTGAATTTCTGTACCTGTAGTACCCAACAGTTCGGATGCATATCCACGATACTGTCCGGCATCCATCATTGAATAGTACTTAGGCAACATCGTCACACCCATTGATGCAGTAGCCGTGATACGGGTAGCCATCGAAGTGCTTCGGCGTGTCTGTACCAAAATGACACCGTTGGCACCCTTTGCACCGTAGAGGGCTGTACCGTTACGCATCACCTCCACCTTTTCAATGTCAGCGGGGTTGATGTGTCCCAAAATGTCGTTGTAGAATCCGTCGTGCAACATCTCACGGCCATACTGCTGATCGATGATGACACCGTCAATCACCACCAACGGCTGTGCATTCACGTTCAATGAATTCAATCCCTGAATGAACATCACACTACCCACACCCGGTGTACCGTTATAATTTGTGGTATAAGCGTATGCTCCCAACTGGTTCTGGATTTCATCCTTGATATTGAATGCGCTTGTATAGGCAAAGTCGGTAGCCACCTTGTCACCGCGTACATCTGTAGTACCGGTATAATCGGCATCGAAGTTCAACGGATAAAGGAGCACATCATTCTGCGCCGTTCCTTTTTTCAAACCCATGGTGGCAATGTTCAGTTCCGGAGCCTTCACGGTTACCGAGGTAGCGAACACCGGCACCTTCAATTCATACGTACCGTCTTCATTGGTCAAGGCACTGTATCCGTTCATTTCAGATACACTCACCATGGCACCCGACAGCGGAGAGCCTGTTGTAGCCTCCAACACACGTCCTGTCACGATACGTGTCTCATACTGTTTCTTGGAAGAAACCACACGATTTACGGTCTCTACCACCTCTTCAGCGGTCACATCCTGAGCGGACACATTCAACGAACATGCCATCAGCGATGCAATTCCCAATATTATAGTTCGATTCATCATTTATCTATTTTTTATTCATTTACAATTCGTGACTAACTACTGACTACAAGAACTTGTAGCTCGTCACTCGTCACTCATCACTCATTCTCCTCTTCGTGCGGTTTCAAGATCACACAGTCAATCAACAGATGCTTGCTTGCAAAACCTTCGTCCACAAACGACATGAAGTCGTTACGAATCTTCAATGAAACCTTGGCAGTCTCACCCAATCCAAAAGTAGAAGTGGGGAATCTAAAGTTCTCGGCTACCGTGATGGTATCCATCTTTCCGGGATTCTCTGTGTAGAAGAATTCGCCCTTATCCCACGGTTCACCCAAATCAAGCACATCATTCTCGTCAACAGAGTTCTTGTTGTTCATCGTTCCATCCTGGTTGGGATAGCTGAAGAATACGCTGATAACATTGGGCAAAGCCACGGTATCTGCAACACCGTCCAGACGAGCCATCAATGTATCTTGGATATATACGGGAGGCATCAATACCAACTGGATGTCATATCCCATATTGGCCAACACATCGGGTAACTCAATCTCCACATAAGGAGTCGCACCACCGGTCTTTTGTACCAGATACAAGGCTGAATGATTTGACACCTGTTCATACAGCAAATTATCAGATGTCATCGTAACTGTCGAAGGAACCATGGCTCCCTTCTTGTCATAAGCACCCATATTCTTCTCTCCTTCAGCCAAGATTGTCTGACAGAAAGTCTGGGTTTTGTCAATGTTCCACTGAGAAGCTTTCAACAGTTTACCGTTGCTACACTCGATTTCTTCTGTTCCATCAAACGCTCCACCAGCGCTGTAAGGATTGCGGTACAGGTAATAATCCACATCTGAAGAACCATACAGATATTTACGCTGATAATAAGGTATTGCATTGGTTGATACAGCAGAATCCTGCCAATTCGGATTGGTTGTCTGGCTGAACACAGTACCTCTCAAAAGGGCCAAACGGGCATTGGTGTATACCAAAGAGTCGCGTTTCTCCACATTGTCGGGATAATTGAAGTAAGGTTCATACTCAGCAATCAAACGTTCCCATTCACTGTTGGTGGGTACTACCATGCGGTAGATACTGTCTTCATCGTTAATCAGTCCTAAATACATTTCCAGCAGATCGTTCTCCAACACTTCCACGCTGTCCAGATACCAGGTCTGACCATTCTCGATACCACCCTCTACACTCATTTCCGGCAAGAAACGGTAGTCGTTGAAGCGGTAAAGGAACTCGGCTACGCTGTCCAATTCCGGGTCGGCATCCAGATACTCAAAGATGTTGTGGAAGAACTGTGCCTTTCCATCCAGCTTGAACAGAATACCGTTGGAATAGCGTTGGTTCGTGCTGACGAAAGACTGATTACTGAAAGCTGATGCAGAGAAAGGCAGACGCTTTCCGTTCAACATATTCAAGGTATCATTGGTGACACTCGAAATGGAGTAGTTATACAGGGTGATGTGGTTTCTGATGAACTCCTTCAAGGTCTTGTTCTCTTCATCCTTCACACCGGCAGCCTTGTCCTGCTTGTAAGCGGCAATCCATTCCTTGGCCTCATCAAAGGTCAATCCATCGTTTGTCGGAGCAAACACGGTGAACACCTGCGAACCATTCAGCGAATTGACAAATCCACATGAATCCAACACCATGGCAAAGTTGCTCAAATTCTCGTCGCCCTTGATGGCCTCCCACAACGTTCCGCCATTTCCGACTTGTGCCACGTCATAGTGCCCGTCCCATTCATCCGAGCAAGCACCGAAGGCAAGGGTGGCTGCAACAGCCAACCCAAGCACTTTTGTATATTTGAAAGTATGTTTCATTTCTTTATTTATGATTTTTGATTGATGATTGATGATTGAGATTCCTTTGTCTTTCCTATAATAAACTCCGGACTCATCATTCATAATTCATCATTCATAATTATAAATCATCCTCCATTTCTCCGGAACCGTTAGAACCCCAAACGCTCTTCGGCACCAGTTCCATGTAGTCAATCATGAACTCATTGTTGTTACCCAACTTGCTCTTCGAAGCACTTCGGATACGCAGGAAGTGATCCTTGTCAGCAGTGATGGTTCCCTGATAGAGCACCACGCGCTGTGTACGCGGATTGGTCACAAATTCGTTGGGAGGCCATGAACCGCCGGAGTGGTAACCTCCGTAAGGGCCACGATAATAGCCCAACGCACGCAAAGCCTTCTGCTCTTCAGCCTTTTCTTCTTCGGTCAAAGCATCGTAGTCCTCCAAGTCTGTAATGAAGTTGTCACCCATTACGGCTCCACTGTTCAAGAACTTACGCATATCCAAGGGGATACCTTGAGCTACACCGTCGAAATAGATTTGTGCCATACCACGGGTGGGAAGTGCACAGAATCCCAAACGTACCTGCCATTCACCGGTATAAGGTACGGGCGGCAAACGGAACTCGAAGTCATAGTCACCGAAGAGGTTGAACTCGTCACCGGCATACGACCAGAAGTTGATGTGCGGACGACGGTAAACCAACTCGAAGCTACCGCGCATGGTTACATTAGCCAGATAACCGTCGGGGAAATAGTAGTTCTTTCCGTTTTTGAAAGTTTCGTCAGCGATACTGCTGTTATCATCCACTTCAGGAGAACCGTTCTGACGGATACCGTTGGTCATGATTTCGGGGAATACAGTAGAGAAGTCCATACGGATACGCATGTTCTGTACTTTATCCTGCACCTCCTGAGTGAAGTTGACAATGTCATCCACATAGAAATACATACCGTTGAGAGCGACATTTTCATACTGGCTCTCCACTGTCGGATTGACCTCTGCACCTCGAATGTCATGCACCTCATCATCGCGACGGTTCACATAGTGACGGGCATCAGTACTGTAGGCTGTATTACGGAAGTGGTCTCCTTTAGCAGTCAGACGCTCAAACTTCATCATCGTACGGGGCAAAAGGGTCTCATACCAATCGGTAGGATTCACCTTATCCTGATGGACACCCATAGAATAGGAGTCGAACTGAGCATACTGGAACGGACGTCCAGTCAACAAGTTCTCACCTTTGACATCACGGGTCACGATGTGGTAAGCCATGAAACGGTAGAGCGGATTGTTGGGATTTGTTATATTCTCAAACTTCCAGTAGTCCTCGTTCTCCTCACCAGTCTTCTTCACAATAGTTCTTGCAGCATAGTCATAGAGCTGACGCAGGCGGTTTGCCTTGTCATCCACATCAATCTGAGCCTTTTCTTTGAAGACATCGTCCGGCTCTGCAACTACAGTAAATCCGATACGGCGTTCGTCGGGTGTCACCGCAATCTCTACCCAGAAGTCTGATACATATCGGTAGTAGTTCTCTTTGCGCACGTAAGATTCGTCACGCACTTGACGGATAACTGAATCCAATCCTGTAGCTTTCAACGCCTCGTTGAACAGGCTCAAACGGGGATTCTCACCCATCACGTCAGGCAATACGGCACTATAGCTTTCCAACACCGCACTGATGGGATGCACAATACCGTTCTCCACCGAGTCATTCTGTGTGGCATAGTAAATTTGGGCACTCTTGTTCAATACCGTCACGGTATTTTCGTTGTCATCCTTCTCATGCGAAATCTGCAGATACTGACGGTTCATGTTGGCGGTATTCAAAGCTCCGTCCATCATTTCCAAAGTGGTAAACATGTTACCAACCAAGTGTGTACGGGCAATGGTGTCGCACATGCCGGCAGAGAGTTCTTCTACAGTATTGAGACCGTTCTGTTGCAGATAGACAGCGAACGCATCATTGGAGGGCAGGAAGCAAGTGTAGTGTCCATAGGTAGAAAGCAAATCCATCAAATCGGCTCTCTCCACGATACGGGCAAAATCACTGTATTCCGGGCGGTTATTGATATAATCGCTCATCATTTCACCGGTAAAGGTATAGTAGTGCTCGCTATCTACGCTGTCTTCGCAAGCGATGAATCCGCCCAAGCAAGCAACTCCGATGAATATATTTTTAAGTAATTTCATATCTTTGATTTATGATTTATAATTTATGATTTATGATAGGGTACTATAAGAACTATAGGAACTATAGATACTATAGAAACTATCTCCACTATAGCCACTATCCTCTATTACGTCTTCTCATAATTACCCTCTTCGTCGCCGCTTCCGTAAGCCGGATTCTGCTTCAGACTGGGATTCAACTTCAATTCATCTCTGTTGATGGGCCAGTAAATGGCATCCATTTTCTCCAGTTTGCTACGAATCAGTGAAGCGGTGCTGGAGAACTTCTGAGTCGCAAACGACGCCAACTTTTCAGTATTGCCATCGCGTTCTGAACGACGTACCAAGTCAAACCAACGCTTGCCTTCGAACATCAGTTCGCACTGACGCTCTCTCAGTACCAACTCTTCCATCATCGAGCGGCTGTTGATGTAGCTGCTCATCACCAAAGTATCCTTCAACGGACGCTGCAGAAGCGAACGCTTGTTGATAGCATTCACCAAAACGAACGCTTCGGTAAACAGTTCCTTGTTGGCGGCATTCACCTCGGCATTGCTACCGTCCGTCACTACAGCCATCTGCACCAATGCCTCTGCCTTCATCAACATGATGTCGGTCAAGCGGTAGATAATCCAGTTACTCTTATTCTTTCCTTCGGGATACAAATTTAACAACATGAATCCCTGTGTAGAACCGGAAGAACTGACAAGGGTTGCGATGCTCTGATAAGCATATTTACCGATTTGCTCACCGTCAAGAGCTTCATTGGCACGACAATCGTTCTTGTAGAAGATTTTGTATGCACTGGCCTCAATGTCATTGGTAATCACCGTTGAAGGACGGACAAAGCCCATACCCACTTTCGCGTTTCCGTAGAAATCACTGACAGCACCGTTGGAAGGCATGTTGTCATTGTCCTTCACAAAAGCCAACTCAAAGATGGTCTCTGTACTTCCACCTTCGCCAAAAATACTACTGTATGCATTTCCGAAAGGAGTGGTACTTGCTCCGGAGTAGTTGCTGATAAGGGGATAACCGTTGTAGAAGTCTTCGGTAACCACACCTAAACTGGTACTCTCCTGCTTGCGCTCCTCTTCCTGTTCCTTCTTGGCTTCAATCACCAAGTCGGCATAGTGGATACAAGTGGCATAATCCTTTTTCCAGAGATACATCTCACACAACATGGCATTGATAGCCTCCTGTGTAATACGTCCGGTCTGATAACCTTCCTTGTTCTTGGGATAGGTCTTCACAGCATCGTTCTTCACGGCTTCCAAATCGGCAATCAGGTTGTCCAACACCTGCGCAAACGGCATAGCCGGCAACTGCATCTCCTGTGTATCCTCCACATATACCTCATTGTTATAAGGTACATCGCGGAAAGCACGGATCAAATAGAAATAACACAAAGAGCGAATGGCTGTCACTTCGGCAATGGTAGCCTTCAACTCACTCTGTGAATAACTGGGGTCATTGGCTGCCACCTGCGGAGCACGGGCAATCACCAAGTTGCATCGGTTGATGACGTTGTAGAAATCTCCCCAAGAGGAATAAGGATTGGTTGCCTTGATGTTCTCTTTCAGCAATTCTTCCAAGTTACGGTCATCAGTACTGATGTTGGTGCTTCCTGCAGAGACATTCTCACTGCGGAATTCGCCCCAAATCATCATACGCTTCACGATAGCACTACCCTGCATGGCCTGATAACATCCGGCCACGATGTTGTCCACGTCGGCCTTTTCATTCCAGAAGTTCTCTTCCAGAATCTCGGTCTGTGGCTCAACCTCCAGAAAGTCGCCGCAAGCCGTGATTCCTCCCATCAAGCCGGCAGCGCAGATTATATGATATACTAATTTTTTCATTTGTTCTTGATTTTTGTTTCTTTACTTTTTAGGGCCCTTAAGCTCTTTTTCTTAGAAGTCAACTTTCAGACCGAGCGTGTATGAACGTGAACGCGGAGTCTGCGAATTGTCAATCGCAGGGTCATATCCACGGCTTGACACGTCGGGGTCAACACCTGAGTACTTGGTCAACACGAAGGGGTTGTTGGCACTTATGTAGAAGTTCATACCTTCCAAACCTGCCCACTTCAACTGTTGCTTGTTGAAACGGTAGCTCAACTGGATGTAGCTCATACGCAAGTAACTTCCGTCCTCAACAAAGCGGTCGCTCACGAGGGTGTTGTAGTTAGAGGTATTACCATACATGGCACGGGGGATGGAAGTGATATCACCCTCCTTGCGCCAGCGGTAGTTCACCGCCTGACTCTGGTTGTTGTTTCCAATCATGGATTCTGCATTGAGGCGGGCCATGTTGAGGATGTCACATCCTACACGATAGGTGAACTGGGTGTTCAAACGCCAACGGTCGTAGTTGAAGGTGAAACCGAAACCACCGGTCAAAGTCGGCAATGAGTTACCCAAGTAAACGATATCAAGGGCATTGATCTGACCGTCGTGGTTCACATCTTCGTAGATGGCATCACCACCGGCAAACTGATAGTTGGTACCCACGGCATCGTTCGAATAGTTGAACATCATGCGCTTGGGATAACCGTCAGTATCAATTACAGGCTTACCCTCAGCAGTCAACGCCACAGGAGCAGTCTTGCCTGCTGCCAAGAAAGCGGTACGCTCTTCGGGAGTCATGTTCTTGAAGGTGTCGTAGTTGTACTGGAAAACACCTTTGTAACGGAAACCGTAGATTGATCCGAACGAGTTGTTCAACTGTACACGACGCAACCAAGAACCGTTAGCATAGTTGTAGCTGGTGTTCATGTTGTTGAGGATGAACTCGTCCATCTCCAGGATACGGTTGTAGTTATTACCGAAGTTCACATTCATATCCATTGTGAACTTGCCTTTCTTCACCAATTGGTTGGTTGTCACGTGGAACTCCCAACCCACGTTGCGCAACTTACCGTTGTTGCGGTAGGGCAATGAAGAGTAACCGGTCTGAGAAGGAATGCGGTAGTTACCCATCAACATGTCTGTCGTAGTGGTATGGTATCCTTCCACCGTCAGTTTCAGACGATCGTCCCAGAAACCGAAGTCCATACCTACGTTGTAGCTGGAGCGGAGCTCCCACTTGAGGTTGGAGAGACGGATATTGATGGGGTACATAGAGGGCATGTCCAGATACTGTGAACCAGAGCCATACTTACTGGTATAGAGGAAGTTCTGTCCGGGTTGGCTACCTACGCGTCCCCAACCTGCACGGAGTGACAACATAGAGAGCCACTCCTTGGTCTTCTCCATAAACGATTCATCCACGATGTTCCAACGGAGTGACACAGAGGGGAAGTAACCCCAGCGGTTGTCCGGACCGAACTTGGTGGTACCGTCGGCACGTACCGTAGCGTCGATGATGTACTTCTCCTTGTAGGCATAGTGGGCAGACAGGGTATAGTACAATGAACGCCATTCACCGTTGGTTGAGGTCATCTCAGTAATCAAACCACCGGCATCGGGACTGGTGACACCACCTGAAGGAAGACCCTTACCGGCAGTAGCCTGTCCGTTGGAGTAACCGTTGGTCAACTCGAAACGTCCCAACATCATCATTGAGTGGTCCTTATTCTCGAATGCAGGAATCAAGGTCAAGGTATGCTTGGTGTTGAATGACACGCTCTTGGAGCTACCGGTGTATGAAGTGTTCACACCATCCACCCACGATACGGTACGCAGTTCAGAAGGATAGAACTTGTCATCATACTGGTTCCAGATACCCATGTTCACCTTACCGTCCCAGTTGAGTTGCCAGCTGTCCTCATCGAGGCCGAGCAAACGGTAGCGGATAATCAACTCAGGCTTCATGTCGTATGTCTTGCGGTGGTTCTTGGCCAAGTGTGCACTGGCAACGGGGTTCACCAGATTCTTTTGGTTCTTGTCGAATACACTGGAAGCACTCTGCAACATATTATAATAGATATTGGTATTCTCACCAGTCACAGGATCCTGCTCATAGATGCTCATGTTCGGCATCTTCTGCATGGCAATGTTCAACAGACCGTCGGAGTTCATCTGGTTCTTGGTGTAAGTGAACGCAAAGTTGGTACTTACACGGATACGGTCGCTGACGTTGTAGTCCAAAGCCACACGGGTAGAGAAACGGTCGAGTTTCTGCTTGATCATGGTACCCGTTTCGTTATCGTAACCGGCACCGATGTAGAAGAGCGCCTTGTCACCACCACCCTGTACGGATACGTAGTGCTTCTGACGGAGACCGTTCTGAGTCACAGCTTCGCGCCAGTCGGTATTGTTGTTGTACTGCTCATATTCTGAGAAGGTCTGGTCGTAGTCCAACTCACGGATTGAACGGGATTGCTGTTCGGGGTTGAAGTAAGCTTCCTTCAACATCATGGTGTAGTCGTCACCACTGAGCAATTCGTAACCATCGGGCTGATGGGTAGAGGTCAACGTCAAAGAGTAGCCGAGTTTCGGAGCACCGCGTGTACCACGCTTGGTGGTGAACTCGATAACACCGTTACCACCCTGGCTACCGTAGATGGCAGTAGCCGAAGCATCCTTCAATACAGTGATGCTGGCGATGTCCTCGGGGTTGATGTTCAACAATTCAGAGAAGGTCTCCTCATTGGCAGAAGCTATATCAAAAGAGGTCAAATCGACTTCGCGGATATTACCATCCACCACAATCAAGGGGTTGGCATCCGTCAAGGTTGAGAGTGACGAAGCACCGCGCAGACGCATGGTAGAACCGGAACCCAAGTCACCGGAGTTGGCCAAGATGTCGAGACCGGCAATACGTCCCTGCAACATCTCATCCACCGTGGTACTACCCAAACCTTCGAACTCACTCATGTCCAAAGACTGAGTGGCGAAAGAGATTTCGCGTTCGGGGATAGCCAAGTTGTTACCACCCATACGCTTCTGAGCCTTTACCACAACCTCCTGTAACACTTGTTCAGACTTCATCATGATGTTGAAAGTCGTCTTGTCGATGGGAAGTTCTACAGTCTGCAAACCTACGTACTGGAAGCGGATTTTGTTCTTCTTGGCATCGCGGATTCGCATGGTAAAGTTACCGTTCATATCGGTCAAGGCACTCTCGATGATACGTCCGTTGTTGTCAACCTCACAAACAGTGGCTGCCATCAAGGGACCCATATCATCACTTACTGTACCGTGTACCGAAGTAATCTGTGCCGAAGCCGTAGCGGCAACGGTCAACATCAGTGCCATCACCGCCATGATGCGGCACATTCCTTTAGATAGAATTTTGTGTATCATTGTTCGCCTCCTTCCTCTTCTTCAGCTTTTTTCTGTTCTTCCTGGAACTCAATCCACTTCTGGGCAGCCTCATCTTCCCAAGAACCGAGTTCAGCATCGCTCTTGTAACGGAGCACACCGTCAATCAAGTGTACTGTGGCATCAGAGTCCATCAATATTCTACGGGTGGGGTTGGCAGTAGAACCTGCACCGCCGCTGAACCAATAGTCACGACAGATGTTGTTGTAGAGAGCAGGTACATCGGTCTTCACGTTACGTTTCATGCCAGTCACGTCGGTTACTGTCAAAGCATCGGGCTGTACATTGGTTGCAACGGTGTAGAAACGACGGGTTTCGGGATTCATCATCATGGTCTCATAGTCCATCGCACCGGTTTCACCACCAATAATCAAAGAATTGTCGTGTACGTGGTAACGGATGAAGTTATTGATACGCGTACGGATGACTTCGCAATAGACACCGGCTTCATCCTTCTGAGCCTGCGTATAGCCGCTACGGCTGTCGCGGATGTCCTTATATTTCTTGAAGTCGGTCCAAGTGGGAAGAATCTTACCGTCAATCAACTTCTTCACCGAGTCATTATCGGGTACATATACGGTATAGTTGAAGTTGTCGAACAACGTGAAGTTGAAGTTCGTACCTGAGTTGGCACACACACCGGTGATGTCGCCCTTGACATTTTCCATCGTACCGCTGAAGAGGGCCGACTTCTTGTCTGAAGCATCGCTACCGTTGGCCAAATCGAAGAACTGCTTGTACTTAGCCTGTTCCTTCAAGGTCATGTAGAGTGACTTGGTTGAGGTCATCGGAACCTGTCCCTCCACCTGATAAGCTTCACCGTTATCCTGATGATAAATCTTGGCAACTTTCAGTCCCTTGTCGCCATTCTGGATCTGCCATGCACCCTGTACGGTCATCTGACCTTCCACACCGGGATTCAGCACACGGATGTAGCTACCGCTCTTGGTCTTATAGAACTCTTGTCCTTCCTTGAACTGACCTACGACAATCATGTTCTCAATCATGTCGCGCATACGGTTCTTCAACACGTTTTCGGCTACGTCCAGACCGTTACCAATCTGAGTTTCGGTCACATTACCGTTCTTATCTACCGTACAGGTCAGACGCTTGGCCACCACTGTAGATTTCAAAGAGTCGTACTCGAACTTGATTTCAGACTGCGTACCGGCAATACCATAATATACCGGGTCAAGATACTGCTTCATAGCCTCGTTGTCGGGCAACAACAAACTGTAGTGAGAAAGCTTGGAGTTCAAGAAGGGCTTGAAGTAGAGCGTAGGCTCTGAATCGTCACTGGTAGGTTCATAGTCGATACCCCAATAGATGGTCTTGAACGTACGTTCGCGTACCATGGCAGGGAATACAACGCTGGAGTAAGAATAGGGAGAGAACACCTTATCCACCAGGAATACCACACCGTTACAACCCATGTAGGAAGCCTTGACATCATCGGGAACGATACCGAGAGACTCCTGGGTACTGGGGTCGAGAATGTCAGCGAACTTCGAAGGCACCTTGCCAGTGAGCGCGTCAATCATGTTCACGTTGAGCAGCTCAATCAAGGTCAGGTCAGGAATACCGGCCAACGAGTCGAACTCCTGCTTCAAAGCGTTACCGGCACCATGTTCAAACCAATCCATCACAGCCTTGTTGGTAGGTACAATCATCATGGCAGCATCGTAGTGCATGTCATAATTCATGGTGTTGCTGTACATATACTGGTTCCATCCCGGATCGAAAGGAAGCACTACCGGAGCCACTTCGCCGTCGGGGGTCTCCTTGTTGCTGCCATTGGATGACTGGTTGCTGAGGTAACGGAGCACAAAGACTGAGTCCTGTGTACCATAGAGACGGCGGTACTCATTAGTAATGTTATTACCTGCATAGTAGGGAGCTGCAAAGCGGTCGATGAACTTCGACCAGAGCGAAGTACCATTGGGGTCTTCATCACCGCCACGTCCCTGCTTGCGGAGGATTTCAGCCATGTTGTCATTGGGAGTAAGCACACCGCTCACCTTGTGGATGTATCCGTTCTTGCAAGTGATGTCGCGCTCGAAAATCTGTTTGCCGTTCACCCATGCCTCATTCAATGAGGTGGCAACTCCGTTGGTCAACTTGCTGAGGTCCTCCTCTGTGAAGCTATAATACTCCATGAACTTGGGCAGGAAATGAATCATCGGAGGTGTAGTCTGGTCCTTCAGGAGGACAATACCCTCGGTACGGTCACGATACTTGTCCCAATATTCACCGGCCGGCATATCAGCAGGTTTCATGGTATAGACCGAGTCATAGATGCTGAGCGAAGTGGCACGGCGCATAGCCATACCCTTCTGGGGCGGATTACCGCTGACATTGGAGAGCAACTCCACCAGGTAGGCATTGTTGATCATCGAACTGTTGAGCAACAACTTCTTCTGGGCAGAAGTAAGCTGGTCGTAATTCTCCACTCCCCATTCATTGTCCGCAAACCATTTCTCGAATGCTTCATCGTTTGCCACAAACAGGGTTTTCGAGCCGGTATGGCTCAACACTTCTGTCAACTTCAAATCGTCAATCAATTTGAGCGTAGTCTTGTAGTTGCCCTCTTCCTGCAAGCGTTCGTAGATGGAGTTACCGAGCCATGAAGGCTGTCCGGTGAGGTTCTGGTCCTCACACGAAGGCAACCCGAAGGCGGTTCCCATCAAGCACGCTGCCAAAGCGCTTCTACAGAACAAGTGTCTCATAGTCTTGCTTTTCATAACAACATGATGTATTAATTAATTATTTAAGTTATTTATTTTTTTGTTTTCTCTTTATATCTTGGCCGATCCAAAGACCGGAAAATCTTAGTCAGCTTTCGCCTACAGTAGGCAAATTTCTCGTCACTCGTCACTCATAGCTCGTAGCTCGTCACTCGTAACTCCTCCCTTAAACCACAGAAAGACTGCTATCATTGCCGGGCATAGGTATGGCAATCGTAGCAATCTTTGCTTGCCGCTGCACACAATACGGGCAGCCGACAGTTCTTACAGCAAAAATGGGGTTGACAGAAGTCGTTTTCATATATTAGGTTGGGGTGTGTATTTTCTCTCTCTTTTCCCTCTTATTTTTTTAGATAAGGAAGCCGGAGGCGGCATTCCGCCTCCGGTCTCCTTTATATAGGATTTACAGTGTATCAGTAAAATGGATTACTTAATCACCTTCTTCACAGTCACAGTACCATCGGCATGGATGTTGCGGATGATGTTCACACCCTGCTGCAACTTGTTCACCTTAGCACCACCGAGTGTGAAGATTTCGCGCTTCACAACAGCTGCACCGTTACCGAGTACTACGCTGCCGATGCTTGAAGGCTTGAACTTACTTTCAGTACCGTGGTAGAAGAGTTTCCAGTTGTCCATCAATACCCAGTCGTAAGAAGCTTGAGCTTCCTTCTTGATACCGATAGTCAATGTACCGTCAACAACCTCAACGTACAACTCGTTTACATACTCTTCGTAATCGTTGAAGAATACAGCACCTGAAGCCATAGTGTTGGGAACCCAAATGATAGAGTCACCACCAACCTCAACATCCTTCAAAGTATCAACAGCTGCACAACCTTCGATACCGAATGCATCGTTAGCAGTGATAGCAGCAGAAGAGATGCGGCTGATAGACTTCTGGTAAGTATCTTCACCTGAAGTACCGTAGAAGAATACAGTAGCAGTATCCTTAGCGGCCTGGAAGAGAGTATAATCGTTCAAAGAAGAACCGATACGCTCGTAAGCAGAAACTACGAGACGGTAAGTACCGTTAGGCAATGACTCAATCTTCTGGTTGAGGTCGAATGTCTTCTGGTAGAATTCGTAAGCACCGTTGTTGGCAGCACCTTCAGCACCAGTCCATCCGGTAGTTGAACCGGCACCGTTTTCATCCTCGAAGCTCGGGCTTTCGATGAATACAGTATATTCCAACGGAGTTTCATCGGTTGCAGGACCAACAGGGCGTTTCAACTCGATCAATACGGGCTTAACCTCTGCCAAGAGAGCCTGAGCCTCTTCCTTAGTCAAATTACCGGCCTGACCTTCCATCAACTTAACGAGCAAGTCAGTAGCAGCAGCCATAGCAGCCTCAGTAGCAGTAGCCTGATAAATCATCATAGCGTTCTGAACTTCATTAGCCTTGGCATCCAACTCTGCGAACAAGTCGGCAGAAGCAGCTACAGAGTCGTTAGCAGCATAAATCTGAACGAGAGCATCGAATACGGCATTTTCATCCTCGCTATTGAGTTGAGCTTCGGCGTTAGCCTTGGCAGCCTGCAACAGTTCCTTCGTATCCTTAGCCATAGCCTGAGTCAATGTCACCTCAGCAGCAGCTACAGCATCCTGCAAGTAAGGCTTAGTGTAAGCAATCTGCTTACCGCGGTAAATCATCTTGAAGTTATCCCAGATAACCCAAGTAGCGTCTTGATACTTACCCTTCACACCGATACGGAGCTCGTCGCCCTGCTGAGCAACCAGACCGTTGGCTGAAGCCACGTACATACCAGCAGTGAATGCCTCACCGGCAGTCTGCATGTTGTTGGGGAAGAATACAGAGTCACCCTTTTCGAAATCAACGAATGCACTGGGGTTAGACTCGGGACCTGTACCAACAGCAGAGTAGATATAACCTTCGCCAGCTCTTACGGGCTCAGAGAATACACACTTCACTTCGTTCAAGTGGTTGTTTACATATACGTGACCCGGACAAGTCTGCTGACCGTTCTGCCACATAGTGTATGCATCGTTACCACGTGCCACACGGTAGAAGCCCTGAAGAGAAACTTCATAGACACCCTGAGGAGCATCCTTCACAATCTGGTAAGCATCCCAGTCACGAGCATAAGCCTCCATACAGCCGTGATCAACAGCTGTCCAAGAACCGCTCCAACCGGTAGTACCATTGTCATAACGGGCATTCACCAAGAACATGTCTGTAACGTCAGAGTTTACTTGCAAAGAAGCACGGATAGCATCCTCGATCATCTGAGTCAGCTTAGCAACCTCAGCCAACAGTTCTTCGGTAGAGAGAGTCTTGTTTTTCAAGATAGTAGGAGCTTGACGAGCTACGTAAGCAGCCAACTGGCTCATCTGAGTACTTGAAGAGAGGTCAGTTCTGTTACGAGTTTCGTTACCTCTCTTGATTTCAGCTTCATACTCTACCCAACCGTCAATGTTAGACTGTACAGTAGCAGCAGCTTCAGCGATAGTAGCTACAGCACCATTCAAACCGGTCAAGTCAGAAGCGGTCAAACCGTTGAGAGTAGCCTTGTAAGTAGCATCAAGCAGACCTACAGTCATCTTATCCTGAAGAGTATCGTACTTGGCGATGTTGGCATTTACCAAACCGGCAACAGCACCAGCGTAAGTAGCCTCACCCTTGTTACCGTAGTAAGTCAACTCCCAGTTGTCCCAAATAACCCAGTCAGTACCACCAGTCAATTCGGGCAAAGCGATACCAATGCGAGCCTGATTGTTTACAACAACGAAATAGAGTTCAGTACCGTAGTGACCAGCGTGGAAAGCGTCACCAGAAGACTGCATGTTATTGGGTTTAGAAGCCAAAGCTGTAGCAGAGTTGATGTCAGGAACAGCCACTGTCAAACTGTCTGTGCCATTAGCAGCATAGAACACAGCGCCATTAACCACCTTAGAAGCATCAGACGGACGATAGAAGCCCTGAACTGTCAACTTGTAGAGACCGTTAGGCAATCCCTCAATCATCTGCCAAGAATCAAATGTCTTGTTGTAAACCTCAGCATTGTCATAGCTTTGGAAACCGGGAGTAGTACCCTTCCAACCATCGTTCTTGTTAGCATCGTAGCTGGGGTTGGTGATGAATGAAGTCTTGCTGATAGGATTCATAGGATCCACCTTCTGCTCTTCGATCTGAGCCAAAGCCATTTTCACAGCAGAGATAGCTGCATTCAACTCTTCTGTGGTAGCAGCAGTGTTGTTGTAAACAGCCTCATAAGCAGCAACGTCAACACCTTCAGCTACAGCAGCTTCAATCTGAGCCTTCAAATCCTGAGCAACGTTGTAAACACCGACGGCATCCATATAAGCCGCATAACCTTCCGGTGTAACAAACTGCCAATCGAGCATAGCGCCCTCCTGACCTACAGACAAGTTCCAGTACAGACGAGTATCAGTTTCAAGATTAGCAACACCAATGTAGCTGTTGGGATAAGTTGCAGCATTGATAGAACCGTTCAATCCATTAAGAGCAGTACCCACCTTGATGCGATAAGTCTTCTCCTTGCCGGCAACAGGCTCGATATCATACAAGCGGTTATTCTCACCGCTGTTATCAACCCACATTTCACCGCCATTAGCACCCATAAATACGTGCTTGATAGCACTCTGATTCTCTACAGAGTCTCTCCACTGAATGGTAGCACCATTCCAAGCTTCACCTTCTGCAATTTCTTGGTCAAAGAACACCTTGTAACCTTTGTCACCAACACTGGCGCGAGTGCTCCAATCGTTAGCACCCAAGAAGAACTTCTGAGCTTCCACATTGTACATGTACATAGTGGAACCGTCAGTTTTCACATCGATAGGAGAAATAGCAGGTTCCTGTCTCTCCTGAATCGCTGCCGATGCACTACCTGCAAAAAGCAATGCACCCAAAACTAGTAAATTTCTAAGTTTCATAAGCATAAAACAATTGTTAATAATAATGTTATTTAAAATAGTAAGATTTTGCGTTTTTAATAGTTCGCGATAAGTCACAACAGACTTTAACGGGGCGAAGATAGAGTAAACAATGCAAACATGCCAATATTTTAAGCAAAATCATTCAGAAGTTAAGACTATTTAACAGAAACAAGAAAAGCTCCTTGCTCCGTGTGCGATAACGGCTCTATAATCAACGACATATAGACCTATAAAAAAGACCTATTGAAAAGGAGAAGAAACAAAATGAAAAACAGGAATGAATGTTCCATTTGCATATCTTTCCCGTTTTCACCCGCTGTAGGGGCAGGGTCTGCCTGCCTTGATCAGTCAACCCAGACTAAAAATAAAGTTTAACTCAGTCAACCACGGCTATAAATAAGGTGGAATATAGTCAACGGAAATCGTTAACATACAAGCGCAATTCAAAATCGCTTAAGCGTTAGTTCAGTTCCGCTTAAGCGTAAAAGCATTTCCACTTAAGCGTAAAGACATTTACATATAAGTGTAAAGGAGTTTACATATAAGTGTAAAGACGTTTACATACAAGCGAAAATACAATGTAAACGTAATAAATTAATTACCAAATCTTTATAACACATTCCGACAACACAGGAAAGAGGCAAAGACCCCCAATACATTATTAATAGGACTCCAACGATGAACAAAAAAAGAATCCGACCGCTTTAAAGCCATCGGATTCTTCGTTATTTGTATCTCACTCACATTACTTTTCTCCAAGTTTCACGCCACGCTGTGTAGGCTTGACGGGCTGGATGGTGCCATCTTCGTTGAAGTACATGCGGTCGATGCAGACTTCGCGGTGTACACCGGGACCTTGACGACGGTCGATGTGATCCTTGTTGATGCGGTGGTAAACGATGTACCACTCATCGGTGTCGGGAATCTGGAGCACACTGTTGTGGGCAGGACCGTAGATTTCACGCTTGTGGTCGGCACGGAGGATAACGGGACGCTCAGCCACCTGGATAGGACCAAGGGGTGAAGTAGAGGTTCCGTAAGCGACGTGGTAGTTGGGTGAACCGGTGTCGTCAACAGACCAAAGGAAATAGTAGAGGCCGTTGCGGTAGAAGACATAGGGAGCTTCGCGGTAAGCATAGTCGCGGAGTGTACCGCCTTCGGGAGTAAGTACCACGATGCTGGACTCGTCGATAGAAATCATGTCGTCGTTGAGCTTGGCTCCGGCCATATATCCGTTACCCCAATAGAAATAGCTCTGTCCGCTGACAGGGTCAGTGAAGACGTCACCGTCAATCTCCTGTCCCCAACCTACGGGTGACTTGCTGATCATGGGACGACCTGAATCGGTGAAAGGACCTGTGGGATGGTCGGCAACGGCTACACCAATCTGCTTGCCACCTCCGGCAACGGGATTACCGCTGAAGTAGAAGAAATACTTGTACTTGCCATCAATCAGCTTCTCTTCAATACAGGGTGCCCAAGCATTGCCGTTGGCCCATGTAACCTGCTCGGTCTTGAGGTCGAGGATGGTACCTTCGTCCTTCCAGTTGGTGAGGTCGTCAGAAGAATAGACGTTGAACTTATGTCCGCCCCATCCGGGAGTACCGTCGGTAGTGGGATAGATGTAGTACTTGCCGGTCTGCTTAGAGTAGAGAACTTCGGGGTCGGCACGGAAACCTTCGATAACCGGGTTGCGGGCTTCAGTGTTGGGCCACTGCTTGCGCAGACGGTCAGCCTCTTCACGGGTGATGGTGATGGTGGTACCGTGACGGGGGGTAAAGATACCGCGAGTCTTGGTCTGGGCAATCTTCTCAAAGTTGTGGAGATCCTTGCTCTTGCAGAACTCGTAGTAACCCGAACCGTAGCAGTCGTACATGAGAATCCACTCGTCAGAGTCGATGAGTTTGAATACACCAGAACCTTCTACGGCTACGTTGGTCTGTTGGAGATACTTGCGCTCGGCAGTCCATTCGCCACGGAGGGTCTTGGCTGTAGCCTGCTGGATACCATTGCCTTCACCTTCGGTCTTGAAGAACATGTGGTAGAGACCGTCGGCTTCGTTGAAGACGATGTCGGCATCGATGGTGTTAGCTCCGTGATCATAGAGGATTTCGGGCTTAGAGAGCTCGGTGAAGTCCTCGTTGGCGTAGGAACAATAGATAACGTAGTGGGTCTTGTGGTCGTCAGAGGGGTCGTCGTTGTGACGGGCTTCACGGTGAACGTCTCCGTTCCAACCGATTGAATAGTAAACCATGTACTTCTTGGCTACAGGGTCGTAGATGGTCTGGGGAGCCCAAACCTGGTTCAACTTGTCGCGGTCGAACATCTCGGGCCAAGTATCGGGGAAGTCGATGGCTGAGCTGGTCCAGTTGATGAGGTCCTTACTCTTGAGGAGGACAAGACCGTCGTTGCTGCTCCATCCGTCCCAGCTACGCATGTCGGTAACGACCATGTAGAAGGTCTTGCCATCTTCTCCACGAAGGATGTGAGGGTCGCGTACGCATCCCTTACGGGCAATGTCGGCCGACTTGATGATGGGTTCACCATCGTTCAAGAGGGTGTAGTTGTAACCGTCGTCGCTCAAGGCGAAGCAAATCTGTTCCTCTTCAGGGGCATTGCCGGTGAAGTAGGCGAAAAGATAACTCTCCATTTTCGGCTGTGCACAGCTTCCAAGCACGAAGGCTGCCGCCGAGGCCATAAAGGCCCGTTTCAATGAATGTCTGTTCATAATAATAGGTTATTAATGGGTTTTGATTTTGTTTGTAAAGTTTATCCCATCGCCTGCTGCAAATCGGCAATGATGTCCTCGACATGCTCGATACCGACAGAAAGACGGATAAGGTCGGGAGCTACACCTGCTTCGATGAGCTGCTCTTCGGTAAGCTGACGGTGGGTATGACTGGCAGGATGGAGTACACAGGTGCGTGCATCGGCTACATGGGTCACGATGCAGGCCAACTTCAGACTGTCCATGAACTTGATGGCATCTTCACGAGTTCCTTTCAACCCGAAAGCGATGACTCCGCACGAACCATTGGGAAGATATTTCTGGGCAAGGTCGTAGTACTTGTTGCCCTTCAAGCCACAATAGTTGACCCAAGCGACCTTGTCGTTGGCTTCGAGCCACTCGGCTACGGCCTGAGCATTGCGGCAGTGCTGGGGCATACGCAGGTGGAGGGTTTCCAAACCGAGGTTGAGCAAGAATGCATTCTGGGGAGACTGGATAGAACCGAGATCGCGCATCAGTTGGGCTGTGGCCTTGGTCATATATGCACCCTTACCGAATGCCTTGGTATAGGTGAGTCCATGGTATGACTCATCGGGAGTAGTCAGACCAGGGAACTTGTCGGCATGGGCTTCCCAATCGAAATTGCCGCTATCGACAATGACACCGCCCACGGCAGTGGCATGACCGTCCATGTATTTGGTGGTAGAGTGAGTGACGATATCGGCTCCCCACTCGAAGGGACGGCAGTTGATGGGGGTAGCAAAGGTGTTGTCCACAATAAGGGGCACACCGTTCTGATGAGCTACACGGGCAAACTTCTCGATGTCCAACACGGCACAACTGGGGTTGGAGATGGTCTCACCGAACATGGCCTTGGTGTTGGGACGGAAGGCGGCATTCAACTCTTCTTCACTGGCATCAACATCGACAAAAGTGACTTCGATACCCAACTTCTTCATCGTTACGGCAAAGAGGTTGAAGGTGCCACCGTAAATAGCCGAAGCACATACGAAATGGTCGCCTGCCTGGCAGATATTGAAGATTGCGTAGAAGTTGGCAGCCTGTCCGCTGGAAGTAAGCATAGCGCCCACACCACCTTCAAGAGCTGCAATCTTGGCAGCTACGGCATCGTTGGTCGGATTCTGCAAACGGGTATAGAAATAACCACTGTCCTCAAGGTCGAATAGGCGTGCCATCTGCTCGCTGGTTTCATACTTGAATGTCGTACTCTGATAAATGGGAAGTACTCGCGGCTCACCCTTTTTGGGTTGCCATCCGCCCTGCACACACAGGGTTTCAGGTTTGAAATTCTTTTCCATATTGTTATATTCAATTAATTTTCTGAAAGACTGCGCAAATATAGACAAAAATACTGACATTGTTGTTATTCGACGAATGCTTTTTATTGTTCAGAATAACAGAAACAGGCTAAATCAATTAAAATAAAATAGAAAACAAAAAAAGGGGACGTCACATTTGTGACATCCCCTCTCCTATCATATATCGTTTCTACGATTATTCAGCCTTGGGAGCTTCTTCTACCTGAGCTGTCTCTTCTACTACGGGAGCAACAGGCTCAGCGGCAGCAGTGCTCTTCTTAGAACGACGGGTACGAGTAGCCTTCTTAGCTGTCTTCTCCTTAGCCATGTTTTCATCGTAATCAACAAGTTCGATGAAGCACATTTCGGCATTGTCGCCCTGACGGTGACCAGTCTTGATGATACGAGTGTAACCACCGGGACGGTCAGCAATCTTCACAGAGATTTCCTTGAACAATTCTGTTACTGCATACTTGTCCTGCAAGTTGCTGAATACAACACGACGTGAGTTGGTTGTATCGTTCTTAGCCTTAGTCAACAAAGGCTCAACATACTTCTTCAAAGCCTTAGCTTTGGCAAGAGTCGTAGTGATTCTTTTGTGCTTGATCAAAGAACATGCCATGTTTGCCAACATTGCACTTCTGTGAGAGGCAGTACGACCCAAATGATTGAATTTCTTATTATGTCTCATTTTTTACTCTTTATCTAATTTATATCTTGAAATATCTGTTCCAAACGTAAGATTCAGACTCGCGAGCAAATCATCAAGCTCAGTGAGCGATTTCTTACCAAAGTTACGGAACTTCAGGAGGTCAGTCTTATTGAACTGTACCAAATCACCGAGAGTTTCTACATCGGCAGCCTTCAAACAGTTGAGGGCACGTACAGAGAGGTTCATGTCAACAAGCTTAGTCTTAAGCAACTGACGCATGTGCAATACCTCTTCATCAAATTCTTCGTTGCCATCCAATTCTGAATTTTCCAACGTGATCTTCTCGTCAGAGAACAGCATGAAGTGATAAATCAAAATCTTGGCAGCCTCCTTCAGCGCATCCTTCGGATGAATGGAACCGTCCGTAGTAATCTCAAGCAACAACTTCTCGAAGTCAGTCTTCTGCTCAACACGATAGTTGTCTATCTGATACTTGACATTACGAATCGGAGTGTAAATTGAATCGACCGGAATCACATTGAGGTCATAGCAGAACTCACGATTTTCTTCGGAAGTTACATAGCCACGTCCCTTATTGAGGGTCAAATCAATCTTCATCGTTGCCTTAGGATCCAAATGACAAATAACCAATTCAGGATTTAACACTTCAAATCCATTCAAATACCTGGCTATATCACCTGCCTTGAACTCACTGGTGTTGGCTACCTCAATCTTGATAGTCTCAAGACTGTACTCATCAACAGTTTTTCTAAAGCGAACTTGCTTCAGATTCAAGATGATGTTTGTCACATCTTCCTTGACTCCGGGAACTGCAGAAAACTCATGCTCAACACCCTCAATACGAACTGTATTGATAGCGAAGCCCTCCAATGAAGAAAGCAAGATACGGCGCAAAGCATTACCAATAGTAATACCAAAACCGGGCTCTAACGGACGGAATTCAAACTTACCATGTTTTGAATCCGCCTCCAACATAATCACTTTCTCAGGTTTTTGAAATGCTAATATCGCCATGAATCAATTATTATTTAGAATACAACTCAACGATCAATTGCTCTTTGATATTCTCTGGAATATCTGCTCTTTCAGGAAGGTGCAACAACTTACCTGCCTTAGCTGCATCATCCCACTCCATCCAAGGATACTTGCTGTGGTTGAAACCAGCCAATGAGTTTGCGATTACTTCCAAAGACTTAGACTTCTCACGAACACCAACAATCTGACCAGGCTTTACTGAATAAGAAGGAATGTTCACTACCTGACCGTCAACAACGATGTGTTTGTGACTTACCAACTGACGAGCTGCAGAACGAGTAGGAGCAATACCTAAACGGAATACAACATTGTCCAAACGAGCTTCGAGCTTCTGCAACAGGATTTCACCAGTAATACCATTGGCACTTGCAGCCTTCTCAAACATGTTACGGAACTGTTTTTCCAATACACCGTATGTGTACTTAGCCTTCTGCTTCTCAGCCAACATGACACCATACTCAGAAGTTTTCTTTCTTCTGTTATTACCATGCTGTCCGGGAGGATAGTTTCTTTTTGCCAATACCTTATCAGGTCCGAAAATTGCCTCACCGAATTTACGGGCAATTCTTGATTTTGGTCCAGTATATCTTGCCATTTTACTTTTTAAGTTTTAATTGTTTCTGAGACACTTCCTATTAATTGTTGCATCCGAGACTGTAGAAAAAGAACATACAATCTAAAGAACAAATAAGGAGAATCTCTGTTGTTAATTCTTGGTTAGCTATTATACTCTTCTTCTCTTAGGAGGACGACAACCGTTGTGAGGAAGTGGAGTAACATCGATGATTTCTACAACCTCGATACCGGCTCCATGAATTGTTCTGATAGCAGACTCACGTCCGTTACCGGGACCCTTAACGTATGCCTTTACCTTTCTAAGGCCGAGATCATATGCCACCTTGGCGCAATCCTGCGCTGCCATCTGTGCTGCATACGGAGTGTTCTTCTTAGAACCTCTAAATCCCATTTTACCTGCTGAAGACCAAGAAATAACCTGACCTTCGCTGTTTGCGAGAGAAACGATAATGTTGTTGAATGAAGAATGAACATGCAACTGTCCATTAGCATCAACCTTCACATTTCTTTTCTTAGCTGCGACTGTTTTTTTTGCCATATCTAACGATTATTATTTAGTAGCTTTTTTCTTATTTGCAACGGTTTTCTTTCTACCCTTACGTGTACGGGCATTGTTCTTGGTACTCTGTCCACGAACGGGCAAACCAATACGATGACGAACACCACGATAGCAACCGATATCCATCAAGCGCTTGATGTTCAACTGGATTTCTGAGCGAAGGTCACCCTCCACCTTGAACTCTGCACCGATAATCTCACGGATCTTAGCAGCCTGGTCATCTGTCCAGTCCTTTACCTTGATATCTCTATCAATACCTGCCTTATCCAAGATTTTCGCTGAGCTACTGCGACCTATACCATAAATGTAGGTCAAAGCGATTTCGCCTCTCTTATTCTGAGGCAAATCTACACCAACAATTCTTATAGCCATATACTAAGTTATTTTTTTTGCAAAATTACTAAAATTATCCTTGACGCAACTTGTACTTAGGATTTTTTTTGTTAATCACATACAAACGGCCATTACGTCTAACGATTTTGCAATCCGGCGTACGTTTTTTTAATGATGCTCTTACTTTCATATCTAATTCTATTATTTATATCTGAATACAATTCTACCTTTGGACAAATCGTAAGGAGACATCTCCACACGCACTTTATCACCCGGTAATATTTTAATGTAATGCATTCTCATCTTGCCTGAGATATGCCCTGTAATTTCATGTCCGTTTTCCAACTCTACGCGAAACATTGCATTCGACAATGCTTCAACAATTACTCCATCTTGTTCTATTGCAGACTGTTTTGCCATACCTATTAAATTGCTTTATCACCTAATACTTCTTCTATAAACTCAAACGAAGACAAGATATCTGCCTTACCTTGACGGACAGCTACCGTATGTTCAAAATGAGCAGCACACTTTCCATCGCGGGTACTTACTGACCATCCATCCTTTTCGAGATAAATCTGACGATTACCCAGAGTAATCATCGGCTCAATGGCCAAGCACATTCCATTTTTCAACAGCGAACCAGTACCTCGGCGTCCGTAATTAGGAACCTGTGGATCTTCATGCATTTCTTTGCCTATTCCGTGTCCAACAAATTCGCGGACAACACCATAACCGGCTGATTCGCATGACTGCTGAACTGCATAACCGATATCACCTAAACGTTTACTATGAACAGCATTCTGGATTCCAAGATACAAAGCTTGTTTGGTCACCTTCAATAGTTGCATTACTTCTGGCGAGACCTCACCGACACAAAATGTATAGGCAGAATCTCCACAAAAGCCATTCAACAGAACACCGCAATCCACAGAAATGATATCACCATCGCGCAAAGAACGGTCACCCGGAATTCCATGAACCACCTGTTCGTTTACCGAAGTACACAAGGTTGCAGGGAAAGGAGCACCATTCGGATTGGGAAACCCCTTGAAGGTCGGTACTGCACCGTTATCACGAATGAACTCTTCAGCTACGCGGTCAAGTTCTGCAGTAGTCACACCCGGCTTTATCAGCTTGGCTACTTCCGCCAAAGTTCTCCCCACAAGGAGATTACTTTGGCGAAGTAACTCTATCTCATCTTCTGTTTTAAGAAATATCATCACTTTGATATTACCATTAATAAGCAGCAACGCCTGAACGTCCTCTGATTCTTCCTGAGCTCAAGAAACCATCATAATGTCTCATGAACAAATGACTCTCGATTTGCTGGATAGTATCCAATACAACACCAACAAGGATAATCAAAGAAGTTCCACCAAAGAACTGAGCAAACTCAGGCTGCACTCCAAACAAACCTGCAAATGCAGGTAAAATGGCAATAAGACCCAAGAAAATTGAACCAGGCAAAGTTATGCGAGACATCACTGTATCGATATACTCAGCAGTATTCTTTCCAGGCTTAACTCCAGGAATGAAGCCATTATTGCGCTTCATATCTTCCGCCATCTGAGTGGGATTGATAGTAATAGCAGTATAAAAGTAAGTGAATACCAAAATCAATACAAAGAAAATCAGGTTATACCAGAAACTTGTATGATCCATCAATGCACGTACAAAACCACTTGCCTCATCAATGTTTGCTGAAAAACCGATAAGGGTGATAGGAATGAACATAATTGCCTGTGCAAAGATAATAGGCATCACATTGGCAGCATTCACTTTTAAAGGAATATACTGTCTTGCACCACCAATCTGTCTGCCACCAGCAGTCTGCTTGGCATACTGTACAGGAATTTTACGAACACCTTGTACAAGCATAATAGCAGCTGCAATAACAAACAAAAGGACAACCATTTCAACTAAGAACATTACCACACCTCCAGCACCAGGAGAAACAAGTCTTGTTGTCAGTTCCTGTATGAAAGACTGAGGAAGACGGGCAATGATACCCACCATGATGATCATGGATACACCATTACCGATACCTTTGTCTGTAATACGCTCACCGAGCCAAAGAATAAACATACTTCCTGCTGCCAAAATGATGGTAGAAGTAATCATAAACACAGTCCAATCTACTGAAGCATTCAGTGCCTGACCAGCAGTCATTTTGAGGTTCACCAAATAAGCGGGAGCCTGGAACACTAAAATAAAAATAGTCAAATAGCGTGTGTACTGGTTTATCTTTCTTCTACCGCTTTCACCTTCACGCTGCAATTTCTGAAAATAAGGAACAGCAATTGCCAACAACTGAATCACAATGGATGCAGAAATATAAGGCATGATACCTAACGCGAAGATTGAGGCATTAGAAAATGCACCACCTGAGAACATATTCAACAAGGCCATAAGACCTTCACCCGTCTGCTCGTGCAATCTTGACAACATATTGGCATCAATACCCGGAAGAACCACATATGAACCAAAACGATAGAGAGCAACAAAGCCTACGGTTATGAGGATACGAGTTCTAAGATCCTCAATTTTCCATATATTCTTTAATGTTTCAATAGATTTCATTGAATCAGAGTTTTACTGCATTACCACCTACGGCCTCGATAGCTGCAACCGCACTCTGTGAGAAAGCATGAGCCTCTACTTCAAGCTTGATTGTCAAGTTACCGTTACCCAAAATCTTAACAAGCTGGTTTGAAGAAATAAAGCCAGCAGCTACCAAATCTGCAACTGCAACCTTTTCAAGTCCCTTAGCTTCAGCCAAAGTTTGAATTGTGCTCAAGTTAATAGCTTTATACTCCACTCGATTGATGTTCTTGAAACCAAACTTCGGTACACGACGCTGAAGCGGCATCTGACCACCTTCGAAACCAATTTTTGTCTTATAACCAGATCTTGATTTAGCACCCTTATGACCGCGTGTAGAAGTTCCACCCAAACCAGAACCCGGACCACGTCCAATTCTCTTTCTTGTCTTAGTAGAACCTGCAGCAGGCTGTAAATTATTTAATTTCATCTTGTTATTACTTTTATAGAATTAACAATACCTTACTTTACAATGGCAACCAGATGCTTAACCTTTGCTACCATACCGAGAATTGAAGGAGTCTCTTCGTGTTCAACAACGCGGTTCAACTTCTTAAGACCCAGTGCATCCAATGTACGCTTCTGATCAGCGGGAGCACCAATTCTACTCTTAACCTGTTTAATCTTTATAGTTGACATAAATAAACCTCCTTAACCTCTAAACACTTTTTCCATACTTACACCTCTGTTCTGAGCAACCATACGGGCATCACGCATTTCTGCCAATGCATTGATAGTAGCCTTCACCAAGTTGTGAGGGTTAGAAGAACCCTTAGACTTAGCCAAAACGTCAGTAATACCAACACTTTCCAATACGGCACGCATAGCACCACCGGCAACTACTCCTGTACCGTGAGAAGCAGGTTTGATGAATACCTCAGCACCACCGAACTTAGCAGCCTGCTCATGAGGAACAGTACCCTTCAATACAGGTACCTTCACAAGGTTCTTCTTAGCAGCTTCTACACCCTTGGCAATAGCAGCTGTTACTTCACCTGCTTTACCAAGACCCCAGCCAATGATACCGTTCTCGTTACCAACAACGACAATCGCAGAGAATGTGAAGGTACGACCACCCTTAGTTACCTTAGTAACACGATTGATGGCCACCAATCTGTCCTTCAACTCTACATCGCTTGATATTTTAACTTTATTAATTGCCATATCGATTAAAATTTAAGTCCACCGTTACGTGCAGCGTCAGCCACTTCTTTTACTCTCCCATGATACAAGTAACCATTACGGTCGAAAACGACAGTCGTAATACCTGCTTCTTGTGCTTTCTTGGCAATCAACTCACCAACCTTAGCAGCCTGTTCTTTCTTAGGCATAGTCTCCATACCCAATGAAGAAGCAGCGGCCAATGTCTTGCCAGACAAATCATCAATTACCTGCACGTAAATCTGCTTGTTGCTTCTGAACACACTCATACGTGGACGTTCAGCTGTTCCAGAAATTCTATTCCGAACTCTAAATTTGATCTTTAAGCGTCTTTCTATTTTTGTTGTCATGATAATACAATTTTATAAGATTTACTTAGCACCAGCTGACTTACCAGACTTTCTGCGAATCTCTTCACCGACGAACTTAATACCTTTACCCTTGTAAGGTTCGGGCTTACGGAAAGAACGAATCTTGGCACAAACCAAACCAAGCAGCTGCTTGTCGCATGATTCCAAAATAACCAGAGGGTTCTTATTTCTCTCAGACTTGGTCTCTACTTTAATTTCAGCAGGGAGCTGAAGGAATATGCTGTGAGAGAATCCCAATGAGAATTCAATCAAGTTACCCTGATTAGAAACACGGTAACCAACACCAACCAATTCGAGTTCTTTTTTATATCCCTCAGAAACACCAACAACCATATTGTTTACCAATGAACGGTACAAACCATGGAATGCATGCTGCTGCTTCAAATCAACTTCAGTGTTCTCTTCATTCAAAGTGAAAGTAATGCAACCGTCCTCAACTGTCATAACGATTGAGGGGTCAACGAACTGATTCAACTCACCTTTAGGTCCTTTTACAGTCACTACATTGTCCTTCTGGCTTACTGTAACACCAGCAGGAATACTAATGGGCAATTTTCCTATTCTTGACATACTTGAATCCTCCTATTAATATACATAGCAAAGAACCTCACCACCAATCTTAAGTTCGGCAGCTTCTTTATTTGTCATCACACCTTTGGATGTAGATATAATAGCAATACCTAATCCATTAATCACTCTCGGCATATCCTTATAACCGGTATATTTACGCATACCCGGAGTGGATACTCGCTGCAAATTCTTGATTGCATTCACTTTGTTAACTGCATCGTACTTCAAAGCAACTTTGATAGTACCCTGAGGTCCATCCTCAATGAACTTATAGTTCAAGATGTAACCCTTCTCAAAAAGAATCTTAGTGATTTCCTTCTTGAGGTTAGAGGCAGGAACTTCAACAACACGGTGCTTAGCACTGATTGCATTTCTCAACCTCGTCAAATAATCTGCTATTGGATCTGTCATATAAATAAAAATTAAATTAATCAGGACTATCCTGACAATATTTAACAATAAAAATTACCAGCTGGCTTTCTTAACACCGGGAATCAAACCATTAGATGCCATCTCACGGAATTGAATACGAGAGATTCCGAACTGACGGATATATCCTTTGGGACGACCAGTGATTTTACAACGGTTATGCAAACGGATAGGATTTGCGTTCTTAGGAAGATCCTGCAACTTCTGAGCAGCCTCATATGCTTCTACAGGGTCACCAGTATTTACAATCTTCTTCAACGCAGCACGCTTCTCAGCATACTTGGCTACAAGTTTGGCTCTTTTTACTTCACGAGCCTTCATTGATTCTTTTGCCATACTCTAATTAGTCTTTTTTAGCGTTTTTAAAAGGCAAGCCAAACTCTTTCAACAAAGCATAGCCTTCCTCATCTGTTTTAGCTGTAGTCACGAAGGTTATGTTCATACCCAAGATGCGAGTGATGCTATCAATATTGATTTCAGGGAAGATAATCTGTTCCTGAATACCCAATGTATAGTTACCACGACCATCCAACTTGCTCTCAATACCCTTGAAGTCGCGGATACGAGGCAATGCGATACGAACGAGCTTTTCCAAGAACTCATACATTCTCTCACGACGCAATGTCACCATAACACCGATAGGCATCTTCTTACGCAACTTGAAGTTGGCAACGTCCTTACGAGAAATAGTGGCAACAGCCTTCTGACCTGTAATCGTTGTAAGCTCATTGATTGCTACATCAATAATCTTCTTATCAGCAACAGCCATACCCAATCCCTGATTGATAACAATCTTCTTGAGGACAGGTACCTGCATGCTTGAAGTATATTGGAACTTCTCCTTCAATGCAGGAGCGATGCGCTCTGCATATTCTTTCTTAAGACTTGCAGTATTACTCATTACTTAATCTCCTCTCCTGATTTTTTAGAATAACGCACTAAAGTTCCTTCTGAACTCATTTTTCGTCCGATACGAGTGGCCTTTCCAGTTTTAGGATCAACAACATTCAAGTTAGAAATGTGAATAGGAGCCTCCATTTTCACAATACCGCCTTGAGGATTCTTTGCACTTGGTTTTGTGTGCTTAGAAACCATGTTGACACCTTCAACAACGGCACGGTTCTCTTTCACGAGAACTTTCAATACGGTACCTGTTTTACCCTTGTCTTCACCAGAGTTAACGTAAACGGTATCGCCTTTCTTAATATGTAACTTACTCATTACTTGAATTCTTTTACAAAATTAAAGTACTTCAGGTGCCAATGAGACAACCTTCATATTAGCAGCACGAAGCTCTCTCGCTACGGGACCAAAGATACGGCTTCCGCGGATTTCACCAGCATTGTTCAAAAGAACACAAGCGTTGTCATCAAAACGGATATAAGAACCGTCAGCACGACGGATTTCCTTCTTGGTACGTACAATCAAAGCCTTAGATACTGCACCCTTTTTGATATCACTTGAAGGGATTACACTCTTCACTGAAACCACAATAACATCACCAACAGAGGCATAACGTCTGCGAGTACCACCCAAAACGCGGATACACAGAGCTTCTTTAGCACCACTGTTATCACATACTGTAAGTCTAGATTCTGCTTGTATCATAATTACTTAGCTCTTTCGATTATTTCTACTAATCTCCATCTCTTAGTTCTGCTCAAAGGACGAGTCTCCATGATACGTACAGTATCACCCAGGTTGCACTCCTGCTTTTCATCGTGAGCATGGTATTTCTTCGTCTTGCTAACGAACTTACCATAAATAGGGTGTTTTTCCTTGAACTTAGCAGCAACTGTAATGGTCTTATCCATCTTATTGCTAACAACTACACCCGTTCTTTCTTTTCTTAAATTTCTAGCTTCCATCAAAAGACCATTTTATTTGTTAAGTTCTCTCTGACGCAATTCAGTCTTCATACGAGCGATGGTTCTACGCTGCTCCTTAATCTGAGCAGAATTCTCCAACGGTGAAACCGCATGATTCAAAACCATCTGATTATAGTTAGCTACTTCTGTTTCGATTCTTTCAGCCAACTCATTAGTTGCTATTTCTCTAATCTCTGCAATCTTCATAATTATGCATTTTGATTTTGAACATCGTAATCACGTCTCACAATAAACTTAGTAGTAACAGGGAGCTTCTGAGCAGCCAAGCGCAAAGCTTCTTTTGCCACTTCATAAGGAACACCTTCTACTTCGAAAATGATTCGACCCGGAGTGATGGGGAATACGAATCCTTCAGGACTACCCTTACCCTTACCCATACGTACGTCAGCGGGTTTCTTAGTAATAGGTTTGTCCGGAAATATGCGAATCCAAATTTGACCTTCACGCTGCATGTAACGTGTTACCGCGATACGGGCAGCTTCAATCTGACGGCCGGTAATCCATTTAGTCTGCAAAGACTTGATACCGAAAGAACCGAAAGCCAATTGGTTACCTCTCTGAGCATTACCTTTGCTAGAACCTTTTTGCGGTCTTCTATATTTTACTCTTTTAGGTTGTAACATAATTCTTCTTAACTTTCAATTAGTTAACGATTGTTTTTCTTTCTCTTGAAGTTCTTACCGCCGTTACCGCCATTACCACGACCGTTGTCCTTAGCTTGAGTAAAGTTTGGAGCCAAGTCCTTCTTGCCGAAAACTTCTCCACGGCAAATCCAAACCTTAATACCCAACAGACCAACCTTTGTCAAAGCTTCTGCATGGCAGTAATCAATATCAGCTCTGAAAGTGTGCAACGGTGTACGTCCTTCCTTATACATTTCAGAACGAGCCATTTCTGCACCATTCAAACGACCAGAGATCTGAATCTTGATACCTTCAGCACCCATGCGCATTGTATTGGCAATAGCCATCTTGATGGCACGACGATATGCAATCTTACCTTCTACCTGGCGAGCGATATTGTTGGCAACGATTACAGCATCAAGTTCAGGACGCTTAACTTCAAAGATATTGATTTGAATGTCCTTATCGGTGATCTTCTTCAACTCTTCCTTCAACTTGTCAACTTCCTGACCACCTTTACCAATGATAATACCCGGACGAGCAGTACAAACTGTAATTGTCACGAGTTTCAAGGTACGTTCGATAACAATTCTTGAAACACTGGCCTTAGCCAAACGTGCATTCAAGTATTTACGGATCTTGCTATCTTCCAAGAGAGCATCTCCAAAATTCTTACCACCGTACCAGTTAGAATCCCATCCTCTGACGATACCCAGACGGTTACTTATCGGATTAACTTTTTGTCCCATTACTACTCTTAATTTTGATTATCATTAGTATTCTTAGAACCAACGTACAAAGTCACATGATTAGAGCGTTTGCGAATTCTGTAACCTCTACCTTGGGGTGCAGGTCTCATTCTCTTGAGTGTAGCACCACAATCAACAAACACCTCTGTTACATAGAGTTCGCCGCTTTCTGCCTTACGTTCATTCTTCTGTTCCCAGTTAGCAATAGCCGAGCGCAACAGCTTCTCAACTCTTGCAGAAGCCTCTTTAGAAGAGAACTTCAATACGCCCAGCGCTCTGTTTACCTCCATACCGCGGATCATATCAACCACCAAACGCATCTTTCGCGGAGAAGTCGGGACATTGCGCAATTTTGCGAAATACACAGTCTTCAATGCCTCTTTACGTGCATTAGCTGCGATAGCTTTTCTTTTTCCCATATATTATTACTTTTTTATTCTATGCGACCTGCTTATTTTTTCTTGTTACCAGCATGACCACGGAATGTACGAGTGGGAGCAAATTCACCCAACTTGTGTCCTACCATGTTTTCTGTAACATAAACAGGAATAAATTTATTTCCGTTATGAACTGCAATTGTATGTCCCACGAAATCCGGAGAGATCATTGAAGCTCTGGCCCATGTCTTGACTACAGTCTTCTTGCCGCTTTCATTCATAGCAAGAACCTTATTCTCAAGCTTTACGTTAATGTACGGACCCTTTTTTAAAGAACGACTCATAATTTACTCAATTAACCGTTATTACTTATTACATCTCTCAATAATATACTTATTAGACTGTTTCTTAGGACGTCTTGTCTTCAAGCCCTTAGCATACAAGCCCTTACGTGAACGAGGATGACCTCCTGACTGGCGACCTTCACCACCACCCATCGGGTGATCCACGGGGTTCATAACAACACCACGGTTGTGAGGACGACGACCCAACCAACGAGAGCGACCTGCCTTACCAGAGCTTTCCAATGCATGGTCTGAGTTACCAACGCTACCAATAGTAGCCTTGCAAGCGCTGAGAATCTGTCTAACTTCTCCTGAAGGCAACTTAATCACACAGTATGCACCTTCACGTGAAGTCAATTGAGCAAAATTACCTGCTGATCTAACCAAAGCAGCACCTTGTCCAGGACGGAGTTCGATGTTGTGAATCACCGTACCCACGGGGATGTTCTGCAAAGGAAGTGCGTTACCAATCTCAGGCGCCGCATTCGGTCCAGACATCAAAGTGCTACCAACTTGCAATCCATTAGGAGCAATAATATATCTTTTCTCTCCATCAGCGTAATACAACAGAGCGATACGAGCCGAACGGTTTGGATCATACTCAATTGTCTTAACAACTGCTGGAACACCGTCTTTATTTCTCTTGAAATCGATCAAACGGAATTTTCTCTTATGGCCACCACCAATGTAGCGCATAGTCATCTTACCTACATTGTTACGGCCACCCGTTGATTTTTTACCGTATACAAGAGACTTTTCTGGTACCGATGCAGTAATCTCCTCAAAAGTACCAATAATCTTGTGTCTTTGCCCCGGTGTTGTGGGCTTAAATTTACGTACTGCCATCTTTTATTTAAATATTGCTATAGAAATCAATAGTATCGCCTTCCTTCACAGTCACGATAGCCTTCTTGTAAGCATTAGTGCGACCCTGAAGAAGACCGGCTTTAGTGTAGCGGCTCTTGTTCTTACCATCATAACGCATGGTATTCACATCAACTACTGTAACATTATACAAAGCTTCAACTTCAGCTTTAATCTGAAGCTTATTAGCCTCAGGACGCACGATAAATCCGAAACGATTGCTCTTTTCGGAAATTGCGTTCATTTTCTCTGTAATCAATGGTTTTACAATATATGCCATTTTTTAAGCCTCCTTCTTTGTTAAAATGTTATCAATAACTTTCAACGAGCTTTCAGTCACAACAAGAACGCCTGCGTTCAATACTGAGTAAGTATTCAACGAAGCCGCCAATGCAACATTTGCACGTTCTACATTACGAGCAGACAAAAATACATTTTTATTTGCATCTGGCAAAACAACGAGTACTTTCTTGTCTGAAACTTTAAGATTTTTAGCAAAATTTACAAAATCTTTAGTCTTAGGAGCCTCAAAAGTGAAATCTTCAACTACAACAATAGCATTTTCCTGAGCCTTATAAGAAAGGGCAGAACGACGTGCCAAAGTCTTCACTTTCTTGTTCAACTTAAAGCCATAATCGCGGGGCTGAGGACCGAACACGCGACCACCACCAACCAATACAGGAGAGTTGATGTCACCACGACGAGCACCGCCGCCACCTTTCTGACGACCCAACTTGCGAGTAGAACCACTAACTTCGCTTCTTTCCTTTGACTTATGAGTACCTTGACGCTGATTGGCCATAAATTGCTTTACGTCCAAATAAATAGCGTGATCGTTAGGCTCAATGCCGAAGATAGATTCGTTCAACGTAACCTTTCTTCCGGTGTCTTCACCTTTAATATTTAATACGTTAACTTCCATTATTTCTCAATTATTACGATTGAACCTTTGCAACCTGGAACAGAACCCTTAATCATAAGGATATTGTGTTCAGGAATTACTTTTAATACTTGCAAGTTGTGTGTAGTCACGCGGTCGCCACCCATTTGGCCACCCATGCGCATACCCTTGAACACCTTAGCGGGATAAGAACATGCACCGATAGAACCCGGCTTACGAGCACGGTTGTGCTGACCGTGAGTAGTCTGACCTACACCACCAAAGCCATGTCTTTTTACTACACCCTGGAAGCCTTTACCTTTAGAAGTTCCAACAACATCAACGAAAGATGCATCATTGAACAACTCTACAGTGAGGGTATCACCCAAGTTTAACTCACCTTCAAAACCTTTGAACTCGGCCAAGTGTCTCTTCGGAGTTACACCAGCTTTCTTGAAGTGTCCCATCATAGGCTTAGTTGTATTCTTTTCCTTAGCCTCTTGGAAACCGAGCTGAACGGCAGCATAGCCATCCTTCTCAACACTTTTAATCTGAGTAACTACACAAGGACCTACTTCGATAACAGTGCATGGAACATTCTTACCATCGGCACTGAAAACGGATGTCATTCCGATTTTTTTTCCTAATAATCCTGGCATTTCAGTTAATTTTTAAATAATTCAATTCTTAAACTTTAATTTCTACTTCTACACCGCTCGGCAACTCCAGCTTCATCAAGGCATCAACTGTCTTGGCTGTAGAGCTATAAATATCAATCAATCTCTTGTAAGAAGAAAGCTCGAACTGTTCACGAGACTTCTTGTTTACGAAAGTTGAACGGTTTACAGTAAAGATACGCTTGTGTGTAGGAAGAGGAATAGGACCGCTTACGATAGCACCTGTAGCCTTCACTGTCTTTACAATCTTCTCAGCAGACTTGTCCACCAAGTTGTGATCGTAGGATTTCAGTTTAATTCTAATTTTTTGTCTCATTACTTTTGTTTAATTATTATAGTGAATTAAAAGAGGAAGAGGGGAACGGATTAAGAGTCATTCGCTAATCCGCTCCACCTTCCGGTTTTGTTTTATTATTTAATCAAATCTACACGACCCTTGCACTCTTCAAGCACAGCTTTCGCAATAGAATTTGATACTTGTGCGTGATGATCGTAAGTCATTGAAGAAGTTGCACGACCAGAAGTGATAGTACGCAATGCTGTTACATAACCGAACATCTCTGCCAAAGGTACAGTAGCCTTCACGATACGAGCACCTGAACGGCTTGACTCCATACCCTCTACCTGACCACGACGCTTGTTCAAGTCACCGATTACATCACCCATGTTTTCCTCGGGAGTAACAACTTCCAACTTCATCATAGGCTCACAAAGTGCGGGACCAGCCTGAGCGCATGCGTTCTTATAAGCCTGGATAGCGCAAATTTCGAATGACAACTGGTCAGAGTCAACGGGGTGGAATGAACCATCCAACAAAGTAACCTTCAATGAATCCAAGGGGAAACCTGCAAGGATACCGTTCTTCATTGCTGACTGGAAGCCCTTCTGTACAGCAGGAATGAATTCCTTAGGAATGTTACCACCAGTAACTTCGTTTACGAACTGCAATCCGCCTTCCTTAAAGTCTTCATCAACGGGACCAACGTTTACGATGATATCAGCAAACTTACCGCGACCACCAGACTGCTTCTTATAAACTTCACGGAGGTTAACAGTCTTGGTAATAGTTTCCTTATAGTTAACCTGAGGTTTACCTTGGTTACATTCAACCTTGAACTCACGTTTCAGACGGTCGATAATGATATCCAAGTGAAGCTCACCCATACCAGAGATTACAGTCTGACCGCTCTGCTCGTCAGTCTTCACAGTAAATGTGGGGTCTTCTTCAGCCAACTTAGCCAAACCGTTAGCAAGTTTTTCCATATCCTTCTGAGTTTTGGGCTCTACAGCGATACCGATAACGGGATCGGGGAAGTCCATAGACTCAAGAACGATAGGAGCTGTTTCGTCACACAAAGTATCACCAGTACGGATATCTTTGAAACCTACACCAGCACCAATATCACCAGCAGCAATAACTTCTACAGGATTCTGGTGGTTAGAGTGCATCTGGAACAAGCGAGATACACGCTCTTTCTTCTCTGAACGAGTATTGTAGATGTATGAACCAGCCTCAACCTTACCTGAATATACACGGAAGAATGTCAGACGACCTACATAGGGGTCAGTAGCGATCTTAAATGCAAGAGCCGAAGTCTTCTCTTCTTCGCTCGGCATACGGCTGTCAGCCTCACCTGTCTCAGGATTAATACCCTCGATAGCGGGAGTATCCAGAGGAGAAGGCAAGAAAGCGCATACATAATCAAGCAAAGTCTGTACACCCTTATTCTTGAATGAAGAACCGCACAACATAGGCACGATATCCATCTTCAAGGTAGCTGCACGGAGAGCACGCATAACCTCCTCATTAGAGATTGTTGAAGGATCATCAAAGAACTTCTCCATCAACTCATCATCGTACTCTGCAACCTTCTCGAGCATTTTCTCTCTCCATTCAGTAGCTTCGTCAACCAATTCAGCGGGAATATCCTCCACATCATAGTCAGCACCCATGGTCTCATCATGCCACAAGATAGCCTTCATCTTGATAAGGTCAACGATACCCTTGAAGTTTTCCTCTGCACCAATAGGAATACAGATAGGACAAGGATTTGCACCGAGAACCTCTTTCATCTGACGAACCACTTCATAGAAGTCTGCACCAGAACGGTCCATCTTGTTTACATAACCGATACGAGGAACATTATACTTGTCAGCTTGACGCCATACAGTTTCTGACTGGGGTTCTACACCACCTACAGCACAATATGTAGCGACAGCACCATCCAATACACGGAGTGAACGCTCTACCTCAGCAGTAAAGTCAACGTGTCCCGGAGTGTCAATCAAGTTAATCTTGTATGTCTTATTGTCATAGTTCCAACGAGTGGTAGTAGCAGCAGAAGTAATAGTAATACCACGTTCCTGCTCCTGAGCCATCCAGTCCATGGTAGCTGTACCATCGTGAGTTTCACCAATCTTGTGAGTCAAACCTGTGTAGAACAAGATACGCTCAGAAGTTGTGGTCTTACCGGCATCGATGTGAGCCATGATACCGATGTTACGGGTCAAAAGTAAGTCTTGCTTTGCCATTTTTCCAATACCGTATTAATAATGATTAGAATCTGAAGTGAGCAAATGCACGGTTAGCTTCAGCCATACGATGCATATCTTCCTTACGTTTGAAAGCACCACCCTGCTCATTGAATGCATCAATGATTTCAGCAGCCAACTTGTCAGCCATAGACTTACCACCACGCTTGCGAGCAAAGATAATCATATTCTTCATGGAGATAGACTCCTTACGGTCAGGACGAATTTCAGTAGGCACCTGGAAAGTTGCACCACCGATACGACGAGACTTAACCTCTACCTGAGGAGTAATGTTATCAAGAGCCTTTTTCCAGATTTCCAAAGAAGACTTTTCTTCATTGGGGAGTTTTGTTTTTACTACTTCAAGAGCGGCATAGAAAATCTCATAAGAGGTATTTTTCTTACCGTCGAACATCAAGTGGTTCACAAACTTAGAAACCTTCTGATCATTAAACACGGGATCAGGAAGAACCACACGTTTTTTTGGTTTTGCTTTTCTCATTAGTTTAAAAAATAATGTTTTGTTTGGGCTGCATTTTTGTCTTCTTCAACGCTTCCTCTGAAGCATTTACTCAACCTATATAGCTAATTCCAACAAACCAAAACGAAAATTAATAAATGTTTTCTTGTTGTTTAAGAAGGATTTAATTACTTCTTCTTACCTTTTACTGGAGCTGCTGCCTGTCCTGGTTTTGGACGCTTAGCACCATACTTAGAACGACGTTGTGTACGACCTGCAACACCTGCAGTATCCAATGTACCACGAACAATGTGATAACGTACACCCGGAAGGTCTTTCACACGACCACCACGAACCAACACGATTGAGTGCTCCTGCAAGTTGTGGCCTTCACCCGGAATGTAAGAGTTCACCTCTTTCTGATTTGTCAAGCGCACACGCGCTACCTTACGCATTGCGGAATTAGGCTTCTTAGGAGTAGTAGTGTAAACTCTCACGCATACGCCACGACGCTGAGGACAAGAGTCCAATGCGGGAGACTTACTTTTCTCAACCAAAACCTGTCTTCCTTTTCTAACTAACTGTTGAATAGTAGGCATTTTTGTTTAATTTTTAATTATTATATATTTTGTTTACTGATTTTCAGCTTTTTCAGTGCATACTCGCACTTTTCGGGGTGCAAAGGTACAAATAAGTTTCCAAACAGCCATATCTTTTTCCTCTTTTAATACCTTATTTTAAAACGATTGGGCATTTTTTAAACTTTTTTAAACTGTATTAATAAAATTACAGAAGAAAAAGAGAACGATAAAACCCTCATTCAGCCATCATCCATACAATTTCACCCCCAAGATACCCCAATAGGGAGACAACCACTACTGGAAATCACTAGCAAACCCTATGTTAGTATATTATATATAATGTATGCGCGCATAAATTCGTCAAGCCCCCTTATACAGCAACCATTCAAACCCAACGACACATTCATATCTTTTCACCTGTGCACGACCCGCATTTTGACTACGCACTGTCAAACTGTTGACCAAACACAGTCAAACAATTGACCGCGCATAGTCAAAAGATTGACTGTGCGCGGTCAAAGTTTTGACCAAATGAGAAAGGAATCCGGTCAAAATAAACGATTGTTATTCTGACACTTATTAAGCCTCACCCTTAAAATCGGAAAGATTGGGCACATAAGTTTTATTACCCTGTGCTTGCTCGGGCATACGGATAGGTCCCCAATTGGCTTCATATTTCTTCACATTGTCCTGAAGGGCAAAGAGGAGACGCTTGGCGTGTTCAGGGGTGAGCACAATACGAGATTGTACATTGGCCTTGGGAAGACCGGGCATTACACGCACAAAGTCGAGGATAAACTCTGAGGTGGAATGACTGATAATGGCCAAGTTAGCGTATGTGCCTTGCGCCACGTCTTCCTTCAATTCGATTTGCAATTGTCCGTTCTGATTGGGAGTATTCTTTTCCATAATTCTGTTACTTTTTTTATAATGGTTAATAAATAATGAGTGCGAAGATAACGTTTTCTTTCCTTATGTCCTAATTTGCTGCTCGAAGATTATATTTTTTTATCACGACCTTATACCTTATTATATATATGAAAGAACTCTCATACACACCTAATGTTTAAAATATGCTAATAAATCGCTACTTTATGTCATGTTTACTTGTATGTTTGTCGCGTTTACATTACATTTGCAACGTCGTTAGGGGAAAGACTGCAGATTTTCCCGAAAGACACACTACTATGTGTAATGTCTAACTTAAAAACAAACAAGTAACATGAAAACATTCAAACTATTGCCACACGGGTGGCAGAAAGCAGGTTGGATTATTGCCGGCATAGGCGCAGGCATGATGCTTTGGAGTGCTTTTAATGCCTCTTCATTCTTTAGCAGCGAACAATGGGCAATAGGCTCAGCCATATGGACAATCGCTTTCCTCATCATAGCTTTTACACAGGAAGAGTACGAGGACGAGCGCATTCGTAGTATCCGTATGAATACATTGGGCATCACGGCCATCATTTATGCCGCAATGATAATCTTGGTTCCTTTGTTAAATGTCATTCTGGTTCGCTTTTTCGACCCTATAGTTTGCGCCAAATCCATTTCAATCAGAGCCATCTTCTTGAAACCAGTTTTTATTTATGTAGTACTACTCAAATTCTTCCTTTGGAAGGAGAACCGTAGTCTGAAGTATGAAGAGGAAGTATAACCACTAAAAAAGAAAGACTATGAAGAAGAATTTTTTATTTCCACCCATCTGTAAGCAGATTGGTTGGATACTGCTTATCCCCTCGCTGGTTCTTTACGTATTGACCCTTGGTGATGTGATTGATGATTATCTTATATCTTTCCCTACACTTTGTTTCTCCCTTGACAAATACACGACCCAAAGCAGTGGCCTTACATGGGAGATTCAAGGAATGCTGATGGAGATAACTTTAGCCCTGCTGATGGTGTCGCTGCTATTCATTTCCTTCTCTCGCGAACGCGAAGAGGACGAGATGATAACCGCCCTCCGCTTCCAATCCTTCGCATGGGCCGTCAAAATCAATGCTGTGCTACTGATTGTAGGCACATGGATAATCTTCGGTGGCCTCTACCTGTATTTCACCATCTTCTGCCTGTTCAGCAGCTTCGTGCTCTACATCGGAAGATTTGAATACGAACTTTATCAACTTAAACGCCTGAGCCATGAAGAATAACCTGCGAGTAGAACGTGCCAAGCTCCGCATGACGCAACAGGACTTGGCCGACCGTGTACACGTGAGCCGTCAGACCATCGTAGCCATCGAGCAGGGGAAATTCAACCCCTCGACGGTGCTGGCCCTGCGCATGTCGGCCATCTTCAACACCCCCGTGAACGACATCTTTGAGTTGGAGGAAGGGGATTGGAAGGAGTGAGATGTATAAACCTAAAAAACAATTCATTATGATAAAGAAAATATTCTATTTCATTGTTGCAACTATTGTCTTTGCCAATTGTAGCAATGCACCACAAGCGCCCACGTCATTTGTGGTGGAAGGCACCTTGCCCGACTCTTCGTTTCATGGGGAGCAGATCTACATGCAACGCTACACCGACGGGAAGACCATGGGAGTGACCAAAGTGGAGGGAAACCACTTCACCTTCACCGGAGTGGCGGACTCAGCCGACTATTGCCGTATCGAAGTCGGCCCAAGGCTCTACAGTAACCTGATATTGGAAAACGGACATATCAACGTGAAGATGATAAACATCAACGGCTTTGGCATACAACCATTTGCCACCGGCACATCCGGCAACGAGGAATATGCCCGCATACATCTACTCCACGAGGATATAATCTCGCATCACAACAATCGGATAGACAGCCTCCGCCAAATATATCGCGATGAGCAGGAGCTTATAAAGGCTGCACAACCCCTTGTGAAGGAGCTGCACCAAAAGATGACAGCCCAAGCCAAAGAGCTGTTTGCCACCCATCGGGACGATGTGATTGGCTACACGCTGCTTTATTCAGTTTTCTTGGACGGATTGAGCCTTGATGACCAGATTGAAGTCATTGAATCCACCGGCCCCAGCATCCTGCAGACCGACTTGGCACAAGAGAAGTTACGGAAATTGCACCGGTTGAAAAAGACCCAACCAGGGACACCTTATATTGACATCAAGGGAAAAGATGCCAACGGCAAGGAAATCGCTCTGTCCGACTTCATCGGGAAGGGGAACTATGTGCTCATCGACATGTGGGCGAGTTGGTGTGGCCCCTGCAAAGCCGAAGTGCCCAGCATTGCAGAAAACTACCGCGAGTTCAAGGACAAAGGATTGAGTGTAGTAGGCATTTTCGTGTGGGACGAAGCCAAGAATCTGGCTCCTTGCATGAAGGAACTGAATATTACCTGGCCTCAGATTGTTGCTGAGACTTCAGTACAAAAGGATTATGGTATAGAAGGTATTCCTGAGATGATTCTCTTTGCTCCCGACGGTACCATCGTTGAACGTGGAGGAACCTTACGTGGTGCAGGACTAAAATATGCACTGAAGAAATACTTGGATAAAGAACAATAGAAAGATTTTTTCGGTTTTCAAATTAATACTAAAACATTGCGCGCAGAATCCAAGAGTCATCGTGATGGTGGTTCTTGGATTTTTATTTTTTGCCTATGCATCAATTATAGAAATTTGCACTCACCAAGAGCAAAAACAAAGAAAATTTGCACTCAGCGAGTGCAAATTTAGCAATCTTTACGACAACACCACACGGTCACCGGCACGTTTGGCAATGAGGCGTTGCACCTCGGAGAGATCCTTATATCGCTTCATCACCTCCATATAACGGGCGGCATCGGTCATTATATTACGGTCCTGTAGGGCCGATAGAACTTGCTTGAGTTCGTCTTCCACAATAGCCAACTTCAAGTCGGTGAGCAAATGAGGGATCAGTTCACAAAGGCGTTCATCATCAGAGACAATCTTTTGTGAACGGGAGTGATACTTACTCAATTGATAACGGTCGCTGCTAAGGTCAGCCGCCAAGCGTGCCACCTGAGGGTCGGGATGAGAGAAGAAATAGCGCGAAGCTACAAAGCCTTTATTATGTATGCGTTGCATCACCTCGTCCAACATACGCCGGTGCATGGGGTCTTGCAACTCAAGACTATCGATAGAGAGGTCGGACGCCACATGTTCGGCCACCGTCACCTCGCGAGAGGAACCATCCTCATCCTCAATGGCATACATCACCCGTTCTCCAAAGCGAACAACCTGTTGCATCAACAACACTTCCTTATTGTGATAAGCCTTCTTCTGCTTGTTGAACAACCCTTCACCCTGCCCTTCCCAAGGGATGGAAGCAGCATGTGCGTCCAAGCTGTTCGCTCCATTCTCTTCAGACGGGAATGGTGCAGGCGGTGGCATAGACTCACCTCCACCCTCTTCCATGGGAGGAGGAGGAACATCTATTCCTTCCATAGGCGGAGGAGCCTGACCACCCAACAACTCGATGGGCACTTCCCCTTCGGGTATGGGCATATCCTGTTGCATCCGCTCAGCCTTGGCTGCTTCGCGCTGGCGCTGTTTCTCAGCAGCCACCTGCTTCTCCTCCTTGGTGCGCGTCATCAGTTTGTTCACCTCCTGCACCAAGAGTTTTTCCTCCACTTGGAGCAGTTGGCTACACTCGCGGATATAGACCGAGCGCACGATATTTTCGGGAATAACAGAGATGCTCCGCACGATGTCACCAATGAGTCCGGCCCGCTTGATAGGGTCGTTACCGACCTCCTCCAAAAGCAAATTGGTCTTGAAGCGGATAAAATCGACTTCGTGCGAATTGATGTATGCTTTATAGTCGGTAGCATTGTGCTTACGGGCAAAGCTGTCGGGGTCTTCCCCATCGGGGAGGAGCACCACCTTGATGTTCATCCCCTCCTCCAGCAACATATCAATGCCTCGGATGGAAGCTTTAATACCGGCGCCGTCGCCATCGTAAAGCACGGTGATATTGTTGGTAAAACGATGTATCAGACGGATTTGTCCGGAGGTGAGTGACGTACCCGACGAGGCTACCACATTCTCGATGCCTGCCTGATGCATGGAGATAACGTCGGTGTAACCTTCCACAAGGAAGCAACGGTCATCGCGCACAATGGCCTGCTTGGCAAAGTAGATACCATAGAGTTCGTTGCTCTTATGATAAATCTCCGATTCGGGAGAGTTGACGTACTTCGCCACCTTACCGTCGGTCTTCAGCACACGACCACCGAAGGCTATCACCTTACCACTGAGCGTATGCACGGGAAACATCACACGTCCCCAGAAACGGTCGCGCAATTGTCCGTCGTTATCGCGCCGGTAGCAGAGACCCGTCTTCTCCAAGAACTCCTCTTTGAAACCTTTGCGCTTGGCCTCCTTGACCAAGGCATCGCGTTCATTGAGGCTATAGCCCAACTGGAACTTGCGGATGATGTCGTCACGAAAACCACGCTGACGGAAATAGGCCAAGCCGATGCTTTGCCCGTCGATATGGTTATGAAGAAGGTTCTGGAAGTAGTTGTTGGCAAAGTCGTTCACCACAAACATACTCTCGCGCTCGTTCTGAGCCTGCTTCTCCTCATTGCTCAACTCGCGTTCCTTCACCTCGATGTGATACTTGTTGGCCAGCCACTTCAACGCCTCGTAGTAGTTGAGCTGCTCGTGCTCCATGATGAAGTGCACCACGTTTCCTCCCTTTCCGCAGGAGAAACATTTGCACAATCCCTTGGAAGGCGACACCACAAACGACGGTGTCTTCTCGTTATGGAAAGGGCACAACCCTTTATAGTTCACCCCCGCCCTCTTCAGCGTGACGAACTCCGACACCACATCCACAATCTGTGCCGCGTCCAATATCCGGTCTATGGTAGCTTGGTCAATCATTGGAGTGCAAAAGTACACCTTTTCCACCGAAAGAGCAAAAGATGACGAGGATTTGTTGATTTAATTACAGAAAAGGGCATCCATATCTCCCGAACAAGCAATTTGCACATTTTTTTGTGCACTTTTTCTGAATTATGCACATTTTTTTGTGCAATATTTGTATCTTTGCAAAAAAAAGAGATGAACAGACTACAGGAATACTTTGACAATCAATTGGAAGCCACGAATTCAGGTTTTCACCGATATATGTTTGAACGGATTGATTGGGACAACCGATTAATCGGATTGGTCGGCCCAAGAGGAGTTGGTAAAACAACCCTGATGCTGCAACATGCCAAAGAAAACCTACCAAGGCATAGCACACTCTTCGTTACTGCTGAAGACATGTATTTTACAACAAACAATATCGTGGAATTTGCAGCTGATTTCGTCAAAAAGGGGGGACGTTACCTGATTATAGATGAAATTCACAAAATGGAAGAGTGGTCAAGATTCCTCAAACTCATCTATGACTATCAACCCAAACTGAATGTGATTTTTACGGGTTCTTCCATCCTTGACATTACGAAAGGGACACACGACCTCAGCCGACGAGCCATCACGTACTCCATGCAAGGATTGTCTTTTAGGGAGTATCTCTCACTCTTCCACGATATCAATCTGAATGTATATTCGTTGGAGCAAATACTCAACCATGAGGTAAAAACCCCTTCCGGATTACGGGTTCTTGATTTTTTCAAAGACTATCTCCAAAAAGGATATTATCCGTTCGCCAAAGAGAACCTGTATGACTTCCGTTTGAAGCAAGTGATAAACAACACACTTGAAATAGATATTCCCCAATATGCCAAGATGAATATTGCCACAGGCAGAAAGGTGAAGCAACTATTGGGCATCATTGCACGAAGTGTTCCGTTCAAGCCCAACATGAGCACCTTGTCAACTGTATTGGACACAAGTCGGAACAGCATTGCAGACTATTTCGTTTATCTCGAAGAAGCTGGTATGATTGCCCAATTACGCGACAGGACATCGGGCATCAGAGGATTGGGTAAGATAAATAAAGTCTATCTGGACAACCCCGCACTGATTTATAATCTGGCCGAAGAAGAAGCCAATATCGGCAATGTCAGAGAAACGTTCTTCTATAACCAAATGCGACTTAACCAGAAGGTTGAGTCCTCCGATATAGCAGACTTCACAATAGGTGATTATACCTTTGAAGTCGGAGGAAAGAACAAGTCACAAAAACAAATAGAATCAGCCGAAAAGGGATACGTCGTCAAAGACGACATCGAAAGCGGCTACTTGAATGTGATACCTCTGTGGATGTTTGGAATGAATTACTGATAACAAGATATGCAAAGTGGAGCACACCCCTCGCGGCCGTGCTCCACTTTGCTTTTCTATCACCATGAGCCAACTCTATACCTTATTTATGTGTTTCTTCATTTTTATTCCATAAAGATATAGTCTTTCACTTATTTTTCCTATATTTGCACCGATAATCAAGTTTTAACATCAAAAACAACATACATTGCCTATGAAGCATAGCGTATAACTGACACGCACATTTTAAGACATATTGGAAAAGCGTTTTAGCTTTATTCTATCTATCCGAAAGTTTGGCGACTAAAAAGACAGAAAAGAATAACAGTTGAAATGCTCGTGCCTATGGCGCGGGCTTTTTGTTATATTCTTTCTGTCGGGTTACGCCAAACACCTCGGGTAGAGAATACACTAAAAAGTCTCGCGCTTTTTTTGTGCGTATTTCTCAAAGAGCAAAAGAGACAACGGAGTAACCTGAAAAGCCGTGAAGTGAGTAAGGAAATGACTTAAAAATAAAAGAGAATGAAAAAGACATTACTCGTATTAAGTTTATTCATAACGCTTAATGCAAATGCTCATGACATAGAATTGGATGGTTTCTATTATAACATAACGTCTTTAACAGATTTGACCGTTGCACTCACGTGTAATGAAAACGATGTAGAAGCATCATACGGTGATGAGATATATTACGCAGGAAACACGTATAGCGGAGATGTTTCAGTGCCTGAAAAAATAACATGGAACAACCGTACTTTTGTCGTTAATGAAATACTTGAGCAAGCTTTTATTGATTGCGAACTAAAATCTCTTACAGTTCCACCAAGCGTATTGTATATGCATCTTGGCAATGCCAAAATACAAAAACTGATTATTGAAGATAGTGAAGAGTTGTTGCACGCTTCTGGTTATCAAGATTACTGGATGCAAGACGCATATGGAATGAGTGACGGAGAAATCGAAGAACTTTATTTGGGAAGAACTTCACCATCGCGATTAAATTCGGGAATTAAGAAGGTTTCATTTGGAAAACATGTTACTGGAATAGCAGATTATATGTTTACCGGGTGTGACATTCAAGGAGAACTTATTCTTCCTGAAAATATTGTAGAACTGGAGGATCATGCCTTTGCAGGAAATGAAGACATTACGAATGTAACAGCTTTAGGTCTTGAAATCATGGGACAACAATCGTTCTCGGATTGTTCAAGTTTGTCAGCTATAAATGCTCCAAATCTAAAATACATTGGTTCGGGAGCTTTCGAAAAATGTACTTCCTTAATATCTTATGAAATCCCTAAAGGAGTAGCAACAGTTGGTGCCGTAGCTTTTGACGGTTGCACAAATCTTGAATCTATAACCATTCCCAATAGTATGATAAATTTGGGAGATGTTGTATATTATAATGTGACATATTATCAAGTATTCAGAGGTTGTACTGCACTAAAGTCGATAACAGTTAATGCAACAACACCTTTTGAATTAGAGGAATCTAATTTCGATGCTCAAACATATATCAATGCGATTCTTCATGTTCCTACAGAAGCATTAGAAACTTATAAAAGCACTACAGTTTGGAAAAACTTCTTCAATATTGTAGGAGATGCATCTTCTAATGATAATGTTTGCTCCATCATGATTAACGGTTGTACTGCCGGCTCGTGGGGAGGCCATGTCACAATTGGAGACAAAGAGATAACCAATAGTAATCATGTTATCACATCAACAAAAGGTGAAAAAATAACCTTAAAGTTCTTCGCCCATTCAGACGAATATGAGAATTACGAACTAGGTACGGTCAAGGTTAACGATGAAGATGTAACTGCAAAAGTTGTAAATAACGAGCTGACAATAGAAGTTTCAGAAAATACAACAATAGAAATAGAATGGGATTATGCGGAAGCTGATCCCGTATATTTGACCATCAAACATGCTGACAACGGATGCATCAAGATGCAAGTCGATGAATGGGAGACCTACAAATTCTACATTGAACCGGCTGAAGGTTGGTCTATCCATACCGTTATGCTCAATGAAGAAGACATTACTTCGCGTGTGGGTGCTGACGGAGAGCTGAAATTATATGAATTGACAGAAAATTCCGTCCTTTCCATCACATTCCAATCCAACAGTAGTGCCGTCAGAGCTGTAGAGCAAAACAATGCAAAAGTGTATGCCAAGGAAGGATACATAAGCATTGCCAATATCGGAAGTGGCGAACCGATTCAAATATACAACGAAGCCGGAATACAAGTCGTTTCAACACATGCCACTTCTGAAACGATGAATATCCCCCTTGACAAAGGACTCTATATTGTCAAATTGAAAGATGCCACAATAAAGGTTGCCATGTAACCGCATAAAGATAAAATCGTACACACAAACAAAGCCAACTTACTCAACTGTAGGTTGGCTTTGCTTTTTCTTTCCTTCCACGCTTCTTCAGTTATCCATCTGTCAGAGAACCGAAGAAAAAGCGAAGACAAACAACTAAAAAGGCAAAAAAGAATAGGAATCGCGTGAAAGTGTAGTGCGGCACTGCACTGTATATTTTAAGTTAAAAGAAAGTAGAGAAACAGGTAAACGTCAACAGGAGAATAGGAGGAGTCGGACAGACGGAGTGGGAAAGGTGAATAGCGGAAGAATACCTGAACATTTCCCCCACCCCTTTGTTACGTAGGGTGGCAGAATATTCTGCCTCAAGATGTATAACCTTATTATATAACGATGCGTATGAATAAGAAAATAGTAGTGATTGGAAGTTGCAACACCGATATGGTGGTCAACATGGAGCGCCTGCCCTTGCCGGGCGAGACGCTCATCGGAGGGAAGTTTTTCATGAATCCCGGAGGAAAGGGAGCTAACCAGGCCGTAGCAGCAGCCCGATTGGGCGGAAATGTCACCTTTGTGGCCAAAGTAGGAAACGACACCTTCGGACAACGGGCCATTGAACAATATCAGGCCGAGGGGATAGAGACACGCTACGTGATGGTGGATGGCGAAAACCCGTCGGGCGTTGCCCTCATCATGGTGGATGCACAGGGGGAAAATTGTATTGCCGTGGCCTCGGGAGCCAATGCCCAATTGCTTCCGCCCGACATCGACCGTGCGGCAGAGGCATTGACCCAGGCGGGTATCCTGCTGATGCAATTGGAGACTCCGATGCGTACGATTGACTATGCCGCCCGCATTGCCAAAGAGAAGGGTGCGAAGGTCATCCTCAATCCGGCACCGGCCCAAGCCTTACCCGAGTCGCTCCTGCGCAACCTCTACATGCTGATTGCCAACGAGACGGAGGCTGAGTTCATCTCGGGCACACAGATTACAGACATGGACAGTGTGGCACGTGCGGCGGACATCATCAGTCACAAAGGGGTGGAGCATGTCGTCATCACCCTCGGTGCGAAAGGAGCCTTTGTCAAGGAGAAGGGAAGTTATCACCAGATACCCGGCCATAAAGTGAAGGCCGTAGATGCTACAGCGGCAGGCGACACCTTCTGCGGTGCGCTGTGTGTGGCCCTCTCCGAAGGAAAGAGTATCACCGAAGCGGTAGAGTTTGCCAACCGATGTGCGGCCATCACCGTGACACGCATGGGGGCACAGTCGTCGGTACCGCATAGAAGGGAAGTGAATTTTTAAGGAGTTCAGAAGTTCAGGAGTTACAGGAGTTCAGACAAATGCCATTCCCGTAGGGGCTGACCGATGTGTCTGCCCAAGTTACAGAGGTCGTTATCTGCGGGCGAACACACCGGTTCGCCCCTACGGCACGTAACATTTGGCCTTTATCTCCCCAAAGAAGCGAAGCGACTATCTCCCTTTTTCTCCTTTTATCTCCTCCAGAAATACTAATTTTAAACCAATAAAAACCATGTTTATCGTTAACAATTACCTGTTGGCCGTCGTCCTTTGCTTTGTGACGATGCTCTGCTGGGGCTCATGGGCCAACACACAGAAACTGGCCGGAAAAACCTGGCGTTATGAACTTTTCTACTGGGATTATGTCATCGGCATCCTGTTGTTCTCCATCGTATTGGGTCTTACGCTCGGAAGCACGGGCGAAATGGGACGAGGATTCCTTACAGACCTGGGCCAGATAACACCTGGCAACTACATGAGTGCTCTCATCGGCGGTGCGGTATTCAACTTAGGCAACATCCTACTCTCTGCCGCCATCTCCATGGCCGGTATGACAGTGGCCTTCCCCTTGGGTGTAGGTATTGCGCTGGTGTTGGGTGTCATCATCAACTACATCGGTGCGCCGAAAGGCGACCCCATGACTCTCTTTTTAGGAGTAGCGCTGGTAGTGGTAGCTATCATCCTGAACGCCATGGCTTCGGGTAAGATGCACCGTGGAAGCAGTGGCAACACCAACAAGAAAGGTGCCGTCATTGCCATCATTGCCGGTGTACTCATGGCTTTCTTCTACCGTTTTGTAGCGGCAGCTATGGATCTTGAGAACTTCGAGTCGCCCACACCGGGCATGGCCACTCCCTACTCGGCCTTCTTCATCTTCTCAGTGGGTATTTTCTTGAGCAACTTTGTATTCAACACCATCATCATGCGCCGTCCCTTCGTGGGCAAACCGGTGACTTATGGCGAATACTTCCGTGGCGGTATGAGCACCCACATGGTAGGTATCCTTGGTGGTATCATCTGGGGATTGGGTACTGCCCTCAGCTACATTGCTGCAGGTAAGGCCGGAGCCGCCATATCCTATGCCCTCGGACAAGGCGCACCCATGGTAGCCGCCCTTTGGGGCATCTTCGTCTGGAAAGAGTTCAAGGGGGCATCCGGCACGGTGAACACCCTGCTGGCTCTGATGTTCCTCTTCTTCATCTCGGGTCTCGGAGCTATTATCGTGTCAGGAGCAAATTGAAATTCCGTTCATTAGACTATCGGATGAATAGGACTTCTAATGTTGGATAAAAAAGAATAAGCAATGTATGAAAATTTCCCAAATTCCACATACATTGCTTATTCCTAAAAAATCATTCTATGCTTAATACTCATCTTCGTTGAAGAAAAAGTCTTCCTTGCTGGGATAGTCAGGCCAAATCTCTTCGATGGATTCGTACACATCGCCTTCGTCTTCGATTTCCTGCAAGTTCTCTATTACTTCAAGTGGTGCACCTGAGCGCACGGCATAGTCAATCAATTCATCCTTGGAAGCAGGCCAAGGAGCATCCTCCAATTTGGAGGCCAATTCCAATGTCCAATACATAGTTTTATACCTTATTTATAATTTGGGCGCAAAAATAAAACAAATATTCTCAATCACAAGCATTATTATAAGAAAATTTCGTCACAACCTGCAAGATGATTGATTTTACGTGACAAGACAAACAGATAATCAGACAGACGATTGAGGAAAGAACGTATCTGACCGCATACGATACACCCCTCTTCGGCCATCGCTAAAACGCGGCGTTCTGCACGACGACATACGGTACGACAAACATGCGCAACAGCACTTCCCCGCATTCCACCCGGCAATACGAATGAATGCAAAGGTGGCAACACCGATTGCACACGATCTATCATCTGCTCAAGCTGGCCTGTATCCGCATCCGTCAATTGTGGGAGTTTCACATGCAAAGCCTCCTCGTCATCGGTGGCCAACAAAGCCCCTATCACAAACAAGCGGTTCTGAATCCATCGGACATCTGCCAGATCACGCTCATCAGTCAGATAAGTGGACAATACACCCAAATGAGCATTCAGTTCGTCCAACGTACCATAAGCCTCGAGGCGCACATGCGTCTTACTCACACGCATGCCGCCCACAAGGCTTGTTGTACCTTCATCACCCGTCTTGGTGTAAATCTTCATATCTATTCAATCAGAGTTCAATACTTTGTGCCTTATAACCGATCTCGGCATACTCCTTACCATTGACCTTCAAATCCTTTGCATTATTCACCTTCAGACGGTCGCTTCCATCAACGGTTTCGATGCGAACATTCTCAAATGTCACATTTTCAGCCTGACTGATGACTACTCCACGTTTGGCATCGGTAATAACCACATCCTTCACCGAAACATTCTTCACGGGCATTTCAGGCAGACCATTGAAGAACATGGCACGTCCATCAGTTCCCTTACACTTCACGTTGGAGATGAAAATATTGCGGAAGGCCGGAGTCTCCTCAGTTACGGGCGGAATAGCCGCACGCATACGGGCTTCTACCTCTTCATCGGTCTCTTCACCTGCACCCTTGCCACCGTAGAAGAGGTCGAAGAGCAGAGGCTCGTTAGGAATGTCTATCATGTTGATGTTGTCAATATAGATATTCTCTACCACACCACCACGTCCACGGGTACTCTTGAAACGAAGACCAACATCTGTTCCCAAGAAAGAACAGTCGGACACATAAATATTCTTCACTCCACCAGACATTTCACTACCTACGACGAAACCTCCATGTCCGTGAAGCACAACATTGTTCTTCACGACAACATTCTCACACGGGATACCGCGCTCGCGACCATCCTTGTCCTTACCAGACTTGATACAGATAGCATCGTCACCGGCATCAAAAATACAGTTGATGACAAGGGCATTCTTGCATGACTCCAAATCAAGGGCGTCGCCATTTTGAGAATACCAAGGGTTAAAGACCTTTACACGATTAAGCGTGATGTCCTGGCACATCAAAGGATGCAAGCACCAAGCGGGTGAATTTTTGAAGGTGGCATCCTCCAGCAAGACACGCTTACAATTCACAAAACTCAACAACACCGGACGCAACCAAGGACGAACCTCGTCCCATTCAGCTTGCGTAGTCAACCCTTCGGGAGTATTGAACTGTTTGGTAGCTTGGGCACCTTTCAACGAGCCTTCGGTGGGATACCATACATTCTTCTCTACCACACCACCGCTGGCCACCAGTTTTTTCCATTGTCCTTCGGTCATCTTGCCTTTCTTCACAGGTCTCCAGCTATCACCCGAACCATCGAAAACGCCATGACCGGTGATGGCAATATTCTCGGCGCCATAAGCTGAAATCGGAGATTGACAACGACGGGTATTCAACCCTTCGAACGAAGTGTCGAGGATGGGATAAAGCATAAAATCATCTGAGAATATCACCAAAGCATTGGCCTCAGCATGAAGATTGACATTGCTCTTCAACACAATGGGTCCCGTGTACCAGATACCTGCGGGAATCACTACTTTACCACCACCTTTCTGACTGACGGTTTCAATGGCTTTATTGATAGCTTCGGTATTCAGGGTTATGCCATCACCCTTAGCCCCAAAATCTACAATATCCACTTGATAATCGGGGAAAGAGGGTTGCTTTACTTCTGACATTTCGAAGGGTAGATTCTCATACACAGAGGGGCAAATGCCTTTTCCACAAACTGAAGTTGATTGGGAGGCAGAACCTCCACAACCTGAAAAGGCCATCATGACCAACAGCATCATGGCCACATTCTTAAAAATCTTTTTCATCTTTGGTTTTTAATTAATGTTATATATTTGTTAGTTTTTAAAAATTCACCACATAGTGTTGCTTGTTCTTCTGATGGTCAAAGAAGACCAATCCCAAATCATAAAGGTCAAAAGTGATACCTGTCCGCTCGTCAGCGACTACCTGATTCCACCATTCGTGTTTGGCTTCCGTTTCATAAATCCCCTCTATTACCACCAGTTTTTTTTCTCCCCTACAAGCGAGAAATTTCTCAAAGACCTGAGAATAATCTGAAGTATGTGCGATATGCAACATATCCACCTGAGGGGTTATCGACAATTCTTGATGAAGAATCTCCAACAAAGGACCAGAAACAATGGAAATATTTTGAAATCTATCCACAATCTCAGAAACCACACTGGAAATATCTTCACCAGGAAGCGATACACATTTTGTTCCGACTCTGGCAGATGCCAGATAGCAAAGGCTTAATCCAGACCCTGTCCCAACTTCCAAAACCCTTTGGGGAGCAAACCGGTTGACCAATCGAAAAAGCAATTTGTCCACCCGTTCGGCATATGTTGATGAATGCTTGGCCAAACTACGCAAAGACTTCAACTCCCGATAAGCATAATAAGGATGACGTTCATACACCACATCCGTTATCAGCCTATAGGCAAAAGGGGAATGCACACCGTATCCTCTACGGAAACGGAATCGTTTGAGCCATATATATATACGTTTCAGAATATTCATCAAATACGATATTGACGTGTGCAAATATACAAAAAATAAGACATACAGCATACATTTGCTCCGTTTTCGTGATACATATAAAGAAAAATAAAAAAAATGTACCCTATTTAGGCATCAGAGGAGACCAAGATGCAAATCTTTAACATTATGAGACAAAGAAAAACGGAGGTTTCCTTTCTAAAAAAAAAAGTTATATGTAACTTTGCAAAATAGAAACCTTTTTAGAAAAACTGAAACATGAACGAATTATTCAACATCAAAGACCAAGTAGTGGTTATCACCGGCGGTACAGGTGTATTAGGTCGCTGCATTGCCAAATATCTGGCTAAAGAAGGTGCCAAAGTCGTAGTAATGGGACGTAAAGCCGAAATAGGCAACGAAATTGTGGCCGACATCAAGGCACAAGGCGGCGAAGCCATGTTCTTGGTGACTGACGTAATGGATGCCGCCAAGGTAGAAGAAAATTTGCAAGACATCCTAAAAGCATACGGACGAGTAGATGCCTTGCTAAACGCAGCCGGAGGCAACATGCCTGGCGCAACAATTGCACCTACAGGCAATTTCTTTGACCTCGACCCCGAACAGTTCAAACGCGTACTCGATTTGAACCTGACAGGTACCGTCATACCCACTCAGATATTCCTCAAGCCCATGGTAGAACAAGGCAAGGGAAGCATCATCAACTTCTCATCCATGGCTGCCTTCCGACCCATGACCCGTGTGTGTGGATATGCAGCAGCTAAAGCCGGTATTTCGAACTTCACAGCCTTCATGGCCAACGAAGTAGCCAGTAAGTTTACAGAAAAGATTCGTGTAAATGCTATCGCCCCAGGATTCTTCTTGACGGAACAGAACTTACTTCTTCTGACTGATGGAAAGGGCAATTTGACAGAACGCGGACAAGATGTTATTCGTCAAACTCCTTTCAAACGTTTCGGAGAACCCGAAGAATTGTGTGGAACTATCCACTACTTGATTAGCGATGCTGCCAAATTCGTGACAGGTACTGTAGCCGTAGTGGACGGAGGATTCAATACCTTTGCAATGTAAAAATCGAAACGATAAAGAGAGTGTTTCAAAATGTGATTATCCAAGAGTCTTTTAAGCACTCTCATATATCAAAAAAAAGGAGAAGGAGGTACATGTACCTCCTTCTTTTATTCTATATCACTTAACCTCGCTTCCCGGCTTCACCTCTTTCAAGAGAGAGGTAACAGCAAGCGAACCATCGAAGTTCTCGGCACTGAGTATCATGCCTTCACTTACGAGACCATTCTTGAACTGGCGGGGAGCCAAATTGGCAATGAAGAGAACCTGCTTGCCTATGAGTTCTTCGGGCTGGTAGTGTTCGGCAATACCGCTCACAATTGTACGATCTTGTAATCCGTCGGCAATCTTGAACTTCAAGAGTTTCTTCATCTTGGGCACACGCTCACACTCGAGCACTGTACCTACACGGATATCAAGTTTCTCAAAATCTTCAAAAGCTATCGTAGGCTTGATAGGATTGGCTTTATAAGCCGCCGCTTCATTAGCCTTCTTGATATCCTCCAGACGTTGCATCTGCGCATCGATGGCGGCATCCTCAATCTTCTCAAACAAAAGAGCGGGTGCGGCCAGCTGATGACCGATGGGGAGAATGTCGGTACGTCCCAATGACTCCCATTCGAAAGTAGGCATATTGAGCATACCGCGCAACTTGTCGCTACTGAAGGGAAGGAACGGTTCGAATGCTATCGCCAAGTTAGCAGTAAGCTGAAGAGAGATATAAATGATAGTCTTAACACGTTCGGGGTCGGTCTTGATGACTTTCCAAGGTTCGCAATCAGCAATATACTTGTTACCGATACGTGCCAAGTTCATCGCCTCCTTCTGGGCATCGCGGAATTTGAAGTTGTCAAGCAGACGCTCTACCTTCTCCTTCACATCCTTAAACTCGGCCAATGTTTCTTTGTCATAATCAGTCAGTTCTCCGGGAGCGGGCACTACACCGTCATAATACTTCTGAGTAAGCTGAAGGGCACGATTCACGAAGTTTCCATACACAGCAACCAACTCATTATTGTTACGTGCCTGGAAATCTTTCCAAGTGAAATCATTATCTTTTGTTTCTGGAGCATTAGCAGTAAGTACATAACGCAATACATCCTGTTTGCCAGGGAAGTCAACAAGGTATTCATGCAACCACACCGCCCAGTTACGGCTGGTAGAAATCTTGTCACCTTCCAGGTTCAAGAATTCGTTACCAGGCACATTGTCTGGCAAGATGTAGCTTCCCTCAGCCTTCAACATGGCAGGGAAAACGATGCAATGAAATACAATGTTGTCCTTACCGATGAAGTGTACAAGACGGGTTTCGGGATCTTTCCACCAAGTTTCCCAACTACCCTTCTCGGGATGAGCATCACAGAGTTCTTTAGTATTGCTGATGTAGCCGATAGGAGCATCAAACCACACATAGAGCACCTTACCCTCAGCACCTTCTACGGGCACGGGGATACCCCATTCGAGGTCGCGAGTAACGGCACGGGGCTTCAACCCTGCATCCAACCAACTCTTGCATTGACCATACACGTTAGTGCGCCACTCCTTATGCCCCTGCAGAATCCACTCTTCCAACCAAGGCTGATGAGCATCAAGAGGCAGATACCAATGCTTGGTAGCCTTCTTCACCAACGGATTGCCAGTAAGAGCATTCACCGGATTGATAAGTTCATCAGGAGACAAGGTGCTTCCACACTTCTCACACTGGTCACCGTAAGCACCTTCGGCATGACAACGGGGACATTGTCCCATGATATTACGGTCGCTAAGGAATTGATTGGCACCTTCATCGTAAAACTGTTCGCTCTCCATTTCAATGAACTTGTCGTTATCATAGAGAGTCTTGAAAAAGTCACTGGCCAGTTGGTGATGAATCTTCGATGTCGTACGTGAATACACATCGAATGAAATGCCAAAATCAGCAAAAGCATTCTTGATGATACCATGATAACGGTCAACCACATCCTGCGGAGTGCAACCTTCTTTCTTGGCACGAATAGTCACAGGTACGCCATGCTCATCGGAGCCACCAATGAAGAGTACTTCTTCACCTTTCAAGCGCAAATAGCGCACATAAATGTCAGCCGGCACATATACTCCTGCCAAGTGACCGATATGAACAGGGCCATTAGCGTAAGGCAACGCTGATGTAACTGTTGTTCGCTTGAATTTCTTTTCCATTATTTATTGTATTTAAAATATTGACATATTAAATCCATTCATCTTATTGAATTACCCCAAAGTTGAATGTAAAACCTCTATCTCTTCACGCAAAAAAAGGTTTGCTGAGTTTACAAACTTCTCTACAGACTCCGTAGTATAGAAGCGGCATTGGCCACCTTTCGAACACCGATCATCCATCTCCGGGTGACGCTGCAAATAATCTTTCAAACTGACCGCCACATACTCTCCTTGACAAATCACCTTTATCCCTTCAGGCATATAAGCCTTTATCTTATCCAAAAGGAGAGGGTAATGTGTACATCCAAGAATGACAGTATCAATCTGAGGATCTTGATCCAACAGAGCATCAATATACTTCTTGACAAAGTAATCAGCACCTGACGAATCTGCTTCGTTATTTTCTACCAAAGGAACCCACAAAGGGCAAGCTTGGCCGGATACCACAATGTCAGGAAAAAGTTTCTTTATCTCCAACGGATAAGAATTCGAAAGAATGGTTCCCTCTGTAGCTAAAATACCTACATGACGCGAACGGGTCATTCCTCCAATACTTTCTACCGTAGGACGGATAATGCCTAACACTCGACGATGGGGATCAAGACGTTCCAAATCATTTTGTTGTACACTCCTCAAAGCCTTGGCTGATGCCGTATTGCAAGCCAATACGACCAAATGGCACCCCATTTCAAACAGGCGTTCTACTGCCTGACGAGTAAATTCATACACCACTTCAAACGAACGAGTTCCGTATGGAGTACGAGCATTATCACCCAAATAGATGTAATCGTATTGAGGCATTAAACGACGAATCTGCTGAAGGATAGTCAATCCGCCATAACCTGAGTCGAAAATTCCAATAGGACCGGTTTGCACAAACAAAAAGAGAATAAGGATTATTCAGAAATGCGAGTTGCGAACAACATTCTCATTCGCAACTCGCCTTTAAATTTTTATTCAGGTTGATTTTGATTACATCTTTCACGAACCAATTCCGCAATGTCCATCCCTACATTTTTGTCAATATATGGACAAGAATTGTTATCGGTATTAAGAATATACTCAAGACCAAATTCTTTTCCTACTTGAGCAATGATAGCATTGAGTTTTTCTGTCATTGGAGCACTCAATTCCTGACGAGCCTGTTCCAACAACTCCTTGACCTCGCGTTTAAACTGAAGACTCTTTTCCATCAAGTCCTGCAACTCTTTCTGACGCTTCAACAGGATATTTTCGGGAAAATTCTTCTGTCCGTCAAGAAATTCTACAAACTTCAAGTTGAATTCCTTTTCAGAACGAGCCAGCTCTTCATCATATTTCTTCTGCAAACCGGCCAATTTCTCCTGTGAACGAGCATACTCAGGCATTTCACGAAGGGCTTCAGAATAGCTCAAATATCCAAACTTTTTCTTTGAAACAGAACCATTCTCTACAGCCTGACCTTCAGATTCAACAGCCGGTGACTCCTGCGCTTCTACACACAAAGGAAGGAAAAACAAAACAATCCATAAAAGTTTCTTGCTCATAGCATACTTCTTTTACTTGATACCCAATTTAGCTTTAACAGACTCAGTCACATCAGTACTTAATGTTTCACTGATATAGGGAACACCTGCAGCAACATCCATGATATAGACATAGCCTCCAGCAACACCCACTTCCTTAATAGCGGCTGTCAATTTTGCACGAATAGCTTCCATCTTGTCAGCTGAAGCTTTCTGCATGTGTTGCTGACCCTCTTGGAAATATTGTTGCATACGATTATACAGTTCTTGCAATTCATTTTGGCGACGTTCTGCAATGTTAGCAGGCAAAGTAGCTTTCTGGGCTTCAAATTCTTCACCTTTCTTGTTCAACTCATCCTCCATACGCTTGATTTCATCCGTATATTGTTTCTCTAACGACTGGAGTTCGGTCTGTGCAGTGGTGTACTCAGGCATCAAAGTGATGATTACAGCAGAGTTCACATGACCAAATTTCTGTTGTGCACACAATCCCATAGGGATAATCAGCATAAATGCTACAATTAACTTTTTCAACATAGTTCTATTCTTTATTTGATTATTATTTCGTGTTTACGACTGCAAATGTATGGATTTTATTCGGAATATCCCAACTTTGACAACACTTCGTTGCTAATATCTATACGTGGAGAAGCAAATATGATACTGGCATCCGATGCACGGTCAAGAATCAATGAATAGCCTTTGGCATCAGCCAACTCTTTTACCGCATTATAGATTTCATCTTGAATCGGCGCCATCAAGCTCTCACGTTTCTTGTAAAGTTCACCATCAGGAGCAAAATACTTACGTTTGAGTTCACCTGCTTCCTTCTCTTTGGCCACGTCCTCTTCCACTTTCTTGGTCTTCTGTTCTTCCGAAAGGAACACGGCTTCTGACTGATAATTTTTATAAAGAGTCTGAGCCTCTTGCGCCAAAGCCTCCACTTCGGCTTGCCAACGTTTAGAAATCTGATTCAACTGTTCATTGGCCCGCTCATAGGCAGGTATATTCTTGAGGATATATTCCATGTCCACCAACGCAAACTTTTGGGCATTTGCCGTCAAAACTGTCAAGCAAGCCATCACTGCTAATAAAACAAACTTTTTCATACGCGCGTACATTATATATACATTAATTATATTAAATCATACTTCTCTGTTTAGAATTCCTGTCCCAAGATGAAGTGGAATTGGCTACCACCGTATTGACTTGAACCATAGACCTTGTCAAAGCCGTAAGCCCAGTCGATACCCATCAAACCAACCATCGGCAAGAAAATACGAACACCCGCACCAGCCGACCGCTTCATATCAAAGGGATTGAAATCTTTGATGTCACTCCAAGCATTACCTCCTTCAACAAATGCAAGCGCATAAATGTTGGTAGAACCTTCAAGCATCAACGGATAGCGGAGTTCCAATCCTAAACGTGAATAAGCATAACCCTCATAACCATAAGGTGTCAATGAACCGTTTTCATATCCACGTAAAGCAATTGTTTCAGTAGCATAACTATATGAATATCCACTCATACCATCACCACCCATATAAAAGGTTTCAAACGGTGAACGCTTATAGCGGTTGTAGTGTCCTAACAAACCAAATTCCACGCGAGTCATCAACACAGGGGTTTTGTTGATGTTCATCAAAGCTGTATAGGTCTTGCTCTTGAACTTCCATTTATGATATTCCACCCATTTGTACTTTTGGTTCATATCCCGCTGATAATTAGCATCTCCTGCTTTCTGTGCATATTTGGAATAATCCACTCCATCCCACAACGAATAAGGAGGAGTCAATTGGCACGAGAATGTAAACTCTGCTCCTGAACGCGGGAAAATAGGATTGTCCACAGAATTACGTGAAAGTGTCAACTCCAGACTAATGTTGTTGCTCTTACCATTGGTCACGGGGAAATACTGCCAATCTTTCAACACATAACGCTGATAAGAGAGAGAAGCCGTGAAGGTAAAGTAATCATCAGGCCAACGCAAACGCTTACCGAACATGACTGACAGACCATACATCTGTACCGATTTATCAGGATCATAGAACGATTCATAGCTATTGTAATAACTACTATTATAGTTTCCATAACCATATAAGTAATTATAGTAATTGTTGTAGTAAGCAGAGTTATAATAATTGCTGCTCACATCAGTCTGCTTCGAATAGAAAGCGGATACAGAGAATGAATTAGGACGTTTGCCGCCAAACCAAGGATCAAAGAACGAGACACTGTAAGATTGATAATAATCACCATTTGTCTGTCCGCTGACAGTCAGTGTTTGTCCATCTCCCTGCGGCAGGAATCCACGTTTATTTTCACTCTTCTTAAAAAGGTTTGCCATTGAAAAGTTTGTAAACTTTAAGCTCACACGCCCGATAACACCCGTCTGTCCCCATCCTGCCGAAAGTTCAATCTGGTCGTTGGCTTTGGATTCCAACATCCAATTGATATCTACTGTACCAGTCTCTTCGTCAGGTTTGATATCCGGGTTTATTGTCTCTGGATTAAAATGTCCCATCTGGGCAATATCACGATAAGAACGTTCGATGGCGGCTTTACTAAAAAGGTCACCGGGCTTAGTACGAAGTTCACGACGAATAACCTCTTCATAAAGACGATCATTACCAGCAATACGCACACGGTTAATTGTCGCTTGTCGTCCTTCGTTCAAACGCATCTCCACATCAATGGAATCTCCATCTACATTCACTTCAACCGGATCCAATCGCAGGAAGACATAACCATTATTATAATATTGACTCTGAATGGCATCTTCATCCGAATTCAGTCGCTCGTCCATTTTCTTTTGATTATAGACATCTCCCCGCTTCATTTGCAAAGCTTCGTTCAACTTGTCAGCAGGATAGACCGTATTACCGACCCATGTCACATGGCGCAAATAATATCGTTCGCCTTCCTCCATGTTCAGATAAATATCCACAGTTTTGTCATCATGTGACACCACACTGTCCGAGAGAATCTGTGCATCACGATAACCCAATTCGTTGTATTTCTCAATAATAAGGTCTTTATCCTCTTCATACTTTTCAGTTATGAATTTCTTTCCTCCCTTGAAGAAATTCCTGAAACGATTAGCCCAAGTACTACGTTCACGGGTTTTCTTCATCGCCTTACGAATGGTTTTATCCGAAAGATGTTCATTACCGTTGATAAAAATCTGATTTATCTTGATTTTCTCCTTCTTGTCAATATTTATATCCACAATCATCTGATTGTCAGACATAACATCATCCCGCTGTATAATCTCTACCTCTGCATTCTTGAACCCTTTTTCATCAAAATAGCGTTTAATGGAAATCTTGGCGCGGTTAACCATATTGGGAGTAATCTGACGTCCCTTTACAATACCCAATCTGGCTTCCAAATCCTCACGTTCCGACTTTTTTACCCCGTTGTAGTTTATTTCTGATATACGCGGACGCTCTGCCAAGTGAATATTGAGATAGATTTTATCCCCTACGATACTATCAGCCACAATACGTACATCCGAAAACAGACCATGTTTCCAGTAGCGTTTGGTCGCATTGGTAATATCATCACCGGGTACCTGCACCTTTTGTCCGACAGAAAGGCCGGAAAGACCAATCAGGACATAATCCTCATAATTCTTTACTCCACTGACCGAAATTCCTCCAATTTCATAGTTTTTCGGAGTTCCCGAGTAGAGGATAACAGGTTCTACCTGTTTCTCTGTAGTCATCTGAGCTACTGCCACTTGAGGCATCAAACAACAACTTGCAAAGAATCCGACAACCGTCCGAACAAATTTTGAAGTTATTCTCATCTTCTGAATTTTCTACTTCTTCTTAAACTTTTTCAATCAATCATTGCTCTGCAGCAATCTGCTCACTGGTTTTTCCATACCGGCGTTCTTTCTGTTGGAACGTATAAACAGCCTTGGCTAATTCTTCTTCAGAAAAATCGGGCCACAGTACATCACAGAAATACAACTCCGAATAAGCACACTGCCATAACAGATAATTACTCAAACGAACCTCGCCTCCTGTACGAATCAACAAATCCGGATCCGGCATAAAATTAGTCACCAAACGCGATGAAACAGTCGTCTCATTTACCTCATCAGCCTTCAGCACCCCATCAGCCAAATCTTTTGCAATGGAACGCACAGCACGGGTAATTTCCCAACGCGATGAATAACTTAGGGCCAACACCAAAGTCATACCCGTATTGACTGCTGTAGTCTGTTCCAGCCACTCAATACGCTCGCGCACAGCATCTGGCATACGCTCCATATCACCCACTACACGGAATCCCACATTGTTTTTCATGAAGATTTCATCCTTCAGATTGTCAAACAACAACCCCATCAGTGCTGCGACTTCAGCCTGTGGACGATTCCAGTTCTCGGTAGAGAATGTATATAAAGTCAAATATTTGATTCCCAGTTTAACCGACTCTGTAACAATACGACGCACGGTTTCAACACCTTCAATATGCCCTTTACTGCGGTCTTCGCCGCGCAATTTGGCCCAACGTCCGTTTCCATCCATAATGATGGCTACATGAGCGGGGATACGGTTCATATCCAACTGTTCCTTGTATGTCATAATCCTATTTTGTTTCTTTCCTTATAATATTATTCTATAGTCTAATGCTTCACACATCATCAATTTCTGTTGCAGTTGTCACACTTGGGCCACAAATCGTAAGTGACAGTCACACCTATCATAGAATAGCTGTCCTTGTTCTTCATGAATCCGCTCTCTACCAGATATGGGTCATCCAACACCAAACCGTCTGTCGATACTACATCAAGTCCATCCGAGGTAGAGAAACGCATGGAAAATTCCAAGCCTACATTCCAACGTGGAGCAAATTTATACTTGACACCTGCTGCCAACGAGAAAGTGACAGCTGTCACACTTTCCACGGTTTTTGGAGCCAACGTCAGTCCCATTCCTGTAGCCATATAAGGCGTAAACCTACGACTTTCACGATAAGTCAATCCATTACCATAAGGCCAAAAGTTATACTCAAACTGCAAAGCTATATCATATATGGTATGTTCAAAACTAACCTGCTGTCCATCAGGAAACACATTCTCCATCGTACGTGTGTCGCCCGAAATCTTTCCCATAAGGATGTCACCCTTGAGCGCCATCCGGGGATTGAAGTTATAGCGTGCCACAATACCAGCCGAAAGTCCCAGATTCTTTAAAGGGTCGGTATAGTTAGCATCCCCCATATAGGCCATTCCACCTAATCTTCCGCCCAATTCCACGCGATACTCTTCGTCAGCATACTGAGCTTTCAAAGGCAATACACTGAAGAGGGCGAGAAGTAACAGGATACCAACCTGTTGACGAATCTGTTTCTTTTCGTTCTTCATCCTTACCGCTTTCTCTATCCAAGAACTTCCTGTCAAAGTAAAGTTCCCCCACCTTAATTGGCCAATCTGTTCATGTGGCCACAAAACATGCGACCATCACTGCACAAAAGCCAAATACGTTTATCGGTATCCACCACGCAGGCAAAAGCCTCATCGTATCCCTTCAATTCTTCAGGGAATCCTATTTTCTTTGTCTGTTTCCACCAAGTGATACCTCCATCAGTAGAGATAAAAAAGGCCTCAAATGGTTTTATTTTTCCAGACTTGTCGGCACCCCCAAATGCATAATACTTACCATCAAAAGGAATGACTGTCAAACGCTCCAATAAAGGACAAGCCTGAGTATTGCCTTGGATAGTACCATAATCTGTCCACTTTTGTTCATTGGAGAGTTTCGTCCACACAGCAGCATACGTTCCAGTATAGTTACGCGGAGCTCCTACCAATGTCGTACGTTTAATTGACGAATTGGTTGGTAGCAATTCTTCCAGCACCCACGGGCTTGCAGGGAAAGAATTCTCATCCACCGTCTGTACGACACTCCAATCACCAATCATGTTTACTACAGGGGTTCCAGGAATCCATTCGTAAGGGTCACAAGCCACAATAGTACCGCCTTCATTCAAGCAGAGTTTACCATCTACCACTCCGACCATGCTCGTAAAGGTTCGCTCAGGAGATTCGGCCATCCATTCCACTCCTGTAATGGAACTATACAATTTTCCGTCAGCCAACAAATAGACGGCATTCTCATGAGCCACAACGGAGGAATAATCCACGGTACCGGTAACACCTTGCAAATGCCACTCTTTTTTCGTAAAATGAAAACTTCCATTCAATTGGCCAGCCATTACGGTAGGCAGACCATCCATTTCGCCAAAAACCATCAAATAGTCACGTAGCTGTACCATCTTTTCGGCCGTCATGCGATTTCCATGAAAATTATGGTTTTCCACCTGTACCCAAACCAGAGAATCCATATCTGCCTTATGTACATTCAAACGAATATTGTAGTTTTTTGTACTCTCTTCATCTGTAGCATGCAACTCAAAACGCACAGGCGAAGAAAAGTCAATGCTGTCCGAAGACGAATAGGATTTGGCAGTCACACCATCAGGATAGTAAAAAGCATAAGCACCCACAAAGCCCAAATTCACTGTTACTTGGCTTACATCCGTACCCTTAGGCAAAGAATCCACATTATAGACCTCACCATTCAAATGATCTATAGCAAAGAGGTAAGAGTCACCGGATATTTTTTTCACAATAATTGTATCTCTGCCTTCTGCAGTTTTGGAAGGAACTTCCGTCTCTATGTCATTAATAGAGAAGGAGGAAAGATATACATTGGATGTCAAAGTCACTTGATCTCCCTCTAGACACGAAGTGAACACTCCGAACATCACCATCAAAAATGCTGATACAGCTAATATTTTTCTCATTATAATCCGAGCCTTTTAATAACAAGCTGCAAAAATAGTAACATTTTCTTCTTTTTGAAAGAGAACGCACCAAGTTTTATACTATATTAGGGATAAAAAGTGGTTAATTACCAACTTTTGACGGTAGAGAAAGGAGTTTTAACGTTTTAATCAAGAGCAAAAAATCCATTTGATAAGCAAAAAATATAGCCTAAAGTTTGAAAAGCCTAAAATTCTATGTTTTTTTCATAGCCAATCACATAAATTCAAGTACCTTTGTCGGCGTTATTCAAACCATTGTCATAATGAAACAACGCATTCTATACCTTTTCGCCCTATTCTTTGCCCTCGTAGGCATCTTTGCATTACAAAAGCCCTTGTTCATGTTTTATAACACCACCGAATCTTTATCGGTAATTGATTATTGGAACGTTATCCAACATGGTCTCTCTTTGGATATGACAACAGCAGGATACCTCACAGTTCTTCCCCTATTGATTCTCATTGCAAGCACATGGACAAAGAAATGGGCACTACGGAAATGGATGCGTCCCTACTTGATTCTCATAGGTACAATTATGGCCATCATTTTCATCGTTGATACAGCACTCTATACTTTTTGGGGGTTCAAACTCGATGCTACTGTGTTCAACTATTTAGACTCTCCATCTGAGGCTTTTGCCAGTGTTTCCATCGGATTCATCATCGCTCGCATATTCGGCATTGCAGCTGTTGCATTTTTCTTCTCATGGATTTTTATCCATCTAACTCCCAAAAAGTTATGCTCCTGCCATCACCGTATCTTCACCACCTTACTCCTGCTATTTATGGGAGGCGGATTGTTTCTCATTATCCGTGGTGGTATCACCGAATCCACATCAAACATCGGACAAGTCTATTTCAGCGACCGCCAGTTCCTAAACCACTCGGCCGTCAATCCCTGTTTCAGTCTGCTTTCGTCAATGGGGAAAAGCGAACGTTTCGAAGAGATGTTCGATTTCTTCCCTGAAACAGATCGGGCGACACATTTCAGCGGACTCTACCCTACCCCTACAGACACTTGCACAAAGCAACTTCTGAACACCAAGCGTCCCAATGTACTACTCATTCTATTGGAAGGGTTTGGAGCAACTTTTGTAGAGTCATTGGGAGGCACCAAAGGAACTTCACCCAATATCGACCGGCTGAAAAATGAAGGAATATTCTTCACCCAATGCTATGCCAACAGTTTCCGCACCGACCGAGGAACATTGTGTACACTAAGCGGCTACCCAGGGCTTCCGCAAACTTCTGTCATGAAGATTCCAGCCAAAAGCCGCACACTTCCTTCCATTGCCTCATCACTACAAAAATCCGGCTATGAAACGGACTTCCTTTACGGTGGAGATATCAATTTCACCAACATGAAGAGTTACTTGCTCTCAACCGGCTACCAACGGATAACAGCAGATACAGACTTTACCCTCGCTGAACGCACAAGCAACGCTTGGGGTGTAAACGATGACATCACATTTGACCACCTATACGATGTCATTGCCAATCGTACAGACACGACACAACGGTGGTTCACCACATTCCTTACCCTCAGTAGCCACGAACCATTTGAAGTTCCTTTCGACCGCTTCCTTGAAGACAAGATAAAGAACTCATTTGCTTATACCGATGACTGCCTGGGACGTTTTATCGACCGTCTGAAAGAATTGCCTACATGGAAGGATATGCTTATCGTCTGCCTGCCAGACCACGGCATCCTCTATCGGGAAAAGGGTATCAGCAACCACAACGACCCTCGAGCATTCCATATCCCCATGCTTTGGACCGGCGGAGCCATCAACGGCACACACACCATCGATATCCTCACCAACCAAACCGATCTACCCGCCACCCTATTGGGACAATTAGGTTTGCCACATGCGGACTTCACTTTCAGCCGAAACGTTCTGGATTGCAATTACACCTACCCTTTCACCTTCTACACCTACAACAACGCCCTCGCTTTCCGAGACAGCTCCGGATTGACTATCTACAGCAACGAAGCTGAACGTGTCATTACCGACACACCCAAACCTTCAATCACCCGCCTGCAACGCGGACAAGCCATCCTCCAAACAGTAATGGATGATTTAGGAAAAAGATAATGCCTAATAAAAGCCTATAGATTATAGGAACTATAGGAACTATAAAAACTATAGTAACTATAGGCCCTATAGTAACTATAGAGACTATAAAAACCATAATAAGAGCCCCTATAGCCTCCTATAAAAACTCAACTGAACAACAGCATCAGATTCAACACCGTAACCAAGGCTGCCACAAAATAAAGTATCACCGTAGTAAAGCGGCTGTTGACATACTGTCCCATCACCCGTTTGGACGAGGTAAGCCCCACTTGCAGAAATACGGTAACAGGCAATTGAATACTGAGTACCATTTGCGAGATTATCAGTCCATAAAAGGGATCCTTGATGAAAAAGATTATCAGTAGAGCAATTCCCAAAGAGAGAAGAACTCCCAGACGCGAATGAGTATCCTTAATATTATACGCTTCACCAAAGAATCCTGCAAAAATAGAACCTGCAGCCATACCACTGGTGACTGTAGAAGAGACCCCAGCCAATAGCAACGCAATGGCAAATACAATTCCTGCTGCTCCACCCAACAGAGGGTCAAGCAAACTTTGTGCCTGTGCCAGTTCATCCACCTGCACCCCATTTTTAAAGAAAGTGGAGGCTGCCAACACAATCATGGCACTGTTGATCGCCCAACCGATGGTCATGGCCAACAGGGTATCGAAGAACTCATACTTCAATGCTTTGCGTATATGAGCATCATCCTGCAAATTCACTTGACGGCTCTGTATTACCTCGGAATGCAGAAAAAGATTATGAGGCATCACGACAGCCCCCAACACACTCATCACAATCAACATACTGCCCTCAGGAATCGAAGGTACTACTGCAGAGCGGATGGCGGTCGGCCAATCAACATCAATCAAGAACAGTTCATAAAGGAATGAAAAACCTATCAGCGATACAAAAGCGATAATTCCTTTCTCTACCCGTCGGTAACTGTTCGTAAAAAGCATCACCGTGACAAAAGCCGCTGTCAACAGAGCCCCTGCAGGAATAGGGACATCAAACAGCATCTGCAAAGCGATAGCACCACCTAAAATCTCAGCTAAAGAAGTGGAAATACTGGCCAACACTGCACTGCCCAATATGGGTACAGAAAGCCACTTAGGCAAATACTTATAAGCAGCCTCAGAGAGACAAAGCCCCGTAGCAATACCCAAGTGGGCCACATTGTGCTGCAACAGAATCAACATCAAAGTTGAAAGAGTTACCACCCACAAAAGTGTATAACCAAACATGGAGCCAGCCGCAAAGTTGCTGGCCCAGTTGCCGGGATCGATAAATCCCACAGTGACCAACAGACCAGGGCCAATGTACTTCAAGAAGTCCATTCCACCCAAATAACGAGGATGATCCTTCCGTTTCAGGTCCTTCAGAAAGTCTTTCATTCCTTTCATTTATTTGTTATCAACCTCTATCTTTCGGATAGTCTATGCTGAAATGTAATCCACGGCTCTCCTTACGTTCCATAGCCTGACGGGTGATGAGGTAGCCCACATTAATCATGTTGCGCAGTTCACACAACTCACGAGTAGCTTTGCTGCTCTTGAAAAGGCGTTCCGTCTCTTCGTAAAGAATGTCAAGACGGTTCCATGCACGGGTCAGACGTGTATTGCTACGCACAATACCAACATAAGCCTCCATAATTTGGTTCACCTCTTTCATGCTTTGAGTAATGAGTACACGCTCTTCGGTACTGATGGTACCTTCATCGTTCCATTCGGGAATGTCTTCATTAAAATCATAACGGTCAATGACACTCAATGCATGTTTGGCTGCAGCATCGGCATATACTACCGCTTCAATCAGCGAATTGCTGGCCAAGCGGTTTCCTCCGTGCAAACCGGTACATGAACACTCCCCGATGGCATATAGACGACGGATACTGCTCTGTCCATCAAGGTCAACCACGATACCACCACACAAGTAGTGTGCTGCCGGTGCCACAGGAATATAGTCCTTGGTGATGTCTATACCGATAGAAAGACATTTCTTATAGATATTGGGGAAGTGTTTCTTGGTCTCTTCCGGATCCTTATGTGTCACATCCAAATACACATGTTCATCACCCCGGTGCTTCATCTCGTTGTCAATGGCACGAGCCACGATGTCGCGTGGAGCCAACGACAAACGGGGGTCATATTTCTGCATAAACTCCTTGCCATCTTTCGTACGGAGTACACCACCATAACCACGCATGGCCTCAGTAATAAGATAAGACGGTCTGTCACCGGGATTATAAAGTGCTGTAGGATGGAATTGAATGAATTCCATATCCTTCACTGCCCCCTTGGCACGATAGACCATCGCAATACCATCGCCTGTAGCCACCAACGGATTGGTGGTCTGACGATAAACGGCTTCACATCCTCCTGTCGCCATGATAGTAACCTTGGAAAGGAAAGTATCCACCTCACCCGTTGCCTCGTTCAGCACGTATGCGCCATAGCAACGAATGCCCTGTGTGTAGCGGGTTACAATGATGCCCATGTGATGCTGGGTAATGATTTCTACCGCAAAGAAATTAGGAAATACCGTAATATTGGGATGCGCTTTCACTGCTTCGATTAGTGAAGTCTGTATCTCTGCACCAGTATTGTCCTTGTGATGCAGGATGCGGAACTCACTGTGTCCACCCTCCTTATGCAAATCAAACGTACCGTCAGACTTCTTATCAAAATCCACTCCCCATTTTATCAGTTCCTCAATCTGTGAAGGAGCATTACGAACCACCTTCTCTACTGCTGCACGGTCGTTGATGTGATCGCCAGCAATGAGGGTGTCCTCAATGTGTTTCTCAAAATTATCCACCGAGAGATCGGTCACCGATGCTATGCCTCCCTGTGCAAAATAGGTATTAGCCTCTTCCATTCCTGCCTTACAAATAAGGGCTACCGTTCCTTTGTGAGCCACTTTCAAGGCAAAACTCATGCCTGCCAGACCTGAGCCAATGACTAAGAAATCATACTTTCTTACCATAATATTCTTCTATTTCTACCTCATAGAGGTTCTCTACAAAGCAGTTTGTTCGTAAATATGTGGCAAAACTACGAATAATCGGCGAAATGACGTATCTTTGCAGGCAAAATTCTTATCTATGAACCGAATATTTCATGCTCGCGTGCCTTGGTACACGTTATTTTTCTTGATTCTGCTATTGACGCTTACCGTTTGGGCCTATTGGGAAAGGCTCGGATTGGTAGCCATGTGTTCCCTGCTGCTGATGGTCTGCCTTATTGAACGAACAATTCACACGACCTACACCGTAACGACGAACGGACAATTGCGGATACACCGCGGACGATTCTCAAAGGACATCATCATCCCATTGAACGAAATCCGTCAGATTGAACGACTTCGCAGTGCCCGTTTCGGGAACTTCTGTCTGAAAAGATACCTACTCATCCATTATGGTAAAGACAAGTTTGTCTCACTCATTCCAGGCAACGAAGATGAATTGATAAAACTGTTGTCAACCCAATTGACAAACTGAACTAAGGAACTATCAGCCCATTAAACCACAATGAAAATAATCCCTCTCCTCCTCACCTTTATCGGCATGACAATTCCCGTCTGTGCCTCAACCCTTTCTGCCCGTTTGGACTCACTGTTAAATGATACTCTACTGAGCCGTTCCGAAGTAGGTCTCATAGTCTATGATCTCAATGACGATACCCTATTATACAGCTATCAGGCCGACAAACTTTACCGGCCGGCATCCATACAGAAAATCATGACAGCCGTCACTGCCTTGGAGAATCTGGGCACAGAACACACTTTCAATACGACGCTCTACTACACTGGGGCTGTCACTCCCGATAGTCTTTTGCAAGGAAGCCTCTATGTCGTGGGTGGATTCGACCCTTTGGTGAATCGCATGGACATGGAAGCCTTCGCACAAGCGGTATCCCTGTCGGGTATCCGCCATATCGAGGGAGGACTTATCGGCAATGCTTCGCTCAAAGATACACTCAAATGGGGAAGTGGATGGTGTTGGGATGACGGCATGCCCATTCTTACTCCACTACTAAGTGAACGCACCGACAGTTTCCTGGTGCATCTCCGACGAGCATTGCTCCTTCAAGGGATTACGATGTCCGATACGACTGAGACATTCGTCTCCTCAGCTCCAGATACCATTTTGACACAGATAGCCGTCTGCCGGAGACCATTATCCCAAATCATGGACCGCATGATGAAGAAGAGCGACAACCTTCATGCCGAAGCCGTTTTTTATCAACTGGCTGCAGCATATGCCCAAGAACCGTATGCCACAGCCCTTGATGGTGCCAAGATGATACAGAAGCTCATCAAGGAGGTAGGACACCAACCTGCCCGGTACAGTATGGCCGACGGGAGCGGAGTATCGCTCTACAATTACCTGTCACCCCGTCTGATGGTCGATGTACTGATACATGCTTATCGAAATCCGGACATATTCCGCCCTTTATACCTATCTTTACCGATTGCCGGCATTGACGGCACCTTAAAGAATCGCATGAAAAAGAGCAACGCCTATCGAAAAGTACGAGCCAAAACCGGCACACTCACAGGGGTAACCTCTTTGGCAGGATATGCAGAAACAGCAGACAAACACACTGTAGCCTTTGTCATCATCAACCAAAACATCCTGCAACCCAAACAGGCACGCGCCTGGCAAGACAAGGTTTGTGATGCACTGTGCAAATAAAAATGAAGTTTGTATATCGAACTCACTCAAACATCTAATCCCCCTCAAGAAAAAAGGGATAATCCTTTAATGGCTGGGATTTATGCATTGGAGAGTAAGGTAAATAACAATGAAAAAGAGGAAGTTGAGATTTCAACTTCCTCTTTTCATTATGTGGTGCCACCAGGAATCGAACCGGGGACACAAGGATTTTCAGTCCTTTGCTCTACCAACTGAGCTATGGCACCAACTGTCATTTTTGTTTTGCGGGTGCAAAGATACTGCTTTTTTCGGAAATTCCTAACACTTGGAAGGAAAATTTTCATAAAACATTTGGTATTTCCTCAGAAAGTACGTACCTTTGCACCCGCAAACAACGGAAAGTAGCGCAGTTGGTAGCGCACTACGTTCGGGACGTAGGGGTCGGGCGTTCGAGTCGCCTCTTTCCGACAGAATGAGTGGTAAAGGGCTTTAAAGCAATTTATCACTCATTTCTTTTTTAGAGTTTAATAGAGACTTGGAGAATAAAACGCCCTACGAGCGTTTTGAGGTGTGCCATTGGCTGACTTGTCGGCCAAAACTCTGCATACTCAGGATATTCTCCTCTATCGAATGAAAAGATTCTCTGTGTCTCTGCGCCTCTGCGTTTTTATAATAAAAGTCTTTCGCTGAATGGTTACTGTGTCTCCGTGTTCTGAAAATAGATTACAGTCCATTATACCCAACTGGTTTTTCGGATTGTTCCCGAAAAGCCCTCAGCATGAAAAATCCAATCCATGGTCCTCAAACACCATCCGAATTAACCATTGTCAACCGTATCTAAAAACAACCGAAGCAACAGACTATAAATGTGAAGCGAAAAATCAAAAATACTACTGCAAAAACTTTAGTTATCGACGATAACTACATAATCCACGTCGATAACTATATAATTATCGACGATAACTATATAATCAATGTCGATGATTAATCTTTTGACTTAAGACTTTTTAAACTGTGAGCAAGCAAAATCATTTTTCTGCTTTGCATTTCTATGCATCAAAAAGCGGGAATGTGTTATCAATTGATAAACACATTCCCGCTTCATCATTATTTATATACGCCTTGGTTTACTTGAATGGCAAATACCAGTTCTTGGGTTCCAAGAGGTTCTTGGCAGGATTATTACCCTTAAGTTTGTCAGCAAACCAACGAGAACCGAAGTCCGCACCATACAGACCGGCTTCGTTCTTGTGGCGTGCCATACGCTGGAGGTCATAGAAACGGATTCCTTCGAATGCCAGTTCCTTGGCATACTCATCACAGAGGATATCCTCCATAGCATTGATAGAATCCTGCAGGGTCAATCCATTCTGAATACCGAACTGGGCTTCCAGTTCCTTCAGCTTCTCACCGATGATAACATTGGGTAGGTAGTGGTGGTTCTTCTTTGAACCTACAGCAGTGGCCAATGAACCCTTTACTGACATGTTGCTTTCAACACCAGGAGCGTTCTCTGTTCCTGCACCGTGGCTATGGATACCCCACACTGCTTCGGGAATGAAGATTGTACGGTACTCAGCATTGAGGAAAGGAACCTCATTAGTCAGCAAATCAACTGAAGCCTGTGTCATATACTGATGCTTGTCTGTTACACCACCTGCACCGGGAACCAACTCTTCCAAGTAGGTAGAGATACCGTTACGCAAGATGGCAAAGGCTGCATCGGGATGTCCCAAGCGGTTAAGAGCTTCGGCCAAGTGGAGGTAAATAGTCGTGTTACGGAAAAGATAAACGTTGGCATTGATGTGAGCCTTACCGATATAGACTTTGGTTGAGTCGGTTGCATCACGATTAAGAATGGCCTCATCGCGTCCGTTACCACCAAACGCTTGCACATTTTCATCCCTATAACAAGCACGTCCATCACCCCATTTAGTGTAAACGACAGTATCAGGATTAGTAATAGCTCCTACGCCATTAGTCGGATAATAGTAGTAGATACTAGTATCAGTCAGTGCATAATAGGTCTTAGAAGGTGCAATCTGGATTTCCTCCACACGAGGGCAATTGGAAGACTGGTCGGTTGAATAATAGTCGTAACCGAAAGCCAAAGGAATATCAGTTGTCTGTCCACGCTGCGAGCTGACCGCCATAGGAATATAGGTCAACACATCTTTAGGTGCATAATCGTTCGCATAGATATTGAAATAGTTTGAAGAGATTTGATTGTACTGCAAAAAGAAAGCCGGATCTGAAATTTCCTGAATTTTCAGGGTCTGATTACCCGAATACATAAAACGTGAACCTGTCACGATTTTTTCTGCCACAACCTTATTCTCGCACAAATACTTCGCATAGTACTGTGCAGCCTTCAACCACTGACCGTCCTCAAGGTACATCTCACCCAAGATAACATCTACAGGGATGAAGATACGACGGAAACTGATATTCTTCTGCGGTCCCCAGTTGGTTGTTCCAACCGAATGTCCACCATTGGCAATATAGGGGACCTGCAATCCGGAATACTTCTCAAGCGAAGGAGCCAAAGCAGCTACAATCTCAGTCAAGGTCTTCTTGGGGAAGTTATCCTCGTCAATCTGTGAAATTGCAGTCAAAGGCTCAGTATAGAAGGGAACTCCCACTTCGTTACCACCATACGTACGGGCCAACTGGAGGTAAGCCCATGCACGCCATGCCTCTACGGCAGCATACTCGTTGATAGCCACATTGGTAGAACCGATGTAAAGCGATGTATCACGGTGTGCCAAGTAATAGTTACAGTTATTGATAACCTTATAATATACGTAGGCACTGTCATACTTGTTGGAAGTATTGGCAGAATAGTCGGCCAACTGACGGAGGTTATTGTCGGTATGTTCGGTAGTAGTAACCAAGTCACCGCGCATTTCACCGATGAAGAAATACTGGTCGGCCACCTGCTGCATGGCTTGTGCAATACCCAAGGCATAGAAGACAGAGTCTGTCATGCTATCGAGGGAAGGGTCATTCACCATGCTGTCATTTTCGGTCATCAGCATATCTTCGCATGAGGTGGTAGCGAAGAGACCGAATGCTGCTATGATTGAATAAAATACTTTTTTCATATTTACTTTATCTTTAAGGGAGATAGATGGAGTCAAACGGAGATAAGCCGCTTTCGCGTCTTGGGGGAGATAAAGGCCAATTGTTTGCTATTTCTATCGGCCTCTATCCCCTTTTTTTATCTCCTTTTATCTCCCTTTATCTCCATACAATTATTACAAATTAATCTTCAAACCAAGTACAAAGGCACGGCTTTGGGCAATATTGCCACAGTCAATACCTTGAGACATCACACTGTTACCTATACTGAATTCCGGATCGTTGCCGGTGTACTTAGTCAGAGTGAAGAGGTTCTGAGCCTCACCCCATACCGAGAATCCTTGCATCCATGACTGCCATGATTCAGGAATAGGCACCTGATAGCTCAGACGGACATGTTTCATGCGGAGGTATGAACCATCCTCAATCCAACGGTCAGAGAAACGGTTGTTATTCATAGGGTCACCGAATGCCACCTTAGGCAGATTAGCTTCATGACCTTCATAACGCCAGTGTCCAATCATTGCAACCTGTTGGTTGTAGAAATTGCTTCCTGAATTGAGGACACTGCGCTGGTAGTTATAAACATCGCCTCCAATACTATAGTTGAATCCCATGTCGAAAGTGAAGTTCTTCCAGTTCAAGGTAGCAAAGATATTTCCGTAAATATCGGGGTTGGGATTACCGATGACAGTCTTGTCATTTTCATCAATACAACCGTTACCATCCATATCCGTGAAATGAATATCACCTGCCGTGAAGTTCTGCTTGGCACCGGCAGCATTTGTCATATAGAGGTAGTCGCCATTACCGGCAGCCTTAGCCTCTGCATCGGTGGCAAAAACACCCTCAGTCTTGTAACCATAGAAGAGACCGATAGGATTTCCTACACTGACAAGAATGTTGTTGTCGCCATATACCGAGTTACAATAGTCGGTAGAGTTGAAGGTTTTGACACCATCCGTAAATGAGTGGTGGGGCAATGTCTTGATTTCATTCACATAACGTCCGACACTGGCACCCAATTCCAAACTGAGGTTCTTGGCAGCTACAGGCTTACCAGAAACAGTCACTTCGAAACCACGGTTCTCCAATGAACCGCCATTGCTCCAATACTGGTTGATACCGGAAATAGAGGTACTGAAGGTCTTGTAAGTAAGCAAATCGTCCGTCTTGTGGAGATAGAAGTCTGCACCCAAAGAAAGACGGTTATTCAACATATGGGCCTGCAGTCCGACATTCCACTTGGTCGTTGTCTCCCACTTGATTTCATCGTTACCGATGTTGGTCAACTGAGCACCGATGAAGTTGTAGTTGTAACGGACAGAAGTAAACGATGTACGTGCAGCATAGTTAGAGATATCGTCGTTACCGCTCATATCGAATCCGGCATTCAAACGGAGATAGTCGATCACACTGTTCTTCATAAACCATTCTTCGTTGCTCAACACCCAACCAAGCTGTACGCTGGGGAAGATAGCCCACTGTACACCAAATGCCTTCAATCCACCTTCAGCCTTGGCACCGAAACGGCTGTTAGCCTCGGCCAAGAGAGAGAGAGTAGCGAAGTAACGGTTGCGATAGTTGTAGTCACCGGATACGTACCATTGCAAGTTCTTCCATACATCGTTAGCACCTGAAAGGTTAGAGTATCCCTTTGAGATATCTGCTGTCAGATAAGGATTCTTGTCGTTCTCCGAATTGCGGTACTGAGTTCTGGCATCGCTACCATCGAAAGCGAATTGGTTGTAACGGAATCCTCCGAAAGCAGATACCGTGTGTGCACCGTACTGGTTATTCCAATTGAAATAAGTATTACTCAATACGTTATTCTCCTTAGAGAAGAGTGAAGAGGTAAGGTTGTACACCGTACCCAGACCTTCAACCAAGAAGGGAGGAACACCCTCTGAAGGACGATAATAACGCTGTGAATTACGGTTCAATACGTAGCTGAACTCTGTAGTCAATGAGAAGTGGCTGTTGAATGTGTACTTCGGAGCGATATATACACTGAAGAACGTATTCTCAACCTTATTCTTGTTGTCACCGTGCGCATTGTTAATGATGGCAGTAGGGTTAGCCAATGAATAATAGTAGTCATTTCCATAAAGTCTTTGGCTCAACGGACTGAACAGACGGTCATATTCCGAAAGCAGGTGAGTGAATCCACCGACATGTTTGTTGTACTGGTACGGAGCAACCAACGGAGACTTGATAGCAGCCAAACTTGTGGGCGATGTCACTGTTCCGGCAGAGAGGTCAGAAGAGAATCCGTCATCATACAACGTATTGTTTGTACGTGAGAATGCCATGTTGAACTTAGTTTCCAGCTCAGGCAGAATCTCAATATCAGTATTGAAACGTACATTCAAACGGTCGAAACCGGTATTGGCAATGGGACTTTCTGCATCAGCATAACCTACAGAGAGATTGTACATACCTACATCATCACCACCCTGTACGTTGATGTTGTAGTTCTGAGTGATGGCTGTGCGATATACTTCATCCTGCCAATCGGTATCGTTGTGATACATGTGATAGTAGAATCCATTGGGATCATCGTTGAGGAAATTGAATACAACGTCACGGTTCTCAGACTTTCTGAGTTCAGTAATGGTTCCCAACATCTCAGTCGCATAGGTGCGATACTGGCTTGCATTCATCATTTTCTGCAACTGGGGTTTCAGTGTGATACCTGCAGAGATATTGGCATCGATACGGGTAGCCATTGAATGACCACGCTTGGTCTCGATGAGAATTACACCGTTGGCACCACGTGCACCATACAGTGCAGTGGCATTCTTCAATACGCGGACACTTTCCACATCTTCGGGAGAAAGTCCTGCCAACATATTGAATCCACGTCCCTGGTGCAACAGGGTACGGTTACGCTGCATATCCATTTCCACTCCATCTACAATCACCAACGGTTGAGCATCGGCATTGATAGAACTCAATCCTCGGATAAACATGGTATTACCTCCATCCACCATACCCGAACGGCTGATGGAACGGATGTCAGCACCCAAGCTTGATTGGATTTCATCATCCAGAATCAAGCCGCCACCCTTAACTTTGAATTCCTTCGAAGCGGTATATTCAGTACCATCGGTGTACATGCTCTTGAACTTATTGCTCAAAAGGCTGATTTGAATCAATCCACCTGACTTATTACTCTCGATAGCTACCTGTTGGGGCATGTAACGGGGAGCTTGCACGTAGAGAGAAGTTGCATAATCAGGCAACTTGATGGTAAATGTACCCTTATCGTCCGTCATCGCCGTATAACGTTTGTCACCCAAAGTCTGTACACGTACACCGGCAATGGGACTGTTTGTCGCTTCATCCACGACCACACCGGTCAAGGTAATCAAATTGGCATTCTTGTCAACGACCCGACGCTGTGGAACCTTAACAGTCGGTTCCTCTCCTGCCTCGTCCAATCCGTCTTGAGCAGATACGCCCGGGCAGAAGCACATAGCCAAAGCACAGAAAGAGAGTCTGAGACTCTGTCGCTGCAACATATTCTTTATAGTCATTTTCATATCTGATAAATCTTCTTAAGTTGGCATTTATTCTTCTTCTTCAGTTGTCACTACAGGTTCCATAATGATGTTTGCAATACGGAGAACCTGCTCATACTTCTTCTTGTATGAAGAGAGGAATGAGTTGACAGAGTGCATCACTTTGATATTGGGCTTCGCCTGTGTTCCTGCATAACAGATCGGGAATGTAATGCGGCCAAGCTTGATGGTATCAACCTTGTCGGCACCTCTCTCAAAAGGCACAACCTTCTTGATATTGGCATTTCCAATCTGTACAGTCTCACCATCAAAACGTCCGGTAATCTGCTTGTTGCTGGCATCCGTATAATTGATGTCCACAATAAGGGTATAAGGCTTGCGTTCTTCTTTCGGAAGAGAAAAATTAGGCACTGTTACCAATGAAACATCGTAAGTGGTTGACAATACGCCCGGCAAATAGAAGTCCAACTCAGGCGCAAAGTTCGAACTTTCGGGAAGGTCGGTTTCTACCCAACTGAATTCCTCCTTATCATCATCCAACACACAGATTGAATCGAGTGAGCCAACAAAACGAACTCTATTGTAATTCGAACCGGTAGCTGTCACGATACGGCCGACTTCACGGGTCTTGATAACAGGAGCGTAGGTCTCTTCGGGCAAGAAAGGCAACTTGTTGAGGATACGTGCATGTCCGTTACTCAACTTGACAACCTCTTCAGTAGCTTCATCCAACGCTGTCAAATTTGTCAGATAGCTATAAGTAGTAGAACGCAATGTATCCGTTTCAACAAATGCTGAACCAGAGGCCAACTTGCTGTTGTAACGTTTTACATTTTCTGAGAAAATCAAATTTTGGCTCAACAATATTTTGGAAATAGAGTCGTTCCAATAAGCTCCAACCGCTTGAATGGCGGCATCTGCAGGAGGTGCTTGCAGGGATATGGTGGTTTTACCATTCGTGGCACTCATGGCAGAAGTTTTGCTACCACCCTTGTTATTTCCAACATCCGTATGTCCCAAATCCTGATAATCGATGGTCTCGATATACTTGTAATAAGAAGCAATGCGGTTGTATGCCTCTTCCCAAGCCTCATTCGTGGGAATCAACACGGTATAGAGACTGTCCTCGTTGTCAAGCTGTGCGTCCAACATATCTCTAATCAATGTATTGCTCACAATCATGACAGAGTCATCATAATGCTGCACACCATCACGGATATCACCTTTCACAGAGTTTGCCTCATCAAGGATGATACGTTCGAAGTGTTTGACATATTTCAACATACTGTCAGCCTTTCCAACAGTTTCGGCAATATACTCATAACCGTTGTAACGGAACACCGAAGGACTGGATACCACATAGAGCAATCCGTTTGAACTGGGATAGTTATATACCGAAGGATTCTTCATATTGGGCAAAATGCGCTGTGCGTCAAAAGCCAAAGCAGTAGAGTTCTTTCCTGTAAACTTCAACAATTTCTCGTTGAGCATATATACGACCGTATCGTTGGGGTCAGTCTCACGATGGGCATAATCTGCAATCAAGTTATTCAAAAACTCTTTCACAATCTTTTCCTCAGATACAGCGGCCAAAGAATCGGGATTGAATGAACCATTCACTGGTGCCCATACTGTATAGGTACGTGAAGCATCCAGCACCTTGTCATAGCCCACTCTTTCAAGTACGGCCTTAAAGTCCGAAAGTTCCGGATTTCCGGAGATATTCTCCCACAGTGTCTGGTCTGCAGCAGGATCCACAGCTGTCGGCACTGTATTAAAATCATTAAAATCGGAACATGATGCTGCGGCCAGCATACCACCGGCCACCATCATCATTCTTATTTTATTTATATGTTTCATCATTACATTTACAAATTACGATTTACGATGTAAAATTCTCATATTCCCTCCCTTCCTTTGAGGAGGGAGGGTTATGGAGGAACTTTTTATTTAATACCAATCCTCCGTAAAGTTCTGACTGTTTACAATATCCAACGGAACCAATTCGATGAAGTCGATAGAGAAACCAAGCTGGTCGTAACCGGTCAGCAAGTTCTTCAAGCGAATCCAATAAGTCTGGTTCTGTTCCAAATGTTGCACACCCAAAATCTTACGCATCATACTGGTTCCGTAACCTTCTTCGTAACGGCAACAGTTACTGATGGTTGCTATCAATTCATCGGGTGAAGTGATACGAGCTTTAATCTGGTTGTATGTACCACGTGAGAAGCTTGCCGGAGCACGCATGTAACCGTGGTTACGCATAACCAGGTCGGAAGCCACACCGTAATCCTCAAACTCTGAAGAGAGCAAATAACCGGAAGATATACGATCAGCCTCTACACCAGAATCCGGAATACGTGCATCCACGGGGATTCCCAAGGGTTGCATACTGCTGGGGTTGGTAGAGGTACCGATGTAGTACTGCTGCAAACCGCTGTTAGCCATAGGAGGATAGATGATACGGATTTCGTAGTCACCGGTCGGTACAGGAGGCAAACGGAAAGCAAAGTCATTCTCATCCCAACCAGCAAGTTGGTCTGCCTCCCAAGCACGCCATGCACCGGTCGTGTACCATGAAATCTTTGTCTTGGTGTTGTAGCTGACCAAATTATCAAAGAAGTCCAAAGGCAAACGGGTCATTGTTCCATCTGTTCCGTTGAGGTTCATAGCACCAATTTCTTCTGTTGAAGCAAAACGGATATCGTTGTTGATCAATTCATAAAGCATAGAGCCAATATCTATACGCATGCGTTCATGGAGCACACCATTCGGCACATTGGCATCATATACCAACGGACGGTCAATCGTATGGATATATCCATTGTAAGACTGGATGTTTGACTTGGCACGAACCACCATACAGCCATCCTGCTTGATTTGATGCGTAGCGTCGCTACCGAAGGTACCGATCTCATCAGTCAACGTATTGTTCTCGCGCCAACGGTTGATCCAGATGTTGGTTCTGGCCCCTGTATTCTGATAGAGCGGTTGCCAAATCTTCATCAAAGTATGAGGAAGCATGGTTTCATAATAGTCAAAAGGCTCACCACCGAACGCATAGTTCCAGTTCTGGTTAGCAGCATCCTGCTCATAAACCAACTTGGATACTGCCATACCAGCCTTCAGAATGTGGTAACGGATGAACATGTTCACCACATTATAAGGATTGGTATAATCATCACCTGTACTGATAGGATGCTCAGTTTTACCCGGATAATCGTACCAAGCAGCAGCACCACCGTACCAATCCGCACACTTGGCTTTCAAGTCAGCAAAGTTATGGATACCAGCCTTTGCAAAAGCTGCACTGTCTTCAGCAAAGATGGTGAATTTGATTCTACACTCTGTAGGCACATGGAACTGTGTACCAGACCATGAAGAACCCGGACGACCGGTCTTATTATCCAAATGATAGGTACGGGTCGTACCATCGGCATTCAGTTTCTTATCTATCGCCAATGTATCAATCAATCCACATGAGTCCAATGCCTCGAAGAAGAGTTTGAATTGCGGATTCTTTTCCAATACTTCAGCCACACGTCGTGTAGTACGGGGAATCACATCCGTAATGACATGTACATAACCATTGGTCATCTCGTGGTCATACGAAGTTACCTCAGCCACATCGTTGAAACGCACGATACCGTCATCGCCCAACTTTGAGATGAACGGAGTGTTCATCATGGTTGAGATTTCCTTACCACTATAGTTACTCAATTGCTCGATGTATGAATTCATCATGGCCGAAAGGTGGTACTGTGCAATCTCCTTGCACTGTTCATCTGTCAATCCTGCCACGCTGTTCTCTGTCATACCGTTGTGAGGTTCCTTGGCTTCAGGGTCGTTATAAAGGCTGTCCACATACTTCTCCACACCACTGTTGATGGGAGCATAGCAGGTATATTGTCCCCACGATGCCATCATACGGTCGTATCCCGAACGGTTCATGATGACATTGAATAGACTGAAGATGGAATCATTCTCCTGCAAATAGTCCTGAATGGTCTGACCTGTAAAGGTGTACAGGTTCGACTCATCCGGTTCCATTTGGCAAGAGGTGAAAGACACAGCCGAGCCTAACACAATTCCAAGAGCTGTTTTGAATATATTCTTGTTCATGATTTTCATTTGTGATTTATGATTGATGATTGATGATTTGTGAGTTCTCACGCTTCATTTTTCATTCCACACTTAATAATTTTTATCTACAGTACCTCCATCGGTATATACCGGATTCTGTACCAACATGAAGTTTACCTCCATCTCATTCTGTTGGATAGGCATGTATAGGTACGGTTCTGTAGGCATCTTGGATGTCACACCCGAACCACCACCGGAAGTATATTTACGTGCTATCAGTTTCAGCATGCCATCGTAGTTCTTGGCAAAGTTTCCACCCTGCATACCCAGGATGACATCATAGCGTACATCCGTAGTATGACGGTAGTTGTAGCGCAACATATCGAACCAACGCTTGCCTTCGAAACAAAGCTCACGGGCACGTTCATCCATTACCAAGACTTCCAATTCGTCTGCCGTAGCAGCAAAACCACTGAAGATTGCAGCCTGCTGACGGGCATAAGCAGACATGTCACCACCTTCTGCATACTCAGCACTTGACACCGCATACTTGGTTGAGTCAATATTGTTGTACTTTGTATAGTCGATAGAAGCACGGTTGTTTACAATCTGAGCCTGACGGGCTGCCGTCACATTGCAAGCCGAAATCAACTGGTTCACGTCATACATACGCTTGGCAATCTCCAACGAGTCAGCAACTGTATTCGCAGCAGCCATCTCCTCTGCAAGGTTCGTATTCGCCTTATAATTCAACAGCGCTTTCTGCACCAATGCTTCGGCCTTCATCAGCATCACATCTGTCACACGATAGATAATCCAGTTTTGGTTGTAGTTTGCAAACGGACGATCCTGTTTAGTCTGGGCTTTCGGTTCCTGATTCATGGTAGACAAACCTGTCTGTGCCACAAATTTACGGATCATGATATCACCTTCCACCGAACCATTGAAGCTATACACGCTTTCGAATCCACGCACATCATACTTGTAGTTTTCGTGGTTGAAGACATAGTTGTCGCCAGTACCGATAGACTGATATACCGTATTGGTATAGAACTGAGGATACTTACTCGTAGCCGTAACCAGATTATACAAGATACCCAATCCCGAATTGTCGGTAAACTGCAACTCCAAGAGAGATTCTGTAGAATTACCATCCTGAGTAAACTGGTCAAAATAAGAATAATAGGGCTTCAATCCATAGCCATCGTCATCCAAATCCTGTGCCGAAGAACCCAAACCGGTGTTACCGGTTGCATTCATACGATTCTGACGAATCTGTTCACAGCAAGCGATACATTTGTCATAGCAACTTTCATCGCCATAAACAGATGCTTTCCACAGATAGACATCAGCCAACAGAGCCAACACACCGTCACGTGTAAAATAACCGCAACGAGTCCAATCATTGATACTCTGTGAAGAGAGGGTATAGCTCTTCACCTCTTCCAAGTCTGCGATAATCTGGTCGATTACTACATTCGGAGCCACCTGCGGAACATTCATCTCCTGAGAGCTGTTCTTGTAAACTTCCAGAATCAAAGGAACATCACGGAATACACGTACCAGATAGAAATAGGCCAATGCACGCAATGCCTTCATCTGTCCTACATTGTTACGATGGTCACCTTCCAAATAGTTAGGGTCAATATCCATCACACTTTCAGATTTATCGAGCACCAAGTTGCAACAGTTGATAACCGAATAGAGCTGTGCCCAGTTAGCATAACTGTTGGTAGTCTGTATGTTGGCGGTATAAATCTGATTAAGAGCACTGTTGTTCAATGCCGAGTTGACATTCAACTCATCCGAGCGGGAAGTCCATACAACCAGATTTTGCTGCAAAGTACTGTTTGCCATGGCAGCATAAGCCCCGTTGACCATCATAGCCACATCGCTCTTCGTCTGCCACATATCCTCCTCCACGGTCTTGTTGTCAGGAAGCAGGACGGTATCTACACATGATACCATGCACAAACCGGATAATATAATTGATACAATTTTCTTCATATTTATGATTTATGATTTATGATTGGTGATTTATGATTTTCATTCTTCACTCTATCAGAATCCTATGTTCAAGTTAGCTGTGAAAGATCTGGAACGCGGAGTGCGTGAATTGTCGGTAGCTACACCCCATCCACCGATAGAGATTTCAGGATCTACACCCGAATATTTCGTCCAGCAGAAAAGGTTGTTCACTGTAACATAGCATTTCAAGTCATTGAGTCCCCATTTCTTGATCATCTTCCTGTCAAAATTGTAACCAATCTGCAGGTTCTGGAAACGCAAGAATGAACCATCCTCCACATAGCGGCTTGAGCCTTGATAGTTGTAAGCCGAATTGTCATTGTACACGAAGATGGCACGAGGCATCATGGTCACATCACCATCCTTACGCCAACGCCAGTTCACAGAAGAGGCTTGGTTGTGGGCTGTTGACATAGATTCCAATCCCAATCGGGCTGCATTGATGACCTCATTTCCGTAACGGAACATGAAACGAGCCTTCAAATTCCAATTACCGTAGGTGAATCCTACGTTGAAACCACCACTCAACTTAGGCATACTGTTACCCAAGTAAACAACGTCAAGTGCATTGATTTGTCCATCTTTGTTAATGTCTTCGTACATGGCATCACCACCTTGGAACTGATAAGTACTATTGGCATCCACAAAATTATAAACCATGCGCTGAGGCAGGCCGTTGGACTGCATAATCACTTTACCATCATTACCAATTGCCACAGGGAAGGTCTTTCCTTCTGCCAACATCTGGTTGAGGTTAGCCTCAAACTCATTGGTATCCCAACCATTCTCTGTACGCAGGTTAGTCAAGTAATCATAAGTATATTGGTAAACACCCTTGAAACGGAAACCGTAGATAGAACCGAGCGGGTTACCCACCTGAATACGATTCTGGAATCCACCTCTTGAAGTAGCTTGCCATTCAGAGTTCAGAGATGAGAGTACACGATCATCCATTTCTACAATCTCATTGTAGTTCTGTGCAATGTTGAAACCTGCACTGAAAGTAAACTTACCGAGTTTCAAGAAGTTCTTGGCATTGACATTCACTTCCCAACCATCATTGGTCATAGAACCTACATTCTGATAAGCGAGACTTGTATAACCTGTGGTTGTTGGAATCTTCACACCCGACATCAACAAATCCTTGGTATCCTTGTGATAGAAGTCAAAATCCACCCCAATGATATCGTTAAACAATCCGAGGTTGAAACCCAAGTTGTATGAGGTGGTCTTCTCCCAACGGAGGTCATCCAACTTCAGACCGTCCATATAGGCACCTGACATACCGTTGTAGCTGTTTCCTCCCAACACGTATGTATTATAGAAGAGGTAGTCAGCATCGGGTCCTTTACCTACGATACCCCATGAAGCACGCAAACCGAGCATGGAAATCTGTTTGCGGAGAGGTTCGAAGAATTTTTCGTCGGAGATATTGTAACGCAACGATACACCCGGGAAATAGGCCCACTTCTGCTTGGGACCGAATTTGGAGTCACCATCGGCACGGAGCGAGAAGCCCAAACTATATATTCCTTTGTAAGAGAAGTGGCCGTTGTAGAGCCAATACTGTGAATTGGCACGACTGTTACCTGTACTCAATTGATCCAACGCACCGGGAGCTGTCGGTGAAGTAATACCGTCAGGCAATGAGTACTGACGAACAGACTGTGAAGTACTTCTCTGTGTACTCATTTCATAACGGGCCAACATGGTCATAGCCAAATCCTCGTTACGGAAGTACGGAGTATAAACCAACTCTGCACGACCGTTGACACGCAGACGATTACTTTCACTCTTTTGACTGGTATTGTAATCTGCTCCCTGAGCATACGTATTAGAGGTCAGACCGGCAGCAGCATAAGCCGGAGTAGAAGAGGCATAGATATCGAAATCGACACGACCGTTTAACGTCAAACGATGTTGGCCATGCTCCAATCCCAAAAGTTCATACTTGATATTGAAGTCGGGAGTGATACGGTAGGTAGTCTCGTTCTTCCATGCCATAGCAGCATACGCAAGGGGATTACCCAATGAACGTACTGCACGCAATTCGTAAGAAGAATAGTTACCCGTATAAGGAGTATTTACATTCAAGGTACCTTGAGGGTTCATGATATAGAACTCACCGGTATTGCGTCCGTCAGCATCTTGGCGATAAACACTCATGTTCGGAGCCAACTTCTGGGCAATAGGAAGCAAATCGGTATAGTTCTTCAAGTTATCCGTATAGGTCAACGCAAAGTTGGTTGAGAAACGGATACGGTCAGACACGTTGTAGTCGAGCACCAATCGGGTTGACAAACGGTCCAACTCCTGCTGGATGATCGTACCGGTCTGTTTGTCATAACCTCCAGAGATACGGAACTGCGCCTTTTCACCACCACCTGTAATATTAAGGTTGTAAGAATGCATCGCACCGAACTTGCTCACTTCATCCACCCAGTCAGTGTTGTTGTTCCAGTTCTCGAATTCAGCCCATGACTTGTCATAGTTGATTTCACGGATGTTGGCTGTAGCCGTATTTGACTGGTTGGGGTTATAGTACTCCTCCTTCATCAACATGGTGTAATCATCACCGTTGAGCAGGTTGTATCCCTTAGGTTGCCAGTTACCTGTAAACTTGTATGAGAAGTTTACACGCGGTTTACCACGTGAGCCACGCTTGGTAGTAATCATGATTACACCGTTGGCACCCTTTGAACCCCAAACTGCAGTCGCAGCAGCATCCTTGAGTACATCAATCTTGGCAATATCCTCTACATTCACCGAAAGCAATGAAGCGTATTCCTCATCACTGGCATTGGTAAAGTCGAATGTTTCATCGGGATTATCAAAGATTTTGTCATCCACTACGATAAGAGGTTCGGCATTACCGTTGATAGAGGTCACACCACGCAAACGCATCGTTGTACCGGCACCCAAGTTACCGGAGTTCATTACGATATCCAAACCGGCAATCTCACCTTGCAAAGCCTCATCGGCTGAAGTAAACGACATACCTTCAACCTCAGTAAGATCAAAAGTCTGGCGTGAAATAGTCATTTCACGTTCTGCAATATTCAAACCTCCGGAACTGACACGGTTGGCACTTACCACCACTTCGGTCAAGGCTGTTGACTCCTCTTCCAAAGTAATATTGAATGTCGTCTGGTTTCCGATAGGCAATACTTTAGTCTTGCTACCCACATAAGAAATCACCAGTTTGTTCTTCGGATTCTTGATTTCCATAGAGAAGTTACCCATCATATCAGTCTGCGTAGCACTTACGATACGATTGTCTGCATCCTGCTCTATGACATTGGCCATAATGACAGGTCCCATGGCATCTTCTACCGTACCTGATATGACCTTACTCTGAGCCATCACCGCCTGTGCACACACACAGAACAGGGACATCAGTAGGACTTTTAATTTTGACATAGTATTATTCTTTAAAAGTTGTTAGCTAATTTTACAAGTTGCTCATAATTCTTTGCAGCATTACGCACGGCGGCTTTGGTACTCCAAGCATCGTCATATCTCTTGCTCTTGTTGAAGCAGAGAGGAGTGCTCACCTGATGTACTACTGCGAACGAAGAAACGGCAATGGATTTCGCGCTCTCTCTATTTGTATCAAACTCATAGTCGCGAGTCATCTTGTTTACCAATCGTTCTGAATCATCTGCATGGATAGTTATCACTTCACCAGACTCATCCGTCACTGTCAACTCACCATCTGTACTCTGGATAGTGATATTCACAGGAATACCAAGGTCTGAAGAATAGAGAGACTGATAAGTAGCCTGCGGAACCAAATTATCAGCAAATACCGAATTGTTCTGGAAGTGGTAGCGAATAAAGGCACGCAAAGCATTGAGTTTGTTCAACACACGGGCTTTGGCTTCCACCAGTTCGTCTTCTCTGGCAAGAAGTTCTTCTTCCTCCATAGCAACGAACAAGTCATAGTCTGCATGAATCTCTTCGTAAGTAGGCAATCCCATTCCATAGGCAAGATCCATTGCGGCATTGTCTGGAGCATAGAAGGTGTAGTTGTATCCGTTGAAGAAGTTGACGTTCATATCAAGAGCTTTCTTCTCTCTTTCAGAGAATACAACATACTTGAACTGGGGAGCAGTTTCAGGAGAAGTGGAAATAGCAGGTGTACCACTGATACCGGCCCATTCGAGCACATCGGTTTCATCGAAAATGGCACACATATCGAGGAACTTCTGGAAACGGTCAATGTTGTTGCTCAACAGTTTGTTGACACTGGTAATAGAGGGTTGGATGACATTGTCCAAACGGAAAGCCCATCCGTTCTTCTCCTTCCATCCAGTTTCAATCTTGGCAGGAACAGCACCGTTGTCAATCTGTGCACCACCCAACACTTCACCCGAGAATACACCGTCCACTTCCTTGAAGTTCTTGAGGTAGATGGCACCACCATGCTTGGTCAAGTAATAGTTGTTAACCACCTCTTCGCCGGCATCCAATACTACTGTGTTATAGTTCAACAAGTCATACACCTGTGAAGCATAGTCCGAGCCACCAGAAGTACGTACAATGTTCTGTACGGTCTCACGGATAGCGGGGTCAATGATACCTGTCACGGGGTCATAGTTGTGAATCTTCACACCGTAGAGAGTCTGTGTACGATCTGTTCCGGCAATCGGCTCTACGTGAGAATAGAACTCCAATGCACGAGGATTAGCAGAAGCCAATGATACGGGGTCAATGTAACAACCCTGCAAACCTGCATCCGAAGGAATGAAATAGAGATAGTTGGCCTTCATTGCCATCAAGTAATAGTACATATCGGCACCGAAGGTTGACTTGCTGGCTCCGGAAGTCTTGTCCTTAGAGAAGAATCCCATCACCGACATATCAGGATAGGTAATGGCCGGACCGATAACCGACTGGTATTCATCGGGGGCAATCATAGCCTTCATTTTGTAGATGACACCGTTATTGGCCACAACTACGTCATATTTTCCATCCGTAATCTGAATATCATTCTTGCTAAGTCCCATGAAGTCGCCCGAACCGTCATTGGTCAGTGTTCCGAACTTACTGGGTACAGAAGCCACGAAGGAACCTTGAATCAAGTTGTTGACAAAGCTGGTAAGGATACCGTTACCTTTATTGTGGAGGGCATCGAGGTTGTAAGGCAGGTTTTCCTCGGTATTCTCCAATGTACCGTAAAGGTCGATAAAGTAGGCACCACCGCCACCAGGCAGGAAGTATTCCTTGACAGCCTCATCCGTCGGAGCCAAAATCGCACCCATATCAGCCAAACTGTTTGCTTCGTTGGTAGAGGGATAGTACTGGTTCCAACCCAAATCCCACTCCAAACGTTTGGTTTCGTCCACCAATGTACCAAGGGGATCGGTTACGTTAACAGCACCACCTTGTGAACGACCGGAAGTAAAGTAACGTACCTGGAAGACAGAGTCAATCGTCTGACGACCATTCTGCAAAGCCCACGCATTGTAGTTGTCGGTGGTTTTCTTATCATAATAAGGTGCACAGAAATAATCGAGAATACGTGAGAACAATTTGGTATTCTCCTCAGTACGCATCACCTGTGCAACGTTTCCGGGAGGAAAGAGCACGTCACGTACCTGGTGTACATATCCGTTTGTACAAGTAACATCCTGATTGACAATCTTTGTCTGGAAGATGTAAGCCGTATCTGAATTGGCAATGGATGCACCTACAGGTTCACCACGCAAGATGCCAAAGTCACTGTCAACACCTGTCGTAGTGATGTTATTCGCCAACATCTGTTCACGAGTGAAGTGTACCATCATGGGCTTGGTAGCATCATACACTACATTTACACCTTTGTTGCGATAAACATTCCAGTAAGAATTGTTTTGAGGCATCAATGTTCCATCAGTCAGTAACGTAATGGAGTCCGTCACACTGATGTTGGTCTCATGCTTGATGGCCACACCGCGATTCACGTTGTTGTCATCCTGTCTCACATTGGACAACATGCCTGCCAACATGGCATTGTCCAACATCGAAGAGTAGAGAAGCTGTTTCTTCATTCCTTCTGTCAAGTCCTCATACCCTTCAACGGGGTCACCATTCGCCTTTTTGTAAGGACAATTCTCGAAGAAGCGATTAAAAGCCTCATCATTCGCCGGGAAGATAGTCTTACTACCCGTTCTCGAAAGAACTTCTGCATAGCCCAAATCATCCACCAGACGCAAATAAGTATTGAACGTACCGGTCAGATGAGTTCCATTACGAAGTTCCTCATAAATACTCGCGCCAAGCCATGCCGGTTTGGAATCTTCAGGAACCAACAACTCCTTTTGGCAAGAAGTCATCCATCCTGCAGCCACGAGAGATGCACACAAAATGAGTTTTTTCATAAAAGCTTTATAAATAATTAGTATATTAGTCTTATTTTCAGTTAATTAAGGATTTTAGCCATGTCGTGCAGACGCCTCCACACGACAAAACAGTATTATTAACCTGCAAAAAAACAAAAAAATAACAACTCTCACAACTTTTTAACAGAATATTTTCAATATGGGAACAAAAAGAGCGTGTACGCAAACGGAATACAATAAGGCGGGTAAACTTATTAGGCCAATTGGGCCAATTAAATTGGACTAATTGGGCTTATTGGACCAATTAGGCCTATTAGCCCCATTGGTCCAATAAACCCAATAACAAAAAAGGGGCGTGCCATGCGGCACACCCCTATCATTATGAAAGAATCAGCAAATGATTACTTAGCAATCTTCTTCATACCATTCTGGATGTAGATCTGACCCTTAACAGGCTTCAAGATCTTCTGACCCATGAGGTTGAACATAGCACCATTAGCGATAACGGGCTTAGCAATCTGAATTTCTTCGATACCAGCAACAGGACCTGCAGCGATGTTCAAAATCTTCAAGTTGTCGAACCAGCAGCGACGGTCAGCGTTTGTATAGTTACAGTAGAGAACGAAACGAGCAGGAATACCTTCTGCAAGAGCAACAGCTTCTGTAGTAGCAGTACCCTTAGAGCTGATTGTTGTACAGTACATAGTCTTGGCACCGAAGTCAAGAACGATATCAAACTGAGTCTTGTTGCTTGATGCAGCAATCTTAGCATTGTCGTTACCACTTGAACCTACACCAGGAATATACTTGTTGTAATCAACACCGAATGTATTCAACTCGTCATTTCCATCATAAGGAGAGTAGAAGAGACCACAGATAGTGTCACCTTCAGCTGTCAATACCTTATAACCAGCTTTCTTGCCAGTGAATTTACCACCATACCAATCGAACTTGATGTTTACAATGTCAGATTCCTTCACGGGAGCGCCAGTGAAATCAACATAAGCTTCACCGTTAGCAACACGGAGGATACCCAATGAGTCAGTACCGTTTACACCAAGCTCAAACATGGTAGTTCCAGTAGCACCGTTTGCAAAATTATTGAATACCATAGTACCCTTAGCACCATCAATTGTCCAGTAAGTATCTACCATACCTTCGGGATCAGCGTGCTCAACAAACGCAGCAGGAGCCTCTTGTGTACCGAAGTCAATATCAACGATAGTAGTAGCATCGATAGCGAGCTTGAATTCTTCAACCAAAGCGGTCATAGCTACACGTTGGTCAACCAAAGCCAAAGAGTCAGCAGTAGAGAATGCAACAGTCAACTTCTCAGTATACATTGCCTTAGATGCAGCGATAGAAGCTTCGAGGTCACCCTTCTTGCTTGAGCTTTCATAGATACGCATTCCGAGGGTCTCTTCAGCAGCAGCAATAGCACCAGGCATGTCAGTGAAAGGTTTGTTCATTGTTTCGAACGGAGTGATGTAGTTGTTGTTCAAGAAACGAACACCGTTCTCCATTACAGAGTCATTCAACACTACTTCATTTTCCATGTTCTCCAAGATAGCAGCAGTATCCAAAGCAACCCATGCGTTGTAACGAGCCTGAGCCTCTTCAGCACCAGCCTTCAAAGTTTCCTTACCCCAAGGCAAAGAATCGTTTGCCTCTGTGCAATAAGCGTTAGCGAACTCGATACGGCCAGTAAGAGCATCCAATTGCTCGAGGAACTTGGCGATATAAGCCTTCTGAGCCTCGGTCAATTCTTCAGGATTGATCAACTTGTAAAGTACAGGAGAATAGAAGTTTACATCGAAACCTGCCTTTTCAGAAGTTGAAACATTGTTACAGATAAGACCCAAAGTGAGTTCTTTCTGCTCTTCCAACTTGAATTCTACTACATAATCCTCGTTGCGAGCGGCATTCAAAGTATCCACCAAAATAGTATCACCATTGAAGAACAACTTAGTCTCAGCACACTCGTCAGCCCATGAACGAGCCCAACGGTTCTTGTTCAAGGTCATCATACCACCCTGACCAGTAACACCCCAGTAGTAAGTACCTGGAGAGAGAGTAACGGTCATAGTAGCAATGTTGTTCCAACCATCGTTAGCACCTGCACCACGCATCCACTGAAGAGACATGGGGCTGTCGGCAGCAGCGGTCTTGTGACACCAACGGTCAGTTGACCAGCTCCAAGGAGCAGTACCCTTATAGTCGCTAGACAACTTGTTCCACTTAGAAGTCCAATCCATCCAGTTGGCAGAGTTATTTCCTGTGCCACCTACGATATTCATCATGTTCTCGAAGTTTTCGTTAGTGAACTCAGCCCATACACCTTCCAAGTTTTCCATCAAAGTAGTCATTTCTTCGGGAGAAGCGTTATTAGCCAATCCCTCTTCTACGATAGCTACAGATTCTTGGAAATCAGCATAGAACTCTCTTGTTTCCAAGCCTTCGCTTGTCAAATACTTGTTGAAGTAAGCGATGCGGTCTCTGGCAACACGGTCATCATACACGTTTTCAGCCAAGTGACATTCAACGTCTGCAATTTCCAAACCTTCAACCAAACCACGGAAATCGATGATGATGTAACCTTCAGCGGGAGCATCAACAGCAAATACAGTTTCACTGAATGTAGTACCGTAGCTGAACTGGTAACCACCATTCACACCGTTAGTACCATAATAAAGGTTAGTGCCATCTACAGTAGCCAATGAATCTTTTTCATCAGTGTTGTAGTAAGCAAGCATCAAGTTGGTGTTACCACCAGTCATATCAAGGTCAGTAAAACCGGCAGAAGCGCCCATCACCTTGAAAGAAACCACGTAAGTACCACCCTGTGCGATAGCAATCTTCTGATACATACCGCAAGTCAAGTCATTCATACCTGCATTCACCTTCTGGGTGTTTGAACCGTTAGGTCCACCAGTAACCATAGTGAAGACAGCCTCCAACGGATTGGTAGTGGCATCAGTAGCCGTCCAACCTGAACCGAAACCGGTAGCACCGTCATTAAACTTACCGTT
>JAZRMW010000055.1:0-1866 GCA_045647865.1 Phocaeicola sp.
GGCGACCTCTCTTATCCGCTCTACATCGTTCACTATCCGGTGATGTACCTCTTCTATGCTTGGCTCATCAAGAACCAGCTCTACACGCTTGGCGAGACTTGGCAGGTGGTAGCTTGCGTCTATGCGACTAACGTGGTCCTCGCTTATGCAGCCCTGAAACTCTATGATGAACCGGTGCGCAAGTGGTTGGCAACGAAGTTGCACATTGGCGTGAAGAAATAAGGAAAGATACTTTGATTTCTCGAAAAATATGTGTAGTTTTGGTTCGTCTTTTAAACAGATACGAACCTTAAAACTACACATATTATGAAAAAGCTTTTACTCGGCGATGAAGCGATTGCTCAAGCAGCGATTGATTCAGGCTTGTCGGGAGTGTATGCCTATCCGGGAACTCCTTCGACAGAAATAACAGAGTACATCCAGTTGCATGAAGAAAAGTGCGGTAATCCTGATGCAAAGATCTTCTGCCGTTGGTCAACCAACGAGAAAACCGCTATGGAAGGCGCACTCGGCATGTCGTACATGGGCAAGCGTGCCATGGTGTGTATGAAGCATGTGGGTATGAATGTAGCTGCCGATGCGTTTGTCAACTCTGCCATGACAGGTATCAACGGAGGTTTGGTAGTAGTAGCTGCCGATGACCCATCGATGCACTCTTCCCAAAACGAGCAGGATTCCCGATTCTACGGAAAGTTCGCCTTGCTCCCTATCTTCGAACCTTCTTCCCAACAAGAAGCCTATGAAATGACTTGTGCTGCTTTTGACTTCTCAGAAGCGGTCAAGCTTCCTGTGTTGATGCGTATCACCACCCGTATGGCTCACTCGCGTGCCGTGGTCAATTTGACGGATGCTCCAAGAAAGCAGAATGCCATCAATCGTCCGGACGATGTGCGTCGTTGGATTCTTCTGCCGGCTTTCGCGAAGAAACGTTATGTGGAATTGCTCGCTCAGCAGGATGACTTGCTGAAATCTTCCGTTGAATCAAGCTTCAATAGCTATAGCAAGGGTAGCGCTCCTGAACGGGGTGTCATCACGACGGGTATTGCTTATAATTATTATATGGAAAATTGTGGCAAGTGCGGTGAACGTAGCTTGCTCAAGGTGTCTCAATATCCTCTGCCGGTAGCGCTCGTGGAAAAGATGGTGGAAGATGGTGCCAAGGAAATCCTGGTGATGGAAGAAGGCCAACCGGTGGTGGAAGAAATGATACGTGCCATTGTACCTTCGTCTGTTGAAGTGAAAGGTCGTCTCACAGGCGATTTGCCTCGTATGGGCGAACTCACACCGGACTGTGTCCGCTTGTCGTTGGGTATGCCGGCTTTGGAAACATTGGAACCGGATTCATTGGTGGTGTCACGTCCCCCGGCATTGTGTCAGGGTTGTGGCCATAGAGATATGTACAAAGCCCTCAACGAGGTGGCTGCTGAATACGAAAATGCCCGCATCTTCGGTGATATCGGTTGTTATACCCTCGGTGCTCTCGCTCCGTTCAATGCCATTCATGCTTGCGTCGAAATGGGCGCTTCCATTACTATGGCCAAGGGCGCTTCCGATGCAGGACAATTCCCTTCATTTGCCGTGATCGGCGACTCTACTTTTACCCATTCAGGCATCACCGGTTTGTTGGATTGCGTGAACTCGAATGCCAACGTGGTAGTGGTCATTTCCGACAACTTGACTACTGGTATGACCGGAGGACAGGACTCTGCGGGTACAGGCAAGTTGGAAGACATCTGTCGTGGTGTGGGTGTTCATCCTGACCATGTGCGGGTAGTTGTTCCTTTGCCAAAGAACATGGAGGAAATCAAGGCCATGCTCCGCGAGGAAATCGAATACAAGGGTGTGTCTGTCATCATTCCACGTCGC
>JAZRMW010000056.1:0-50869 GCA_045647865.1 Phocaeicola sp.
CTACAGGATTGGTTCCTTTCATGGAGCGTTACTCCAATTCTACCCGCGAAGTGGCTCAGGACGGACGTCGTGGTGCCTTGATGTTGAGTGTAAGCATCAAGCATCCCGATTCAGAATCCTTCATCGATGCCAAGATGACTGAAGGGAAGGTGACTGGCGCAAATGTGTCGGTAAAACTGGACGACGACTTTATGCGTGCTGCCATTGAGGGTGTTCCTTATACCCAGCAATATCCTATCACGGGTGACAATCCGATGGTAAGTAAGGATATCGATGCGCAGGCTTTGTGGAAGAAAATTGTGCATAACGCATGGAAGAGTGCCGAGCCTGGTGTACTTTTCTGGGATACCATTATTCGCGAAAGTGTGCCCGATTGCTATGCTGACTTGGGCTATCGCACTGTCAGCACCAATCCTTGTGGTGAAATACCCCTTTGTCCCTATGACTCATGCCGTCTGTTGGCCATCAACCTCTACTCATACGTGGTGAATCCTTTTACCAAAGAGGCTTACTTTGACTTTGAACTGTTCAAAAAGCATGTTGGCTTGGCCCAGCGTATCATGGATGATATCATCGACTTGGAGTTGGAGAAGATTGAACGCATCATGGAGAAAATCAAGAGCGACCCCGAAAGCGATGAAGTGAAAGGTAGCGAGATGATGCTTTGGGAGAAGATTTACAAGAAGAGCGGACAGGGACGTCGTACCGGTGTGGGTATCACGGCTGAAGGTGACATGCTTGCCGCTATGGGGTTGCGATATGGTACCCAGGAGGCTACGGACTTCAGTGTTCAGGTACACAAGACGGTTGCCATTGAGGCTTACCGCTCATCGGTGAATATGGCCAAGGAACGTGGAGCATTCGCCGTGTATGACAGTGAACGTGAAAAGAATAATCCGTTCGTAAACCGTATCAAGGAGGCCGATCCTGCTTTGTATGAAGAGATGAAGCAGTATGGCCGTCGAAACATTGCCTGTTTGACGATTGCACCAACAGGGACAACCAGCCTGATGACCCAGACTACAAGCGGTATCGAACCAGTGTTCATGCCCGTCTATAAGCGTCGTCGCAAGGTGAACCCCAATGACCCCGAAGTGCATGTGGACTTCATGGATGAAACAGGGGATGCCTTTGAAGAATACATTGTTTACCACCACAAGTTCCTTGAGTGGATGCGCGTGAATGGATATGATACTGAAAAGCGTTATTCCCAAGAGGAAATCGATGAATTGGTAGCAAAGTCTCCTTATAATAAAGCCACCAGTAACGATGTGGATTGGCTGATGAAGGTGCAGATGCAAGGAGCTATCCAAAAGTGGGTGGACCATTCTATCAGTGTGACTATCAATCTGCCTAACGATGTGGACGAAGAGTTGGTCAACCGTCTTTATGTAGAGGCTTGGAAGAGCGGATGCAAGGGATGCACTGTATATCGTGACGGAAGCCGTGCCGGCGTGCTCATCTCGACAAAGAGCAGCAAGAAGGATGAACCGCTGCCATGCAAACCACCTACAGTGACCGAAGTACGTCCTACCGTGCTCGATTGCGACATCGTTCGTTTCCAGAACAACAAGGAGAAGTGGGTGGCATTTGTCGGTTTACTTGATGGCTATCCCTACGAAATCTTCACCGGTCTGCAGGACGACGAGGAGGGTATCATCTTGCCTAAGAGCGTAACCCGCGGACGCATCATCAAGACGACCGACGAAGAGGGACGCAAGCGCTACGACTTCCAGTTCGAGAACAAGCGCGGATACAAGACTACCGTGGAAGGACTTTCCGAAAAGTTCAACAAGGAGTATTGGAACTATGCCAAGCTGATTTCCGGAGTGTTGCGCTACCGTATGCCTATCGAGCAGGTAATCAAGTTGGTTGGTTCACTCCAGCTCGACAGCGAGAGCATCAACACCTGGAAGAATGGTGTTGAGCGTGCCTTGAAGAAATACATCCAAGATGGCACCGAAGCCAAGGGACAGAAGTGCCCGAACTGCGGACATGAAACCCTTGTTTATCAAGAGGGTTGTCTCATCTGCAAACACTGTGGAAGTTCACGTTGCGGATAAAGAAAAAGGATTTGAAAAGTTTGTATAGAAAAGTTCCCGTTGGCGGATGCCAGCGGGAACTTTTTTATGTTGTTTTTTTAGTTCGTGTGTAAACTCTTCTACAAAAAGACACTTCAAATGTCAACGAAAATAGTTTTTATTTTACTTCCCATTCAAAGACACCGGTGGAGTAATTGTCTGGTTGGTCGATTTCCAATTTGAGAGCGGTGGTGGTGACGGGATTGAACTGTACCATGTTGCCGACACCCTTTACGCATTCGTATGGGGTGATGTTTTTTACAGGCGTCCATTCGTTATCTCCATTTTTATATAGAATACGCCATGCTTTGGGTACACGGCATCCGCCCCATGGGCCATCGTCGAACCAATAGAGAGTACAAGCTGAAACCTTCATTTCCTTCGGGAAAGTGTAGGTTATCCATTCCGTACCAGCCTGTTTGGGCCAAGTGTGATAGTAGGGGATGGAACGGTCGTTACCGTCTTGAGGAACCAACCCGTCGTTGATGCTTCGGAGTGCCGTTGTACGGATAGAGGCGTCAATCTTGCTTTGTGAAGCTGCTGTAGCGGGGACTCCCGGACGGGCCGCACTGATATTGCAGGGCAACCAAACGGACATCTTACCACTGCCACGATGTGCCCAAGCATAGTAGGGTATAAGTGTCAGGGTTACATCCTTTGCCTGTAGGCAGCCTTCTTCGTCGTAACTCAGTGTTTGGGCATTGGTCTTCAATTGGGTGATACCGTAAAGTAGGTCATTGCGACGTACTTCTTCGAACTTGGGCTCGCGGTTGAGCAAAAGAGTCATGATATCGAACTCGTTATCAGGCCATTCAGCACAATAGACAATTGGACCACGTTCGATAGCCAGACGACCACGGTCAGCTTCCACACGGGCATTTGCTTTTACGGTGCGCGGTTGCATATCGAGGTGAAGCTCTATACGGTCGCCCTTCTTCCAACGGCGGTTGATGGCGAGGTAACCGTCCTTTCCGATAGTCTTTTCTACGGCTTCACCATTCACAGTGATGGTATAGTCCAAGCGTTTGTTGTCTGCATAGGCGTAGAGGTCAGAGGGTACAACTTGTCCCTTCACCCAGCCGGGGATACGCAGCTTCAGGGTGAAATCGTGTCCGGTGGCATGATTAACGGTTATTCCAATCGCTCCGTCCCATGGATATTCTGTCTTTTGTGAAAGGGTCAGTTTCTTTCCGCCTACCTTCAGTGTGGCAGTATTGCTGACGAAGAGGTTGACATAGACGTTGTTATCCTTCACGGCATAGACGTATCCGGGCAGTGAAGGAATGAAACGGCAGATATTTGACGGACAGCAGGCACAACCGAACCAAGCTTGACGTTGGTGTTGTCCCATGGATTCCAATGGGTTGGGGTAGAAGAAACCGTTACCTTCGAGCGAAACACCCGAAATGAGCCCGTTGTAGAGCGAACGTTCCAATACATCGTAATATTTACTCTCGCCATGGAGCAGGAAGAGACGGTAGTTCATATAAACGTTACCGATTGCGGCACATGTTTCGCAATAAGCTGACATGTTGGGCAATTCGTAATTCTTGCCGAATGCTTCACCGCTGGCTGTGGCACCGATACCACCCGTAACATAGAGTTTTTTGCTTACAATGTTGTCCCAAATGTGACCGATTGCATCGATATAGGCTTGGTCGCCTGTGAGAGCTGCTACATCGGCCATACCGCTATACATGTAGGCGGCACGTACGGCATGTCCTACAGCTTCGCTCTGTTCGATGACAGGTTGGTGGGCTTGACTGTATTGGTCTCGACGTGAGGTATATCCGCGCTTGTCGAGAAAGAACTTGGCAAGATCCAGATACTTCTTTTCCCCCGTTACGGTATAAAGTTTGGCCAAAGCCATTTCTGCTATCTGGTGGCCGGGAACATAGACTTGCTTTCCTTCGCCTTCACCGATTTCATTATAGACACAGTCGGCATAGCGGATGGCGATATCAAGGAAATTACGTTGTCCCGTAGCTTGGTAATGTGCAATGGCTCCCTCGACCATGTGTCCCAAGTTGTAGAATTCGTGGCTCAGGTCTTCTACCTTCTCCCAACGTTTACCTGTGGCCCATTCGTGTGGGGCTGCAGGATTCTGTGTACGGGCGGTGAACAGATAACCGTCAGGTTCTTGGGCCGATGAGACAACGACCAATACGCTGTCAATATACTTCTTCAGTTTCTTGTCGGGGTAGGTTTGCAGCAGGTAGCTGGCACCTTCGATGGTCTTATACACGTCGGTGTCGTCGAACGAATAGCCGCCAATCTTTACCCCCTTGGCTACTTCGGCGTATGCGGGATTGTCCTTTAGTGCGGGATTCTTCTGTAACTCCATCATCTGGGCAGCACGGGTGAAATTGGTATAGCGTCCCGTTTCTTCGCATTTGCTGAAAGCGAGGGGAATCGTCACTTCACGGCTGGCTTTGAGACGTTGTCCCCAAAAATTGTCGGTAACTTTCACACTGGTAAAGGGGACAGGGTTGATGGGATAACCTCCTGATGCGGAGGATTTCTGTTGGGCTACAGCAGAGCCTGTGGCCAGTGTCAGGCACAGTATGGCAGATAAAATGCGGTGTGTAGTCATAGATTCTTTTTTTTGTTGTAAAATGGATTCAAAGAGTTCTCAATTTTATAAGTTTAGGAGTTAAAGCCCATATTCTTCTGTCATACATCATAACTGGCTTTAACTCCTTAATGAAGCGTATCGGAATGATAACTCCTTTTATTTCTCTAACAATGAATGATTACTTTGTTCCACTGATGCTCACCTCGATGCAGTTGCCCTGCTTGATGAGTTTCTTCATGAACTTCTGGATTTCCTTACCGGTGATACTGTTTACCATTTGTTCGTAGTTCTTGGTTCCGTCAATGCCGTGCCAATAGAACTCCTTGAGTTGGTTCATCCAGTAGCCGTTTTCCTTTTGGTTCTCTTGATTCTTCTTCAGCATGTATTCCTTCACGCGGGCCAGTTGCTCGGGATTGGGACCGTTCTTGATGAATTCATCCAGTCCTTGTCGGATAACCTCAGTCATGCGGGCACGGCGTTCGGGGTCGGTGTCGAAGGTGATTTGCAGGCGTACCTCTTCTTTCGGATAGTGGTTGATACCACCGCTTACACCTACTCCGTAGGTCCCACCTTCTTTCTCGCGTACACTTTCGGTATATACCATATCCAATACCTGTGAAACGATGCTCATAATCATCTTACCACGTGCGTCATACTTCCCTTTACCTGTATAGAAAAGGAATACTGTACTTTTGGGCAATTCCATTGTACGTTCGAAGTTGTTGGTGTATTCTCCCTTGCGGATAGTGGGGTTGATTTTACCATTGAACTTTTCAGCCCCTTCCTTGGTCGGAAGAGCACCCAGATACTTTTCAAAGAGAGGCAGGGCTGTCGCTTCATCGATGTTTCCTACAAACATAAAGGTAAAGTCGTCACCATCGGCGAAACGTTCCTTGTACATCTCCATGGTACGTGCATAATCAATCTGGTCAACCATTTCCTTGGTGAACTTAATGGCACGAGGGTGGTGGTTGTAGAGAGCTACGGTCAATGTGTCATTGAAAGCTGTGGCAGGATTCAACTCTTGATACCCCAACGACGCCTTGGCACGATTCTTGTATGACTCGAAAGCTGCTTCGTCCATGCGAGGGGCAGTGAACATGAGGTAAGTGAGTTGGAGCAGTGTTTCCAAATCCTTGGGTGAGCAGCTTCCGCTCAATCCTTCTTCCAGTGAATTGACATATGGAGTTACACCTACAATCTTTCCAGCCAACACCTTCATTAGGTCGGTACTGCTGAAGTTGCCTAATCCACCCAATTCGCACACTTCATTCAATACTTCGATATTGATGATGTCTTCAGTGGGGAGCAAACTGTTACCTCCAGCACTGAAAGCATTCATGCGAATTTCGTCGGCCTTATAGTCTGTGGGCTTCATAATGATTTTTACACCGTTGCTCAAGGTATATACTTTAGAACCAAACTGTCCTTCAGTGGTCTTCACAACTTTGCCGGCTTCAGGTAATTGGTTGATGAGGGGCTCGTTGGAAACTTTGTCCACATAGGGTTCGATGTTTTCGGCTTTCACTTGTGCAACGAGTTCCAACATGCGTTCCTTGGTAGGGTAGCTTACACCCTCTTTTTCGGGAGCAAACACAGTGATTACCAGGTTGCTGTCGCTCATCATCTGTTGCATCATCTGGTTGATGGCTGCTACAGGAATCATGGGGGCAATCTGATTCATCATTGAATATTCTGCTTCGATACCGGGGATGGGTTCGTTGTCAATGAAGTGACGTACGTACTCCTCTGCATATTCCGTATTTTTTCTTTTGCTGCGTTCGTTGTAGGCATTTTCTAAAGAACGGAGATAGGTGGCTTTTACACGGGCAAATTCTCCTTCGGTGAAACCATAGCGGCGAGCGCGTTCCATTTCGCGAATCAAAGTGGTAAAAGCTGTTTCTACACCATCTTCTTTGCAGATGGCTACACCAGTGAATGCATCTTTGGTATTGGCGATAAGGAAGTTTCCGTCAAACACACCTGCTCCCATGAAAGGAGGATTAGAACTCTGTTGTACAATCTCCTCAAATCGTGTGTCGAACATTTGGGCCATCATTCCTTGGGCAAAATTCATCACCATGTAGTTTACATCGTTTTTGGCTGCATTGGGAATTGCTTCGTGCTTCATCATATACTGGATGCGTACGTTGGTCTGTTCCTTGTCTGTGGCAATGGCTACGATGGGTTCTTTGTTGTCGGGTACTGGATAGTAGATGCGTTCAGCAGGGTTGGCAGGCATCTCCACGTCAGAAAAGATACTCTTCACCTTAGCTTCCATCTGGTCAACATCGAAATCCCCCACGATGATAATACCTTGTTGGTCGGGGCGATACCACTTTTCATAATAATCGCGCAGAGCTTTGTAGGGGAAGTTATCTACTACCTCCATTGTTCCGATGGGCAAGCGGTTGGCATACTGGCTTCCAGGGTAAACCAAGGGAAATACCTTTTCGTAGATGCGCATGGTTGCTCCCATGCGGGTACGCCACTCTTCGTGAATGACACCACGCTCTTTGTCTATTTCTGCTTCACCTAAAGTCAGACCATCGCTCCAATCGCGAAGTATCCACAGACATGAATCAATAGCTTCGGGTACTTTATGGATGGGAACATTGTTGATGTTGTACACTGTCTCGTCCATGGCGGTGTAGGCATTAAGGTTGGTGCCGAACTTTACACCGATATTCTCCAAATAATCACGGAGCCCGTTACCGGGAAAATGCTTGGTGCCATTGAAACACATGTGTTCCAAAAAGTGGGCCAATCCACGTTGGTTCTCTTCTTCAAGGATGGAACCTACTTTCTGAGCAATGTAGAAATCGGCTTGTCCTTCAGGAAGGGCATTGTGGCGGATGTAATAAGTTAGCCCGTTCTCCAATTTGCCGATACGTACGTTCGGATCTGTGGGAATCGGTTGTGCCTGTTGGGCAAGCACAGGAATGCAAAGGCACACAATGAGTGTGGTCAGCATGTTTCTTAGCTTGATTTTCATTTTGTTTAATTGAATTAAAATTATAGTTATTTCTCTGTTTTCTGTAATGTGTGGATTTGTATCCGATGTCCTGCGAATAAAGTGATAGCCAATCCGATGACGGCTATTGAAAGCAGAATTACGGTGGCATAGGGTGTGTGCGGAGGTAGCATCGTTTCGGTATTGCAGATTGCCATTTGGGCCACTCCTAATGAGTTGTTCAGTGCATGGCCTATTATCGCAGGATATAGGTTGTTAGTTTTCCAAGTGATCCATCCCAAGACTAATCCGATTAAAAAGGCAAACACGATTTGGGCTGGGTTGATATGGATGAGACCGAATGCCAAAGCGGAAAGTATGATGGCTCTTTGCGGTGTGTATCCAGAGTTCCTTAAACTTTGTAGAATGGCCCCACGGAACAATAATTCTTCTATCCACGGAGCCATTAAAGCAATGCTCATAATACCTAAAATGTTGTGGCTCATCGCCATGAAATCCTTCTCGAGCCAATTGGGTAAAGTCATCAACTCATTCAGTGCATTGCTGCAAAGTATGGCGCCGAATAGACATACAATACTGTAAACGAGTATGTTGGAAGTAATAGGACGCAATAGATTATTCAACTGTACATGGCCAAAGACGATGAGGTGTGTGGTCATGATTGCTCCTGAAAGTAATAGAGTCCATCCTAATTGGGTGGTCATACTGATTGGATGCATTTGGGAGATTCCAAACATGATGGCTGATGCCAATAATTGATAGGCGAAGTACAAAAGTACCAATTTGAGAGTGCTCTTCATGCGCGCGTGTAAACCTTAATTAATATGTAATTGAGGTGCAAAGGAACAAAGAATATTCAGAGTGAGCAAATATTGACGTGTTTTCTAAAGATTATTTAACGTGAGTCCGATATAAGAAGTAGGTGTTGGAGATGATATCTCAGTTCCTTTAAAATCTATCAGGTGTCCGAGAAAATTCTATCAGCTAATGGAAGAAAAACTATCAGCTAATAGATTTTGATGGGACACCTGTAAAAATTACTCTTATATCGAACTCGCGTTGATTAGATTCTGACTCACGATTTAGAATAACTAAATGTAAGGATGTGAGGAGCTTATCGGAAATCCTTCAGTTCAATTTGCAAACGTTGTCGAGTAAAGAATATGCGGCTTTTGACCGTTCCGAGTGGTAAGCCTAATTTTTCGGCAATTTCGCGATACTTGAAACCGGATACGTGCATGGAAAAAGGAATCCTGTATTCTTTGGGCAGTCGGTTGACTGCACGGTGGATTTCTTTCAGATCGTATGCCTCTTCTGTGCTGTCGTATGCTATATCTTTGGACTGGTTGATGTGATAAAGGTTCTCTGTTTGATCAACAAAGGTTTGGTCACGTACCTGTTTTCTATAATTATTAATGAAGATATTGCGCATGATTGTATACATCCAACCTCTGAAATTGGTGTCAGGTTCAAATTTGTCTTCATTGTCTAGAGCTTTTAACGAGGTCTCTTGTAACAGATCATTTGCCTCCTCGGGGTCTGCAGTCAGTTTGTAAGCGAAACGTAGCAACTCATCTTGAATAGCAAGTAACTCAGATTTGAAGTTTAAAGTATTCATACCCATTTAATTTAAAATTGTACAGTTCTTGTTTTTTTTGATTTCTGGGTGCAATATTACTGCTATTTCATACGTGATTCAGAAAAAAGCAATGAAAAAAGGGGGATAAAGTACACTTTTGGGTACTTTTATCCCCCTTTTAGGGTGTTTTTGTACAAAATTACCCTTTTAAGGGCTTGTTCTTTTTCGATTTTTTCAAGCAAACTGGAGATTGAAAAGGTTTTTAAATGGAAAGCTCATTCAAAACATTCACCAGTTCTTTCTTGATTGGCTTGTCGTTTTTGATTGCTTTGGTGAAAGGTACATATACGATTTCATCATGTTCGATACCTATCATCACATTGCGTTGTCCTTCCATCAGCGCGTCGATACTGGCTGTTCCCATACGACTGGCAATGATACGGTCGTGTGCGGTAGGGCGTCCGCCACGTTGCAAGTGTCCTAAAATAGATACACGTACATCGTATTGGGGGTATTCGTTCTTTACTCGTTCTGCCAATGCCATGGCGCCACCTGTAATTTCACTTTCGGCAACCAATACGATGCTGCTACTTTTAGATTTACGGAAACCATTCTTGATGAATTCTGCCAATTGGTCAACTTCGGTACTGAACTCGGGAATGATGGCTGCTTCTGCTCCAGCCGCTATAGCTCCATTCAGAGCAAGGAAGCCGGCATCGCGTCCCATTACCTCGACAAAGAACAAACGTTCATGAGAAGTTGCGGTGTCACGTATCTTGTCTACAGCATCCAATATGGTGTTGAGGGCAGTGTCATAACCGATGGTTGTGTCGGTTCCGTATAGGTCATTGTCAATTGTGCCGGGAAGTCCGATACATGGGATGTCGTATTCTTGTGCAAAAATACGGGCTCCAGTCAATGAACCGTCTCCACCAATGACTACGAGAGCATCAATTCCTTCTTTTTTCATGTTCTCATAAGCCAAAGCACGTCCTTCAGGTGTCGTAAATTCCTTGCAACGTGCAGTCTTTAGGATTGTGCCACCTTGGTGGATGATATTGCTTACGTTTTGGGTTTTGAACTCTTGGATTTCACCGGTTACCAATCCTTTGTAACCGCGATAAATACCTTTAACTTTCAATCCGTTGTAGATAGCCGCACGGGTGATGGCACGGATTGCGGCATTCATGCCAGGGGCATCTCCTCCAGAGGTCAGGATGCCGATACATTCGATTTTTGCCATATTTATTGATTGTTTTAAGTTCTGAAAATTTTCATTCATGGAGATGAGGAATATAGGAAAACGAAACTTTTTTGTCTCCAATAAATGTTTTATTTATCTCTTTCCAATTCTCGTTGGATGGCACTCTTGCACTCTTCCATCAACCATTTGGGGGTAGAAGTGGCTCCACAAATGCCGATGGAGCGTACCTCTTGAAGTAGATTGAAATCTATTTCGCTGGCATCATCTATCAAGTGGGAATTGGCATTTACCTGACAACATTCGTTGAATAGGATTTTTCCGTTGGAACTCTTCTTGCCGCTCACGAAAAAGATGAGGTCGTGTGAAATGGCGAAAGAGCGGATGTTGGGCATGCGGTTGGCTACCTGCCGACAGATGGTGTCGTAGTACTCGAATGAAGCGTCCGGGGAAATATGCTTCTTGATGTAATCCACTATTTGCCAGAATTCGTCCAGTGATTTGGTCGTTTGTGAATAGAGTCGGATGTCCTTGCTGAAATCTAATTGCTCGGCTTCTTTCAGACTTTCTATGACAATGGCTTGGCCGGATGTCTGTCCGACAAGACCCAATACCTCAGCATGGCCTGATTTTCCGTAGATGACAATTTGTTTGCCAACCTTGTCATGGCGGGCATATTCCTGTTTGATACGTTGTTGGAGACGTAACACTACGGGGCAGGTGGCATCAATGATTTCAATCTCGTTCTTATGGGCAATTTCATACGTTTCGGGTGGTTCGCCATGAGCACGTAGTAAGACTTTTACACCATGCAATTGTTTGAACTCCTCGTGATTGATGGTGATGAGTCCCAAAGCTTTCAGTCGTTCGCACTCCTTGCCGTTGTGCACAATGTCACCCAGACAATAGAGTGGAGTCCCTTTGCGCAACTCTTCCTCGGCTTTTTGGATTGCCGTAGTTACTCCGAAGCAGAATCCCGAACCGTTGTCTATTTCAATTTCAATCATGCATTGGTCGCTTTTTGGAATTGTTCGATGAGCCATGTCTTCTGTTCTTCGAGTGTCAAGTGGCTGTTGTCAAGTAGAATAGCATCGTTGGCACGGCGTAGAGGGCTGACAGTGCGTGTCTGGTCGATATGGTCACGTTCTTTGACGTTGGCCAAGATCTCTTCAAAGTTGGCATTCTCGCCTTTTTCTTGCAACTCCTTGTATCGTCGTTCGGCTCGTATCTCGGGCGAAGCGGTTACGAATATCTTCAATTCTGCATGGGGAAATACAGTGGTGCCGATGTCGCGTCCGTCCATGACGATTCCTTTGGCATTTCCCATCTCCTGTTGTTGGGTTACGAGGAATTCGCGTACAAAATCAATGGCGGCAATGATGCTGACACGTGACGATACTTCCATAGTACGGATGCGGTCTTCTACGTCTTTTCCGTTGAGTTGGGTGCGCGGACGTCCTGTGGTTTCATCAAGTCGGAAACTGATACTTATCTCCTTGATTTGTTCCTTCAGACGTGTGTCATCAATCTCTTTTCCTTGGAAGAGACCGTTTTCGATACAATAGAGCGTGACAGCTCTGTACATGGCCCCACTATCGATGTAGATATACCCGATTTCTTTGGCCAAATCTTTAGCCATTGTACTTTTCCCACAAGATGAAAAACCATCGATGGCTATAGTAATCTTTTTCATATACCTTATTATATATATTAGCGTTTAATTTTAGTTCCAATTCAAAGTCCTATACTTACATTGAGTATCAGTGATGAGGCTGCAGTGTGGTAGTTGGCATAAGCAATCCCCATCTTGATGCGCTTGAGGGTAAGTCCTGCTCCGATAGTTGCTCCAACCCATTTGCTGCCTCCATTGACTTTCAGTTCATTCGTGCGCTTACAATTGTATCCTGCAGCGATGTAGAAACGGTCGCTGGGGGCAATCTCCACTCCTAAGACAACGTGATTTATCAGGAGCTCACCGAAGTCTATATCCTTTCCTTTAGGATTGTAGTATGCTGATTCCCAGTGTAAGAGGTCATCCAGTGTAGCTGAAATCCGTATAGGAGCATGAGCCAGACGTTTGGAGATACCTACCTGTAAATTTGTCGGGAGTTTCTCGTGATGTTCGTCAAATGTCTTGATTTGTCCGCCCAGATTCTTGAAGGTCAATGATGCAGAGAAATCATTCTCTTCGTGAAAATAGTTGATTCCCAAGTCTATGCCGATGGCGTATGAGATATATTCTGCATAATTTCCGTGGATAAGTTTTGCAGTAACTCCTCCGCTCCACCGATCGCTCAAGAGGTAATTATACATTCCCATGAAAACCATGTCCTTGGCCGAAATATCACCTAAAACATTGTTTTCGGTATCGGTCTCCTTGATTGTCCCGTAATCCATGTATTGCACGGCTGCCGCCCAAGCCGAGCGTTCTCCAAATTGACGCGAAAAGGCTGCACTAGCCACTTTGCTCCCTTCTATATAGGAAGTGTAGCCCAAATGGAGCGATTTGTCGGAGACGTTACTTAAGAGGGCAGGGTTGTGGAAGGAAAGTGTCAAGTCGTCGTGGATGGTCGTAATGTTTTCGCCTCCCAATGCGGCAGCATGAGCCGAATGGGGAAGACGGAGAAAAGTGAATGCCGTCGTTCCGTCTTGCGCGTGTGCGGTGGCTACGAGCATAGCCAGCAGGGTAAAAATCCAGTATCTTTTCATAATTTGCGAAGCAAAGATAATCAAACCTTATTATAATATGTAAACTCTTTCTGCTTTTTTTTATTGTGTACCTCTTTTTTTCTTTTTGGGAAGAGATGAAAAAGATTTTTGTGTGTGATATCTCCGCCATGCTGTATTTATTACTTGAGATATTTTTTTCTTTTACCTGGGAAATCTTTTTTTCAGGTAGAGGAGAAAAAAACCTTTTTAATCCCTTTTTAACGGCATGAAAAAATTAAAAAACTTAAAAAAAAGCGTAGTTTAAAAAAAAACTGAAGTAAGTGTGTTCATAAATGAAAAATATGTGGTACATTTGCCCAAACATTGAAAAACTCTATAATTGTATATTCAAAAAATAAAAAATAAATAAAGAAACGTATGGAAGTTAAAAAAGCTCCTATTGCCGATTTGGAAGGCAAAAAGACCACTTGGTTATTGGTGGGATTCATTTTTATCTTGTCTATCATGTTTGTCGCTTTTGAGTGGACGCGTCGTGATGTGATTGAGACTGGTGAGATTATTGAAGTTGCCATGATCAACTTCGAAGAGGAAATCATTCCTATCACTATGCAGGAGAAGCCTGTGGCTCCCGTGCCTGTAGAGGCCAAGCAGATTTCTGAAACCATTGAAATCGTGGAAGATGATGCAGAAATTGAAGAAACCATCATTGCTTCTGATGAAGATATGGGTGAAGTGGTAGAAATTACAAACATCGAGAATGTTGTTGTTGAAGACATTGAGAAGGAGGATGAAATCTTCCAGGTTGTAGAGGCTATGCCCGAGTTTCCCGGTGGTACTGCTGAGTTGATGAAGTGGCTTCAGAAGAATATTAAATATCCCTCAATTGCTGCAGAAAACGGAGTGCAGGGACGTGTAATCGTACAGTTCGTTGTAAACAAGGACGGTTCTATCGTAGATCCCGTTGTTCTTCGTAGTGTTGACCCCTACTTGGACAAGGAAGCTATCCGTGTAGTAAAGTCCATGCCTAAGTGGAAACCCGGTGAACAGCGTGGTAAACCCGTTCGCGTGAAGTTTACTCTGCCTGTAATGTTCCGCTTGACTTAATAGGGTAAAAGTTTATTGGTGATATTATGGTAAAGAGGTTGCCTGAGTTGTTCAAGCAGCCTCTTTTTAGAATAAAGGAAATATAGTCATGATATACAGCGCACCGCAACTGTTGGAGAAAATACAGAAGTATATTGCTGGGTTGGAGTATTCACGCCCACCGGTCGGTCTGTATGCCCCGGTAGAATATACACTTGCATTGGGGGGTAAACGCGTTCGCCCGCTACTGATGCTGATGGCTTATAATATATATAAGGAGGAGGTAGAAGCAGTTTTGCCAACGGCTGCCGGCATTGAAACTTATCATAACTATACTCTTTTGCACGATGATTTGATGGACAAGGCCGACTTACGTCGTGGAAATCTGACCGTGCACAAGAAATGGGACGAGAATACGGCTATTCTCTCGGGAGATACCATGCTGGTGCTCGCTTACAAGATGATGACTGGATGCGAAGAGCGTCATTTGAAAGCTGTTATGGACATCTTCAACGAGACGGCTTTGGAAATAGGCGAGGGACAACAGTATGACATGGAGTTTGAAACTCGTATGGATGTGTCGGAAACTGAATATCTCGAGATGATTCGCTTGAAGACATCCGTGCTTTTGGCTGCTAGTTTGAAGATTGGTGCTGTGCAAGCCGGTGCTTCAGTTGAAGATGCCTCTAATCTGTATGATTTCGGTCTCCAACTCGGATTGGCATTCCAATTACAGGATGATTACCTCGATGTTTATGGTGACCCTGCTGTATTCGGAAAGAAAATCGGAGGCGACATCTTGTGTAACAAGAAAACATACATGCTCATCAATGCTCTGCAACGTGCCAATGACGTACAACGTGCTGAATTGACCCGTTGGATAGAGGCAGAGAATTACAATCCGCAAGAAAAGATACAAGCAGTGACCGCGCTCTATGATGCAATTGGTATCAAGGAACTTTGTCACGAAAAGATAGATACGTATTTTCAAGCTGCAGCCCGTTGCTTGGATAATGTGAAGGTGGATGCAGTCCGTAAGGAGATTCTCCATAACTTCGCAGCATCACTGATGGGGCGAAAAGCGTAAACGAATAGAATTATGTTAGAGATAGTAGATACGCATTCCCACCTCTTTACAGATGAGTTCTCTGCTGATTTGCCTGAGGTTATTGCTCGGGCAAAGGAGGAGGGGGTCACTCGTATATATATGCCCAACATTGATGTGTCGTCAGTGGAAGACATGTTGCGTGTGTGTCGTACCTACGAAGGATATTGTTTCCCCATGATTGGGTTACATCCAACATCTGTATCGGGAGGTTATCGTGCCGAGTTGTCTGATTTGAAACGCATGCTTGCTAATCCTGAACATCCTTTTGTGGCTATTGGCGAAGTTGGACTTGATTTTTATTGGGACACTCGTTTCAAGGAAGAGCAGATTGACGCTTTTCGGCAACAGGTGGAGTGGGCATTGGAATTTGATCTTCCTTTGATTGTCCATTGTCGTTCGGCAGTCAGTGAAATGATAGAAGTTCTGACCGATTATAAACGGACATCTTTGCGGGGTATATTCCATAGTTTTGGAGGAACAGTTGACGAAGCGAAACGTCTGTTGGTGTTCAAAAACTTTATGTTGGGCATAAACGGTGTGCTCACATTCAAGAAATCAACTTTGCCCGAAGTGCTTGCTGAAGGAGTTCCTTTGAAGCGTTTGGTGCTGGAGACGGACGCTCCCTATTTGGCCCCTATGCCACATCGGGGAAAACGCAATGAAACTTCCTATATAAAGCATACGTTGGCACGTCTCGCACATGTTTATGACAAAGAGGTTGAATACGTAGCTCGTGTAACGTCTAATAATGCTCAAAAGGTGTTTGGATGAGACAAAAAACGGGTCAAAAAGGGGGTGAATGTTTTAAAATATATTAATTTCGGCCGTTTGATGAAATTTAAGTGGAAAGAAAGATGGGTAAGCCGAATAAAAAGAATACATTTGTAGCTGAAAAACTCGGAAGCATGAAAATGGACGTTAAAAATGTTCTTTTTTGAGAGGTGAAATGTTAAGGAGAGATGCTCGAGTGGTTGAAGAGGCACGCCTGGAAAGCGTGTATACGCCAAAAGCGTATCGGGGGTTCGAATCCCCCTCTCTCCGCAAGGTTGTAAAACCGACATATATAGATTTGAGAGAAATAAATATAATGAATTAATAATTATCTAATCTTAAAAATTTTAAAGACACAATGAAAAAGTTATTTGCAATCGTTGCAGTGATGGGAATGATGACCTTTGGTCTTACCCAGTCAGTAATGGCTCAGGAAGAAGCAGCTCCTGCTTCTACTGAAGTTGTAGATTCAGCCGCTGTAGATTCAGCAGCCGTAGCTGAAGAAGTAGTAGCCGAAGAGGCTCCTGTTGAAGAAGTTGAAGCAGGTGGTTTCCACAAGGACATCAAGACCAAGTTCATCGAAGGTGATGCCAGCTTCATGTCTTTGGTTGCTATTGCGTTGGTAATCGGTTTGGCTTTCTGTATCGAGCGTATCATCTATTTGAGCCTCGCTGAAGTGAACACAAAGAAATTGATGGCTAAGATTGAGGCTGCTCTTGCTAAGGGTGATGTTGAAGGTGCCAAGACTGTTTGCCGCAACACTCGTGGTCCTGTTGCTTCTATCTGCTATCAGGGTTTGATGCGTATCGAAGAAGGTATTGACGTTGTTGAGCGTTCAGTAGTTTCTTACGGTGGCGTTCAGTCAGCTTACCTCGAGAAGGGTTGCTCATGGATTACTTTGTTCATCGCCATGTCTCCTTCACTCGGATTCTTGGGTACTGTGATTGGTATGGTGCAGGCATTCGACGCTATCGAAGCTGCTGGTGATATCTCTCCGACCGTTGTTGCTGGTGGTATGAAGGTGGCCTTGATTACTACTATCTTCGGTATCGTAGCTGCTTTGGTTCTCCAGGTATTCTACAACTATATCCTTTCTAAGATTGAGGCTTTGACTGCAGATATGGAAGATTCGTCTATCACTTTGCTCGACCTCATCATGAAGTACAACTTGAAGAAGTAATAATTTAAGTAAAAGAATTTAGTGATGAAAGCACATAGAGTTTCATTTTTCGTATTTATCGCATTGATTATCGCTACCGTGGTTGTCTTCGGACTTTTCTTCGGTGTGGGATATGATAATCCGCAAGGTAAATACAATGCTCCCGAGCATACAGGTACATTGATTGTGTTTATGTATATCATGGCTGCAATCTGTATCTTGGCTACAGTGTTGGGAGCTTTGGGTAACACCATTGCATCATTAGGTGGTCCCAAGGGTGTGAATATTACCGGTGTACCTGATAGAGCTATCTCAATCGTATCAGTAGTAATCCTCGTTGGCATTTTGGTTGGTTCATGGGTTATGGCCTCTGCTGAACCATTGAGATTGCCTAATGGTTCTTTCTTCTCTGATGCTACATTGTTGAAAGTTTCAGATTTATTCTGCTATTCACTTTATGCATTGTTGGCAGTAGCCACTTTGGCATTGATTGTGAATCTGTCTGGTATCTTCAAAAAGTAATTTAAGAACCTATTAAAAGTAAAGAATAATGGGAAAAAGATCAGTTCCGGAACTGAACTCAAGTTCAACCGCTGATATCTCCTTCATCCTGCTTATCTTCTTCCTTACCACTACATCAATGGATACGGACAGAGGTTTGGCACGTCGTTTGCCACCTCCTCCCGAAGACAATGTGGAACAGGACGATACAAAGGTGAAAGAGCGCAACGTACTTCAGGTTCGTATCAACGCCATGGATGAATTGATGATTGGTGGTGATTACGCAGAAGTCAGCGAGATCAGAGCGAGAGCTAAAGAGTTCATCGAGAATCCGGAGAACTTGCCTAACTTGCCCGACAAATCGCCTCGTGACATCGACCTCTTCGGTACGGTGTATATCACAGACAAACATGTGATTTCATTGCAGAGCGACCGTGGTACAAGTTATTCAAAGTATTTTGAAGTTCAGAATGAATTGGTGGCTGCATATAATGAATTGCGTGATGAGTTGTCACGTCGTAAATTCGGAAAAGCTTATATTGATCTGAATGAAGAGCAACAACTTGCAGTTCGTTCATATTATCCGATGAAAATTTCGGAAGCAGAACCTAAAAACTACGCAAAATAATAATAGTTATGAGTAAATTTGGAAAAGGAGAAAAAAGAGGTATGCCGGCGTTGAATACGTCATCATTGCCTGACTTGATTTTTACCATCCTGTTCTTCTTCATGATTGTTACTACGATGCGTGAAGTTACTTTGATGGTTGAATTCAAAGTACCCAAAGGTACTGAAATTGAGAAAATGACCAAGAAATCACTCGTGTCATACATCTATGTGGGTAAACCTACCCGTGAGTGGCGTGCAAGAGTGGGTTCTGGAACTCAGATTCAGTTGAACGACAAGTTCGCTAGCCTTTTTGAGGTACAGGACTATGTTTTCCAGGAGCGCGAAGCCATGAAGGAAATTGATAAGCCCTTCATGAAGGTTTCTCTTAAAGTGGACCGCGACACTCGCATGGGTATCGTGACCGACATTAAACAAGAGTTACGTAAAGCCTGGGCATTGAACATCAACTATTCTGCGGATAACCGCAATTAAATAGTTTGTAATTGTTTTGATTTAGTAAGAGGATGTAGTATGAATCTCATACATACATCCTCTTTTTTTGTCCATCCGATTTATGGTTTTCTAATCTTTTTTATGGGTTGATGCTTTCAGTTTATATGTCTTTTTATCGTATGGATTGTGTATGTGGCTTTCTTGAATAATCAATGAAAGTGTAGGTAAAAGCGTGTTTTTCGTCTGTGTCATGTTCCTCTTTCTTTCTTATTTCCCAAATGCAAGGGTCTATTTTTGGGAAAAAGGCATCTGCTTTGTCCGGTGTATCATCAACTAAAGTGATAAGCAACTGATCTGCAAAAGACATAGCTTGTTCATATACAGTACTTCCTCCGATGATAAAGATTTCCTCGTCCGGTTTGCAGCTTGTCAAGGCCTCTTCAAGAGTAGGGAAGTGTTCGGCTCCCTCGAAATGGGCATCCGTTTGGCGCGAGAGCACGACATTACGTCGGTTGGGTAAAGCTCCTTTGGGGAATGACTCGAATGTGCGACGCCCCATAATGATAGTATGTCCGGTAGTAAGTTGTTTGAAACGCTTTAAGTCATTGGGTAGCCAATAGAGTAGTTTGTTTTCAAATCCGATTGCACGGTTTTGTGCGATGCATACGATGATGGAAATCATAAGGTTTTGGGTTTAAAGTTCAAAATTTAAGGTTCAAGCCCATATTCTTTAGAACATAGAACCTTAAACTTGATTTTTTTTAGACTGAAACTTTTCCTTTGATGTGGGGATGCGGGTCGTAGTTCTCGAGTTGGAAATCTTCATACTTGAAGCTGAAGATGTCCTTCACATCGGGGTTGATACGCATGGTAGGTAACGGACGTGGGTCGCGGGTAAGCTGCAGTTTCACTTGCTCGAGGTGATCCATATAGATGTGTGTGTCGCCCAAGGTGTGTACGAAATCACCGGCTTTCAGTCCTGTAACTTGTGCCATCATCATCAGTAACAGTGCATATGATGCAATATTGAAGGGTACTCCCAAAAAGCTGTCGGCACTACGTTGGTAGAGTTGCAGGCTTAATCGTCCGTCTGCAACATAGAATTGGAAGAATGCGTGACATGGGGGGAGGTTCATGTTGTCCAAATCAGCCACATTCCAAGCGCTTACAATGATACGTCTTGAAGTTGGATTGTTCTTGATTGTCTCTACAGCTTCCTTGATTTGGTCAATATGTCCGCCTTTGTAATCCGGCCATGAACGCCATTGGTATCCGTAGATATGTCCCAAATCACCTGTTTCAGGATCAGCCCATTCATTCCATATACGTACTCCATTTTCTTGCAGATATTTGACGTTGGTATCTCCTTGGAGGAACCATAACAATTCATGGATGATGGACTTCAAATGCAATTTCTTTGTGGTTAACAAAGGGAATCCCTCTTCCAGATTGAATCGCATCTGATGGCCAAATACACTGATGATTCCTGTGCCCGTGCGGTCATCTTTTCGCACTCCTTCTTTCAAAATGCGGTCGAGCAAATCAAGATATTGTTTCATACGATTGATTCTTTTATAGTTTTATGTTGCAAAGGTACACTTTTTCTTTATCTTTGCAAGAAATTTTAAGTTTGTATAAGAGATATGATGCAATTACCTGTAGAATTCTCGGAATATATGCGCCATTTGTTGGGCGAGAATGAGTTTGAAGCATTGTCTGAAGCCTTACAGACCGATCCCTCTGTAAGTATTCGTGTGAATCCGTGGAAATGGCAAGATGATTTTTTTTCTGCTTCTTATGCTTCTGTGCCATGGGCGGAAGGTGCTTATTATTTACCTACCCGTCTGCCTTTTACTTTTGATCCATTGTTTCATGCCGGTTGCTATTATGTACAGGAAGCTTCTTCTATGTTTGTGCATCGTGTCTTGAAATCTTATGTACCGTGTGCTTGTCGGATGCTTGACTTGTGCGCGGCTCCGGGTGGTAAATCTACCTTGCTTCGTGCTGCTTTGCCTGACGGAAGTTTATTGGTCTCTAATGAAATTATTCGCACGCGTGCTCAAGTCTTGGCTGAGAACATGATAAAATGGGGACATCCGGATGTAGTAGTGACACAAAATGCTCCGTCTGATTTTGTTTCGTTGGGTCAGTTCTTTGATGTCATATTGGCTGATGTGCCTTGTTCAGGTGAAGGCATGTTCCGTAAGGATGCAGAATCTGTCGGAGAGTGGAGTATGGGGAATGTCGATGTTTGTTGGCAACGTCAGCGTAGCATTGTTGCTGATGCTTGGGAATGTCTGAAACCTGGAGGTGTGTTTATTTATAGTACATGTACTTACAATGCTTGGGAAGACGAAGAGAATGTGCGTTGGATGATACAACAGTTTGGAGCGGAAGCTTTGTCTGTACCGATAGAGGAGGAGTGGGGTATCAAGGGAGATGTCACACGAAGAGAGCCCCTATTGCCTGTTTATCGTTTCTTGCCTTCCTGTGTCCAAGGTGAAGGATTCTTTTTGGCAGTATTACGTAAGCCGGTAGAGGATGCTCCTGAATTCGAACAGGCATTCAGTAGTGTGAAACAAGATTTTGGAGGTAAAAAAGAACGAAAACTTCAAAAAAGTATGCGTGCGGACAAAAGGAAAGTAAATAAATCTGCTGTTCCTTCATATGATATATGCCGTACATGGTTGGCTCATTCTGAAGATTATGCTTGGACTGTATCAGAAGATTCAGTGTCGGCCATACCTGTTCAATGGAGTATTGTTTTGGAACATTTGAAACAGCATTTATTGGTACTCCATGCGGGAGTCACGGTCGCATCATTGAAGGGACGTGATTGGACACCTCATCATGCTTTAGCCATGAGTCGTTGTATGCATCCTTCTGCATTTCCTCCGTATGAGTTGGATTACGAAAGTGCCATTGCTTATTTGCGTCATGAGTCTGTAGTTTTGGGAATGGAGGCTCCCAGAGGTTATTTGTTGCTTACTTATCGGGGAGTTCCTTTGGGCTTTGTCAAAAACGTGGGTAATCGCGCCAATAATCTTTATCCGGCAGAGTGGCGTATTCGTAGCAGTCATGTGCCAGAAGTGCCGGTTAGCCTTTGACAATCCGTTTTTTCTATTCGATAGAATAAAATAAAGGCCCATCTTCACAGATGGACCTTTATGGGTTGGCATTTGCCAACAGCAATCATCATATAAAAACTATTTTTTGCCTTTTCGTTCCAATTCTTTTCTTGGGTGGTTAATACCTTTCAACATTTCGCGGTGAAAACGTGATTCAGCCTCTAGAATATCGAAAATCTTTTTGTAGGAAAGAACTTTGTGATAGAGTGGTATGTAGCTTTGGTCAAGCTCGTCAATCTGTATGCGAAGTTTGGCAATATCTTCGATAATTCGTTGATATTCTTTCTCTGACAGACTCTTACCACGTACCTCCTTGCGTAGCTTCCAGATTTGATTGTTCAGGTTATGTTTCTTCTCTTGGCATTCGTTGTAGATGGGAAAAAACGCAGCAGCTTCTTCTTGGGTCAGTTTGGCTTGCTGAGTAATATAAAGCTGATATCTTTGTTTGAATTCGTCAGCTCCCATCCTGCCTTTCTTTTCATTGGACTGTGCTATGATTGCAGTCAGACACATGGAAAATACTGCAAGCAAGATTGTCATTCTTCGTTTCATTGCCATATCCTTTTTAGTGATTTAATTATTCTGCATCAGATAAATATTGATAGAGTGTATAGTTGTCCATCATAGTATATTCTACCATGGTGGCCAATTCTTCATCACTTATTTGTTCAAAATCCATTAAACTATGTTCTGATGCGATATTACTTTCCATAGTGCCAGCAAAGTCTGTTGCTTTTTCACCTAATACTACACGTACGCAAAGAATCATTCCGATAAACATAGCGGCCATGTAGAGTAATGGTTTGATCCGTTGCCAGAGAGTGATACTTGGTTCAAGCATCTCTTCTTCTGTCGCAGTTTCCTCTTTTTCCGAAAGCTGTGCCATCAAGTTACGGGTAAAGTCTTCAAAGTATCCTTGGGGAACTTTGAAAGGATTACCTTTTCCGCATTTGCTGATGATGTTTTGTTCTTCTTTCATATTAGCCATATCTTTCGTTGTTTATTTGACTATGATAATCTTACAAGGTTTAAAGATAGTCTTCTAAAAATTTGCTTATTTTTGTGACAGCCAAGTGGTACGAAGCTTTTAAGGCTCCGACGCTGGTTCCCAATAGGTTTGACATCTCTTCGTATTTCATTTCATCAAAATATTTCAGGTTGAAAACCAAACGTTGTTTGTCTGGTAAAGTGAGAATGGCTTCTTGGAGCAATTTTTGAGCATCGTCTCCATCGAACCAATTGTCTCCTTCCAATTTGTCGGCAATAGATCCTTCGGGCGAATCGATGTCAACTATTTGCATGTTCCGATCATGGTTCAGAAATGTCAATGTCTCGTTGAGGGCAATACGGTAGAGCCACGTTGAAAGGCGTGATTCTCCTCTGAAACTCTCAATATTGCTCCATGCTTTGATGAAAGTATTCTGTAGAAGGTCGTTCGTGTCCTCATGCGAAAGCACCATACGGCGTATTTGCCAATACAACCGTTCGCTGTATTGGTTCACTACCTGCTCAAAAGCCCTATTCCGATTCTTTGGGCAGTGTAGCTGTTCGATAAGGGCTGTTTCGTCGTTTGCGTTCATGCGGCCTTCCATTTAGATAGTCTGTTATAAGACATTATCATGTCGGTAAAGTTTAATCCTTGCTTCCTATTTTATAGTTTTATACATAAATTTTCTTTGGCTAACACCGTGTTCGGGAATATTTGCTGTGCCTCCTTCAAAAGGCAACTTTCATCTTCATATCGGGCACTGAAATGTCCGATAAGAAGTTGCTTGGCATTTGCATCCCGTGCCAATATGGCGGCTTGGCTGGCTGTTGTATGGAATGTTTCACGGGCACGGGCTTCGTTTTCGTGTGCAAAGGTCGCTTCATGAAATAGTAAATCTACCTTTTCTAGCAATTCTCTGTTTTGGGGCAAATAGATAGTGTCTGAGCAATAAGCGTATTTCCGTGGTGGATTGGATGGGGTTGTCAATTTATTGTGTGGAATCACTTTGCCGTCGGGGGTGATAAAGTCGCCTCCATTCTTGATGCGGTTCAGTTCATAGACAGGTACTTGATAGAAATCTATCATGTCACGGATGATGTGGGCGGGAGTTTGCTTTTCTGCAAACAGAAATCCGGAGCAAGGGACGCGGTGCTTTAATGGAATGGTGCTTACTGTTACAGAGCGATCTTCATAAATAATCTCTGATTCGTTCCCGTTGAAGGCATGGAACTCTACTGTAAAATCTATGCCTCGGCAAAAGTAATCCAACCATGGGCGCATCAGTATTTCCAATTCTTTGTGTGCATGGATATGCAGGGTTGCTGTGCGGCCAAGTAAGGCAAAAGTGGAAATGAGTCCGATAAGTCCGAAGCAATGGTCGCCATGCAGGTGGCTGATGAAAATATGGTTCAGACGGCTAAATTTCAGTTTTGAACGGCGGAGTTGCATCTGTGCTCCTTCTCCACAGTCAATCATGTAAAGTTTTTCACGGATATTCACCACTTGTGAAGTGGGAAAATGACGTGTGGTCGGAAGTGCTGAACCGCAACCTAAAATGTGGACTTCAAATTTTTCCATGATTTATATTATAATAAGGTATAGTTAGAAAAAGACCGATGAAAGTTCTCTCCTCTCACCGGTCCTTCTTGGTTATTCAGTATCTTTTGTTAATTCGTCAACTTTGTCAACTCGTCAACAGAAAGGATTACTTGCCTTTTTCCAATTGCTCCTTCAAAGCAGCCAAAGCATCGATGTCACCAAGAGTTGTTGAAGCAGCCTGATTCTGGATAACAGGAGCCTCTTCTTTCTCTTTCTTGTTGCTCTTCTTGGTAGCAGCCTTCTTTTCAGCCTTAGCTTCAGCCTTGGCTACATCTTCGAAAATACGACTGTGAGAGAGGATGATGCGCTTAGCTTCCTTGTTGAATTCGATTACCTTGAACTCGAGCTTCTCTTCGAGCTGAGCCTGTGAACCGTCTTCCTTAACGAGGTGCTTGGGAGTAGCAAAACCTTCTACACCATAGGGCAGAGAGATAACGGCACCCTTGTCAAGCATTTCGATGATTGTACCTTCGTGGATAGAGTCAACAGTGAATACGGTTTCAAATACATCCCAAGGATTCTCTTCCAACTGCTTGTGACCGAGGCTCAAGCGACGGTTCTCCTTATCGATTTCGAGAACTTGTACTTCGATGTCGGCACCAATCTGAGTGAATTCAGAAGGATGCTTAACCTTCTTGGTCCAAGAGAGGTCAGAGATGTGGATAAGTCCGTCAACACCTTCTTCGATTTCTACGAATACACCGAAGTTAGTAAAGTTGCGAACCTTAGCAGTGTGCTTGCTTGCTACGGGATACTTCTCTTCGATAGCTTCCCATGGATCTTGCTTCAACTGCTTGATGCCGAGAGACATCTTGCGCTCGTCACGATCCAAAGTCAAGATAACAGCCTCGATTGTGTCACCTACCTTCATGAAATCCTGAGCGCTGCGCAAGTGCTGACTCCATGACATTTCTGATACGTGGATAAGACCTTCTACGCCCGGAGCGATTTCGATGAATGCACCGTAGTCAGCCATAACCACAACCTTACCTTCTACCTTGTCACCAACAGTCAAGTTAGCATCCAAAGCATCCCAAGGATGCGGAGTCAGTTGCTTCAAGCCGAGAGCGATACGCTTCTTTTCATCGTCGAAGTCAAGGATTACAACGTTGATCTTCTGGTCGAGTTCAACCACTTCCTTCGGATCGCTTACGCGGCCCCAAGAGAGGTCAGTGATGTGAATCAAGCCGTCAACGCCACCCAAGTCGATGAATACACCGTATGAAGTAATGTTCTTGACAGTTCCTTCGAGAACCTGTCCTTTTTCAAGTTTACCGATGATTTCTTTCTTCTGTTGTTCGAGTTCAGCTTCGATAAGAGCCTTGTGAGATACCACAACGTTCTTGAACTCCTGATTGATCTTAACAATCTTGAACTCCATTGTCTTGTCAACGAATACGTCATAGTCGCGGATGGGCTTAACGTCAATCTGTGAACCGGGCAAGAATGCCTCGATACCGAATACGTCAACAATCATACCACCCTTAGTGCGGCACTTAACGTAACCCTTAACGATTTCTTCATTTTCGAGAGCAGCGTTCACGCGATCCCAAGAGCGTGCAGCACGTGCCTTCTTGTGAGAGAGGATCAATTGACCCTTTTTGTCTTCCTGATTCTCGATGAATACTTCTACAGTGTCACCGATAGTCAATTCGGGGTTGTAGCGGAACTCGCTCAGGGGGATGATACCGTCTGACTTGTAACCGATGTTCACAACAACCTCGCGCTTGTTCATTGAAATTACAGTACCGTCAACAACGTCGTTGTTGTTCACGTTGTTCAGAGTGCCATCATAGGCTTTCTCCAACTCTTCTTGGCTGAGGTCTGTCTCAGCAGCGCCATTTTCGTAAGCTTCCCAGTTGAAATCTTCTACGGGAGCTACATTCTTAAATTTTTCCATTAATAAATAAGTGTTTAATTTTTAATTAATTACGTTAGACATTATGTTGACTAAACTTAAATCGGCCGCAAAGGTACTGCTTTTTTCTTGATTGACCAACGAAATAAGGGTTAAAATGCTAATACTCTTTTATTTTTATTTAATACTTCCTAGTAAATCTGTTACTGTAAATCCTTCTTCCGCAGTTGACGCAGAAGATAAATAACGTGAGTTCGACGAATTCAAAATAGAGTAAGCTGTGTATCATTTGCCCCTCTGTGCTATACCTTTGAATGTCTTGTGGATATGTGTCCTCTGATTACGGCATACACGCAGAGGGGTACTGTCAACAAAACTGACACCTGTACATTTGCCCAACAGAACCTTTTTGATAAATAAAGCAAGAGGAATGGCAACCTCTCTTTCGAGTTCAACAAAACGATTATATGAGACGACCTTTGGGAAAAGTCCGCGCAGATGCTTGCATACCTTTTCAAGATAGAAGTGTTTAAGACACCGATAGCCGGAATTGTGAAACAATATCATGATAAGCATGATTTCTGCCTTTGACAGAGTGGAATCACGATGGTAAGGGCACTTGTTTCCACTTTTCAGCGTATATTTTGCAGTCATCTTATCAAAAAACTTGCAGAAATCATCTGCCATACAGAATAATTCTGTAACTTTATCCGCGGTGAGCATAGCGATTATTGTTTGTAATTCTTTGTAATTGGAGACTATAAAGATACAACAATTTTCGCTAACCACCAAATTTACAAATAATTAAAATTCGTCGAACTCACGTTAAATATCTTCCTTGACAATGAATATAGAAGATGCAAGAGACTATTGCCTCTCTCTCCCATTGGTGACCGAGGATTTCCCCTTTGACGAAACTACCTTAGTATTTCGCATTGGTGGAAAGATTTTTGCCATGATGGATTTGGAGAACACGGAATGGTTCGTCCTCAAGTGTTTTCCCGAATATGCTCTCGAGTTACGCGAACGCTATCCCGAGATAACCCCTGCTTGGCACATGAATAAGAAGCATTGGAACCAACTGAATCTCTTCGGCTCATTGCCCGACAAATTGGTTCAGTCGCTCATTCGCCACAGTTACAACGAAGTGGTCAAGAAGATGCCTCGCAAACTAAAGACCGAAGCCAACATTCATCCCTTGCCCGATGGCGATGAATGGATTTTCCATGTACAACTGAGGAGTGAAGAAGGTTGAGGGATTAGTATTGGAGCATGAAACTACAGTGATAGAGTATGAAACAATATCTTCCTATGTCTTACCTTTGCTATTATAACAAAGAAGTGTAAAGTTTTTTAGTAATACTTTCAGAAAAGTGTCTATATATAAAATTGGTGTGTGAATAGCTCGATGCGCCAATAAGCGGCAATAGAATTATTTTATTGTAACTGATTATTAGGTAGTTAAGTTCGATTAAAAATCACTTAAGCGTTAGTTCGGTAACGCTTAAGCGTGAGCACAATAACTCTTAAGCGTTACCAACTTTTCTCTTAAGCGTTATCAAATTACGCTTAAGCGTTGTCTGATGAAGCTTAAGAGGTGTTTCATCACAGTTAAGATTTTTCAGAAAAATACGAAATGTCTTGTACTGAAATAGGTTCTCATGATTAAAAATAAATTTGTTTATAAATACTATATGAATGATGATTGTTTGTTTTAGATGCTTTATTGATTACTTGTCTGTAATTACAACTTCTTCTCCAACGTGAGAATGTTTTTTCCATCGATGCGGTCATATTTCACCTCATTCATAATTTGGCGAATAAGGAATATGCCCAACCCTCCGATAGGACGTTCTTCGGCAGAAAGGGTGATGTCAACTTCGGGAGCTATAGTGGGGTCAAACTCCACACCAGAATCTGTAAGCACCAATATGATAGAATCTTCATGCAATCTGGCGGAAAGATAGATTGACTGGTGTTCCTCTTTCGGATAGGCATAGTTGATAACATTGACTACAGCCTCCTCGAGAACAAGGTTGAGGTTGAAAACTACATCAGGTGTCAATGAAAATTCGTTTCCAATCTCTTCGACAAACTCATTAAGTTTGCTTATTTCTGAAATGTCATTTGAAAGAATGATTGACTTTTCCATATCTTAACAGTATTTTAAACACATTACAGTGATATCGTCACTTTGTTCAGCCCCATCAGCGTGGCGCTTGACTTGGGCAAATGTTTCATTTATGATTCCGTTGGGTCCCAAAGAAGCGGTCTGCTTTAACATTGTTGTTAGTCTTTCGTCACCGTAAAGCTCTTTGTCGTTGTTTTCCGCTTCGTTGACACCGTCAGTAAACATATACAGCATCATCTGTTTGTCCAACACCATTTCCTGACCTTCGTATGGAAATCCGTCAAACAAGCCCAAGGGAAGATTGGGAACAACGTGAATCGGAGTCACATTGCCATCCGTGTCAAGAATTAATGGGGCGTTATGCCCTGCATTGCAGTACTTTAGCTGCCCGTTCTTTAAGTCCAATATGCCAAGGAAGGCTGTGCAGAACATTCCCGACTCATTACCTTCGGAGAGCGAATCGTTTAAGGAAGAGATAATTTCTTCAGGTTGGTCAAAATGTGACGCTACAGACCGGAACAAGCGGCAAGTCACTGCCATTACCAACGATGCGGGCACTCCCTTTCCGGAGACGTCGCCGATGATGAAATATAGTTTCTCGTCTTCGATGAAAAAATCGTAAAGGTCTCCACCCACCTCTTTGGCTGGAACAAGTTTGGCTGCAAGCTCCAGATCGTCACGCTCGGGGAAAGGTGGAAAAATCTTGGGAATCATTCCCATCTGTATGCCATGGGCAATTCGTAGTTCGCTTTCGATTCGTTCCTTATTGGCTGTTGTTGATTTGAGTTCGTCGATGTATTGCATCAGGGAGTGCTGGAGATATTCAAACGAGTCGTGCAACTCCTTGAGTTCATCTTTCGAACGTATTTGTGGAAGTTCTGCAGTAAAATCTCCTTTAGCAATCTTTTTGGCCACATTGGAGAATTTTTCAATGGGGGCAACAACCTTGCGTATGCCATTATAGTTCAAAACAATCATTAACAGCAATGCAATTACCCCCAGGACAATCAGCATGTTTCTCAGAGTCTTCACATCGATGTAGAGTTCGCTTTCTGAACACACAATGGCAACAGTCCATTGTGTAGTCTCAACCGGAGAGTAGAATACAAAGAACTTTTCACCCTCCATGTTTCTGAGTACTTCACCAGCCTTGCAGTTCATCATGTCGTCCTGCATTTTCTTCAGCGATATGTCATCATCGCCATAGGTGGATGAAAAGATGGTTTCGTTGAGAATCAAATCGTGATTAGGGTGCACAATGAACGAAGCATTCCGGCTCACCATCAGGTTATAGGAGTTGTCGAAAGCTTTGATTTTGCTTACTAGTTCAGTCAGTCTCTCGAGTGACAAGTCGGCCGTAATGATTGCATAGAGTTTACCGTTGTTATCGTATAAGGGTTTCGAGTAGGTGGTCATCATCTTTTCACCTCCGCCATCATCGTAATAAGGTTCACTCCAATAGGGTTTGTTCAGAAGTTTTGGTATCTGATACCAATCCATGTAATGATAGTCATAGGTGTCGCTTCCCAACTGCTTCGATTGGATGTCTCCATTATCGTCCCGATAAGAATAGGGCGAGAAATAATGAACTTCAGAACTGAAATAGTCAGGTTCAAATGCTACTGCACAACCATAGATAAACTCATTGTTCTGAAGCAATCGTTCCGTGATGTAATACATGAATTCGGGAGAACTCAGTCTATGGGGAACTATCCAAGCTGTGTTCTCTACTGCAATCTCTACCGAATGTAGGATGGCATCTATCTGGTGGATGGTGTTGGATAGTTCTCGATGTGCATGATTGGTCGCCTCTTCCCTCATTTTGTTGGCTGCCATTCTCAAAAAGAGGGCGAATGTCAACGTGAAAATGATGGCAGAAACGATAAGCACTCTGACCATGAGACGACCAGAGATGGATTGATTAAATGTTATATTCTTTTTTCTCATTGGTTATCTCCTGTAAATCTTTTGTACACGACGGGCTTTGAGATATATCCGTACTTCAAAAGCGTTTCGTTGAGTCGATGGAATGCATCTGTACCCAATTGGTATGAAGGCATTTCTCCTTTTACATCTTCCTGTGCTTCAAGTATGGTCTCAAGCATCCATTTCTGATTGTACCTGTTGGTTGGGACATTTGCCTCCTTCACATGCTTCATGACAATCTCAAGTGCCTCCTTGCGATTGTTTCTGACCCATTCCCATCCTTTGCGTGATGCCTCTGCAAACTGACGGCACTGTTGGGGATGTTTCTTGAAGAATGCCTCGGTCACATACAGGCCATCCTCCGGATAGTCGAACCCTAACTCGGAGAAGCGGAGTACGCTCCCAGGGGTGACGCCCGACATGGAGAAGAGAACTTCCTCATTGTAACTTTTTCCTAAGGTGGCATCGATGGCACCAGAGATGTAAAGGTTCAGGGGATTGATGAACTGAACCCATTCGATACCCAGATGCTGCTCTTTGTCTATCATGTGGGGTATCTCACTGAATCCTACTTTCCACGTACCGATGCGGCGCCCGGTAAGGTCCGACATCTGGCGCACATCCTTGAGGTGTGATATCAGCACCAAGGTCGAATGCTGGGTAGTCTGCAACAAATTCACCAGACGTATCTCCTTGTCTGTTGCTACCATAGCCTGTATGAGCTCGCTGGTGATAATGTCGGCAGTACCGTCCTTCAGCATGTTCATGGAATTGTATGAATTTGTCGGATGTACGATGGATACATCCAACCCCGCTTCTGCATAATAACCGTTTTCAAGAGCGGCATAATATCCTGCGAATTGGCTCTGAGGGGTCCATTGAGGGGTAAAGGTTATTTTCTGTGCATACCCAGAAAGAAGGGATATGAACATGACACACAACAGACATCGAATTTTCGTCATAGAATACTGCATGAATAGTACATAGATGTTTGGGATGGGGTTATTGCGACTTTTTATTCCAAATATCTGTTACGCAGAACCTCCATCATTTCGGGAGTCACTCCGATACATTCTGTGAGATACTTCCTGAGTGAACCATATTTCGCATCCACCTTATCTAATGTTGCTTCGAATATTTCAGGATTGGCACTGATTAACGTGTTGATGACCCTCTTTTGCGATTCTGTTTCAGTCTTTATCCTTGAAGCCATCGGGTCATAATAATCCTTTGATAGGATAAAGTCTGTCATAATCAGTTCACGGTCTGCTCCCAAGGCTGCCAACAACATGGCCGATGCGCTGCCAGCACGATCCTTACCTTGGGTGCAATGCCATAACACAGCACCCTCTTTCGGATCAACGGTCAACAAGTCTGCAAAGAATTGGCGATAGACTTCCTGCGACGATTCCTCGAAAAAAATGAGGTCGTACATGCTTGTACACATGGCCTGTACAGAAGGATGGTCAGCATACTGCAACAGCATGCCAATCATTTGTTCTTCATTCTCAAACTTGGCATCAGTCTTATGGTCATCTTCAGTGAAAGACAACGCGAGCGACAAATACCTGGCCTTTCCAGGGATGACATCCGGAGCTGAAATACTCTCTTCCTTGCCACGGAAATCATAGATGCATTGCACCTTGTATTTATCACATAGCAACATTGAATCTTCTTCCGAGAGACCAGAAATTTTGGCGGTACGAAGAAGTAGATTATCTTTGATTCTTTGATTGCCAATCTGATACCCACCCAACTGTCGTGCATTATGTGCACTGGTGAGACCTATCAACTGATTTTCCAACTCTAATTTTTGTTCATCAATGACATTCGTTTTACACGAAACAAACATGGCCATTATACCTATTATATATATAGTGCGAATCATATGCGCAATCATCTATTAAAGAGAATTTACCAAGAACTTGATTCCACCAACAATTTTCTGGATATTGGGGAAGAAATGTTGGCGAGCCATTTCAATGATAGCAGGACGATACTTCTCTGTATTTTGTGAAGTAAAGCCAATGGCAAACACGGCTCTGATCAGGCGCAAACCATCCAACATGCCTCCAAGTTTCTGTATCATTTCTGGATCCTCAGTCTTGAAATACTTTCTGATGAAGCAATTCTTGAGAAGTTTCACCGTAGCATTGTCCATACCGCAAATGTCTATCGTCATCTCGTCATTTCTCATTCCGTTGAGGACAACTGCAATGGAAATAAGGTCATAAATAGGATGTCCAACAGACATTCCTTCCATATCAATCCAAAGCATCTCTCCGTTCTGAATCATGAGATTTTTCGGGTGGGCATCGCAATGCACGAGTCTGTTTCCTTCAGGAAGTGCATCGAGAATCTGATTCATGAGTACCCCTTCCTCTTCAGTTAAAAATTTGGAGGCATTTTCCACTTGTTTTGCGTAGAGTATCTTGGCACTGCCAAACACTGGATTGTCTGTGCGGATAGAGTGGAGTTGGTTCAATTGCTCGATGTATTTCTCTGTCAATTCTTCCATGCGGCTGGGATCTTTCTGTATCGTCTCACCCAAAGTACTGCTCTTGATGATTTCATACACCACGCCTCTTCTTCCTTCGCCACAATCCACCAAGTCGAAAGATATGGCAGTAGGGATTCCCAAAAGGAAGGCTTCCTTAGCCTTTGCCAACTCCTTGTCAAGACCTTCGTATGTTTCGGGGTTGTAGTTAACCTTGACGATTTCATCCTCACTCACGCGATAGACCGCTCCGTTACCACCGGCACCGATTTTTTCACACTTTGCCAAATCAATCTTACGAAGAGCTTTGGTCATATGGATGATTTTTGAGAATCCTGTCACTTCAAACACATTATAGACTGCAGGACTTACATTCTCTATTTTGAAATTCTTCTCAGTCTTAACCATTTTGAGCATGATGCGGAGACCGCTTGAAGCAATATATTCAAGCTCGGATGCGTCAATAACCAAACTGCCGTGTGGGTTTTCCTTACTGATTTCAGTAAATTCTACTTCAAACTTAGCCGAGGCTTCTGTATCAAGTCTTCCTTGCAGTGACACTAAAAGAATGTCGTTTTCTAACTTGTAACTGTAATTCATAATATATTTTCTTTGTTTTGTTTTTTTGTATATTTGTTTGATTTATAATAGATTATCCTAGTTAGGGAAGGACTGTTTTTTTTGCTGTTTGTAAATTTTCTTGCAAAGTTACTGCTTTTTTCTTGATTGGCCAACGGAAAGTGGTTTAAATTCTTAATTCAGTGCAAATTTCAAATGTATCTTATGCGTAATTGTCAAGGCCTTGTGGTCAAAATTGTTGTTGTCTTATTCGATAAACAACGTTCTTCATGGCATTAAAAGTACTTTTTTGGTGACCTATTCACATCCGTGACAGAACTTTTTCACGTCTGTGAGTAGATTTCCTCACAATTGTGAATAAGTTTCTTCACAGCTGTGAGGAAGTTATATAAAAGGTTCTTTTAACCTGTAAAGATATGTAGATTAGTTGTGTCTTCCTTAACCCGACTTTGCTCCCTGGAAAATCTTGAAAATATTTCCTAGGGGGCAAAGTCGGGTTATACAGTCTCTGTCGTTTTACTTGACAACCTTCTTTCCATTCACTACATAAATGCCGTGGGGGAGACCTTCGAGTGAGGTGCTGCCTTGACGGACAATTTGTCCGGTGATGGAATAGACATTGTTGTCTGTTGCTTGGTTGTAGCCTTCTGTTGTTACCTTTTCAATGGCAGCAGGGTAGGTGTTGTTGTTGGACTGTCCTTGTATATTGGTCTGGTGGAACTTCACTTTGTAGGGCCATTGTTCCTTGATGCCTTCCTTGCCGTCCCAGTCTATCCAGTCGCGTGTCCAGTATTCGGTGGGTGCACCGCTGACTACGAGCCACAGGTGTGAGCAGTTGGTTGGGTATTCAAAAGCAAGGGTACATTCGGGGTTGTCGTAAGTGGCGGTGGCGATGTCGCCATAGATGCGTGTGCCATCGCGTTGCAGAGCCACAAAGCCAAGTTTCCATCCTGCCTTAGTTGTGTTGTAAGCTGTATATCCGTTTTTGCCGGCTTCACCCACAAACTCTACATATACGGTCTTGCTTGTGGTCGGATTGGCATTCAGGCGGATGGCGTTGTGTCCGAAATTCTCGATGCAGTCATTAACTGTGGGACTCCAGAATCCAAGGGCGTCCTTTGTCATTTGAGTATTGTTTCGTTTGCCGATTGTATTGGCTCCTTGTGTGCGGATGAGGTCCATGTCGAACGTTGTCATGCGTGCACCGTATTCCCACATTTCATCGTTGAGCTGGTCCAATTTCTCGCTGCTGCTCATTGTCTTGTCCATGGTCAGGCGCATGTAAGCCTGCAATGGGTCTTCAGGGCTGCGTGATTCATTCCACAGACGGCCGATGATTTCCAGACCGTGTTTGTGGCAGAAGTAATCCTGAATAAAGTAGTTGTTATAGCGCTGGTCCACGTGGAAGGGATGCTTGTGCAGTCCGTTGAGGGTATTCGTCAGCCATTCGTTGTTGAACTGCATGGCGGGATAGAACTTATAGGCTTGCCACTGGGCACACATTTCCCAGAACACGTTGTAGTTTCCTGTTCCCCAGTTGTACATCCATCCGTTCCAATTGTTGTTGTCGCAGTGGGTTTGGTATTGGAAGCAGTGTCCGATTTCGTGTGCAACTGTCTGGCCTTCGCGTGAGGTATAGGCCCAACGTGAGAGAGTGAGCAGTCCAATGATATTGTCTATACCGCTACCGCTTGCTTCCCATTCGTCCGTGTATCGCAGGCGGATAATCATCTTGTAGGTGTCGGTCTTTGATTTACCTTGATTGATGGTGATGAAGTCTAGTTCGTTGGCATAATATTCGAAAACTTGGTCTGCTGTGTTCAGAATGCTTTCGACAGAGGCTGGTGCGCTTGTGCCATAACCGGCTTCCCAGTAGAGAATCCAGTGTTTGGATTGCATGCTCCGTTCACTACTCCATTGACTGGTGGAGATTTTTAATTGACTTTCAGTACCACAGGCATTGGTGCTATAATAGATTTTCTTGTCCACCATTGCTATCCATGTGTTCAACATGCTGATGGCACTATTGATTCCCGTTGTAGTCAAACTATAGTCTGTGACTTTCCCTTTGGCTGTTTCGATTCCGTTTTTCAAGTTTTTGAGAGTGGCACTTTTGTGGGAAGCACCTTCCCACCAACCTGCAACCTTTTCTGCATAATCAATACGGGCTTGCAGATTGTCATACAGTTCACGTGAAGTCTGTGCCTCTTCCAATGCCGTAGCCAGTAGGGTTCTTGCAGAGGTCAGTGTCTCTTGATCATAGAGAATGTTGCCATTTTCATCTGTGCCAATGCCTTGTAAGGCGCTTTTGCAGGTTTCTATAGCCGCATTCAGTTTGGATGTCACAGAGGTTTGTATGCCTTTGTCCAACAACTCATCCGCTTGGAGGATCATGTTTCGTATTTCCTGTACATAATCTTCTGTGGCAATGGCTCCAGTGTACTGTAGATTGAAATTGTCTATGCACAAGTAGTTTCCTGTTGCATTTTCTGCAATCAAACCGATTTCAATATTTTGTGTGGCATCAAGGACAGAAAATGATACGGTGTATTGTTGCATGGCATTGATGGGAGTTTTTGCTAATCCGGCAAAGAGATAGACTCCCGTTTGAGGAGAACCTTGATTGAGGGTGCTGTTGCTTCCTGTCTGTTGGATATGCAGGGCATTGGCTGTGAGGGTATAGTTCCCTTGTGGTAGATTCCTTAACGTTTGCTTCACGGATGCATCTCCAATCTTTTGTCCGATGCTTACCCATGACTCTACATAATAGGTCCCGTTTTTCTGTGCGAAGACCGAGTTGCTTTGGGTGGCCATGTTATTTACTGTCCATCCTGTAAGTCCGTTCGTCTCGAAAGAGGGGTTTTGGATTCGGTTGGTTTGGTCGGTCGCTTGTCCTGTTGCGTGGAGAGATATTGCCATCATGAGCATGGTGGCAATGTTTGTACGAAAGATAAAATGTTTCATTATATTTGGTGTATTAGAATGATAGATTCTGTTTGATTAAGCCATCCATCGGTGCGCGTAAGATTTTTCCGATGGTAAGATTGAGTGATTGTGCCGCTTCGGTCAGCTCTTCGCAGAAATAGTAAGCGATGGAGCCTACGAAATGTACAGGTAAAGTTGTGTCGTAGCGCATCACGTTACGTTTGAAAAACCGGGTAAACTCCTCTACCAACAGGTGATGGATGGAGGTTTCTTTTCGATGCTTGTGCAGGAAAGGGGTAAGCGATGCTAAAAAACGGTTAGCCAAGGGCTTCCTGTAAACTTGCTCGATGATATCATTCTGTGTGAAATGGTATTCATTGACAAAATCATCGCACAACTCTTGGGGTAACTGCCCCTTTAACCAGTCTCCCACAAATATGCGCCCCAAGGAGGAACCACTTCCTTCGTCTCCTAGGATGTAGCCGAGTGAGGGTGTGTTGCTTATGATATGTTCTCCGTCGAATTCACATGAGTTGGAACCTGTTCCAAGGATGCAGGCAATACCAGCTTCGCCTTGGCACAACGCTTGGGCGGCTCCTACAAGGTCAGAGTCTATTCGGATTTCTTGTAAACGGCAATGAAGGAGGGCTGCTTGCAAAGCACTTGATACAGCGGATTGCATTTTCGGAGAGTGGCATCCTGCTCCGTAGAAATGAACGCTTCCGATACTTTCTGCATCCGTTAATTGGGATGCCATTTCGCGGATAATTTTCTCTATTTCTTCGCTTGATTGGTGGACTGGGTTGATACCATGTGTCTGTATGCGTTGTAGCACTTCGTTTTGATGGCATACGCACCAGTCGGTTTTCGTAGAGCCGCTATCGGCTATCAGTGTGTTCATAGTGATGAATGTAGAGTTCAGAATTTAAAGTCCAAGGTTTAAAATTTAAAGTTTCAAGTCTTTGAAGAGATAGTATAGAACCTTAAACCTTAAACTTTAAACCTTGAACAACGAATTTATAGATTTTCCAACTGTTTTACAGTGGCAATGATACCATCCACTTTGCCGAGGGCAAGCATACGGCCATGGAATGAGTATCCGGCATTATAGCCTTTATCTTCGTCTCCCAACATGGTAGGGCCGTGGTCAACGCGCATGGGCAGATTGGGGTTCTCTCGCTCGAAGATGCGCACCAGTTCAATGATGTTGGCGCGTCCACCCAAGTGGTCTGCCTCTTGGAAATAGCTGTTGTCGGGGGCTACTTCTGTACTGCGCAGGTGCACGAAGTGGGTACGGTTGGCAAATTCACGTGCCAGTGCAGGTACATCATTCTGTAATCCGGCACTGAGTGAGCCGGCACAGAAGGTGAGTCCGTTGTGTGGATTATTTACCGCATTCAAGAACCAACGGATGTCTTCGGCGCAAGTGACGATGCGTGGCAATCCGAGAATCTGCATTGGAGGATCGTCGGGATGTACACACATATTGATGCCGTATTCGTCGCATACAGGCATGATGGCTGCCAGGAAGTAACGCATGTTCTCGCGTAAGGCGTCTTTGTCGATGCCTTCATAGAGTGCCAATAGCTTGCGGAAGAGGACAACGGGTTCGCGGTCGTTCTCGGTGATGTTCCCGTTGACGAAACCTTGTGTCTTGACGATGATGGTATCAATCAGTTTGGCATCATCTTCGGGAGTCATCCGTTGGGCCATCTCTTCGACGGCAGCCATCTCTTCGGCTGTGTAATCCTTTTCAGCTCCGGCACGTTGCAGAATGCGGCAGTCGAAGTAGGCAAATGTCTTGCGATCGAAGTATAGTGAAGTGGTGCCGTTGGGGTAGGGGTGTGCCAAGTCTGTACGTGCCCAATCGAGTACGGGCATGAAGTTATAGCAGATGGTCTTCACACCGGCCTTGCCCAAGTTGGCCAAACTGATTTTATAATTTTCAATTAATTGGTCACGTTCGGGACCGGCATACTTGATGGCTTCGCATACTGGAAGACTTTCAACAACAGACCAACGAAGACCGTATGATTCAATGTACTGTTTCAGATCAAGGATGGCTTCGAGTGTCCATACCTCACCATTGGGAATTTCGTGAAGGGCTGTAACGATGCCTTCCACTCCGATTTGTCGCAGCATTGACAAGGTAATCTTGTCTTTTTTGCCGAACCATCTCCATGTTTTTTCCATATTATTATCGTTAATTGTTTTTATTTGTGGAATATTTTTGTCCCACTTGTATTCAATGTTGCAAAGATAGAACTAAAACGTTAATCTATGAAAGGTTGATGCATTTTTTTATAAATATGTATGCTTTTCGGGAGGCTTTTTGATGGAAAAGATATTTTTTTGCGTATTTCTCTGAAGCATACGGTATCGTTCCTTCGCTTTATCAAGAGAAATACAAGTAGAAGATAGAGTGTGAAACGTTGAAAGGTGATTGAAAATGCAAATTGCGCGGAAAATGCGTATAAACTGAATAGCTTTGATTTGTCCGCATTGTCCGCGCAATTTGTATCCTTAAGTAAAGGGACTACATTCTCTTCTTATAGATTGAGCTTACGTTAAATTACAGTTCCTTCTTGATTGCCTCAATCATTTCTTGATATTCTTGTTCGGTAAGATAGACCTTTCCAGGATTCATTTGGAATGTACCGCCATAGTCAGGACCATCTACGTATTTGGGAGCTAAGTGGAAATGTAGATGCGAGAGTTTGTCGCTGTATGCTCCATAATTGATTTTTTCTGGATGGAACACTTTGTCCATAGCACGTGTCACACGTGTCACATCTGCCATGAAAGCATTGCGCTCTTCATCGCTCAGTTCGAACAAATCGTTCACATGGTCTTTGTAGGCTACTAGGCAACGTCCGTGGTAAGTCTGTTCCTTGAATAGGAATACACGAGATACATTCAATTGTGCAATTTCAATCATCAAGTTGTGAAGCGTCTCATTGTTGGTGCAATAGAGGCATTCTTTTGGGTCACTTTTCATGTTGTTTTTAGTTTAAAAGTTATTAGTATTTTTTTTATCAGCAATTGCTTTCGTTTCTTAACCATGTAATTTCTTCGGCCCACAGTTCTTCGTCGGGAGTTTCCAATATGATAGGGATGTTGTCAAATCGTGAGTCGCGCATCAATTGGCTGAAGAATTTCTTGTCTATAAATCCTTTACCTAGGCTGTCGTGGCGGTCTACATGGCTGGCAAGTGGCTTTTTGCTGTCATTTAGATGAATGCCTTTCAGATAATTTAATCCAACCACCTCATCCAATTCGTTCCATACCTGTTCATAGTCTTCTACTAGATTATATCCTGCTGTAAAAGTGTGGCAAGTGTCAATACAGATACCGACTCGGCTTTTGTCTTCTACTCGGTCTATGATGTGTCGTAGGTGGTAGAAACTGAATCCCATATTGCTTCCTTGTCCTGCCGTATTTTCGATGACGGCAGTTACTCCTTCTGTTTGGTTCAGCGCAAAGTTGATACTTTCTGCTATGCGGTTCAAGCAGGCTTCGGGTGAGATTTTGTTCAGGTGGCTACCTGGATGAAAGTTCAGCAATTTTAATCCTAATTGTTCACATCGCTGCATTTCGTCCAAAAAAGCAGTCCTTGATTTGGTTAATCCTTCTTCCTCGGGATGTCCTAAGTTAATGAGGTAGCTATCATGCGGTAGAATGTGTTCCGGTTGGAAATTGTATGCTTGGCATCGTTCCTTGAAAAGGGTGATGCTCTTTTCTGTCAAAGGGGGACTAACCCATTGTCTTTGGTTTTTGGTAAAAAGAGCAAAAGCATTCGCTCCTATTTGGAAAGCATTCAAAGGGGCATTCTCTACACCACCCGATGAACTGACGTGGGCTCCTATATATTTCATAACTATTTTTATTAAGGTGGGTTCTATAAATTCACTTTGTCGTGACTCAATTGTTAAAGCACTCACCATCGTTAATATTCTGTGGGAATTTATAGAACCCACTTTAAATGATTTGCAAATATAGTGCAAACTGATTGGAATACAAAATAATATTATGCTTTTTTCTGATTAAACCTTTTGAAAAATAATTTGTCATAGAATCGTAAAAACTTTTATTAATAATTTGAACATATGAAAAAGATTGGATTGATTTTGTTATCCCTCGTGCTTATGTCAGTGGGAGCTGTGGCCCAGAATAATAATGCTGGCCGCGAACGTCGTGCACCTCGTATGGATAAGGAAACCATGGTAAAGAACATGACGGATCGTCAAGTGAAACGTCTGAAGTTGACTGAAAAACAGACGGAACAGATGAAAGTGTTGAATGAAGCATTGGTGACAGAAATGATGTCGGGTACAAACCAACGTAATGGTGTTCAACGCAATGATAATCAAGGCGGTAATGCTCAACCAGGTAGAGTTCTGTCACGTGAAGAGCGTGAAGAAGCACGTAAGGCTCGTGAAAAACGAATGACCGAGATGCAGAACAATTATGTAACGTTAGTTAAGGCTGTTCTTACACCGGAGCAGTTTGTGGAATTTGAAAAGATGCAAAAGGAACGTCCGCAGGGTCGTTTTGGAAATGGAAATCGTCCTGGTGGGCCTCGTGGCGGAGAGGGACCTCGTGGTGGAGAGGGACCTCGTGGAGACTTTGGTCCTCGTAACTAATTGTAACGATAAAAAAAAGCTGAATCATTTGTTGGTTCGGCTTTTTTTTTGTTTCTTTGTCTTCCGTTAATGAATGAAACAATGAAAAAAAATAAGATGGTATGGGCATTCTTATGCCTGATTTTGTTAGTTTCCTGCCAAACAAAGGAGAATAAAGAACAGAAGTTTGAAGAGCGTGCTTTTCAGTTGTCTGTAGATACAGAAACAGGAATTTTTAGAATGCAACAATCTGACGCACATGGTAATGTTGTGATTGGGGGTGTCGAATACTATTACAGTATCAATCGTGCTCCGTCTGATGATTTGCCTCGGGTGAAGGATGGTGAAGGGAATCTGTATGTAGATAATGTAATAGATGTGAAGGTAACTCGTAATGGGAAATCTCTTTTTGCGAAACGTTTCACCAAAAAAGATTTCTCGTCATTTGTAGAGGCCTTCTTTCTGTCAAAATCCATCCTTGAAGGTCTGGTCTTTGATAAAGAAGTAGATGGCAAACTTCGTTTTGCTGCCAGTGTTTGCCAGCCTCAAACTGATCTTTTTATTCCTTTGAGCCTTACATTATCTTCTGATGGCAGACTCCATATTGGAAAAGGAAGTGTATTTGATGAAGAGATTCCCAGTGGAAATTGAATGCAAACATCATTGAAACCCTCCAACGGCTTGGAGGGTTGATTCGACAATCAAGGTCGCTTTGGGTTATTGGATGATTGATGTTGGTCGCTCAAGGTAGGGTGTACATTTGTTATACTTTAAATAATGTACAACCAATTGTACACCTTACCTTGAATATTTTTATTCAATGTCTATTACTGTAATGCCTGCTCCACCGAATTGTACGTGTTCGTCGTGAAAGTGGGCGATTCCGGGTACGCCTGAGAGATAATCGCGGATTAGAGTACGCAGGATTCCATTGCCCGTTCCATGAAGGATTCGTACACGGCTCATTCCCAATAGAATGGCATCATCTACAAAATAGGTCACGGCTTGCAAGGCTTCGTCGCCACGCATACCGCGTACATCGATGTCCTGTTTGAAATGAAGTTTCTTCTCATATACCTCGTCCTGTGTCTGCTTGCTTACGAAAGTCGTGGCTTTGGGTGCTGAATCTTTGGGTGCATGAGTTATTTCCAGACGGTCCATTTTGACCGTTGATTTCAACATGCCAAAAATGACGGTGGCATTCTTTCCGTTCACTTCTACCACTTGTCCTGTGGAGGTTTGTCCTTTCAGGCGGACGTAAGTTCCGGCTGTAATAACGGGTTCCTTGGGCTTCTCTACGATTGGGACAGTCTTCTCTACGGAGATTTTGTTCTTCTTTTCTTTCTTGCGGTTCTGTTTTTCGCGTAGTTTTTCCATCTTGCGTTGGATGTCCGCTTCACGTCCTTCTTTTTCTTTATCTGCCAAATTTTCACGGAATTCCGCCAATTCTTGTCGGGCCTTTCGGGTACGTTCTTTTTCTGCTTGATTTTCTTTGATGGTGCGGATGGTGTTTTCAATCTTGGCATTTGACTCCTGCAGCAGTTGTTCCGCTTGTTCCTTAGCGGTGCGCAGGATGCTTTTGCGGTTTTTGTTCAGTTCCTCCAGTTCCGACTCATACCGGCTGATAGTCTCCTCCATCTTCTTTTCCTGCTGGCGGATGTTCTGCCGTTTACTTTCCCAATACCGTTTGTCGCGTACGATATCTTGTAGATATTTGTCACTTTGGATGTATTCACTTCCTACAATTTCGGAGGCTTCGGCAATCACTTCTTCGGGTAATCCTATCTTACGGGCTATCTCTACAGCAAATGAACTGCCTGGGTTGCCTATTTGCAGTTGGAAGAGTGCTTGCATATGATGTCGGTCGTACAGCATAGCGCCATTCACGATACCTTCGTGGTCTTCGGCAAAGTGTTTCAAGTTCTGATAGTGGGTGGTGATTACCCCATATGTTCTTCGGATGTTGAATCGCTTCAATATAGCTTCGGCCATGGCTCCGCCTATCTGTGGTTCTGTACCGCTTCCGAATTCATCAATGAGTAACAAACTTCGTTCGTTGCAATGGCGTAACATGTTCTTCATGTTCAATAAGTGTGACGAGTAAGTACTCAAATCGTTTTCGATGCTTTGCTCGTCACCAATATCAATGAAGATGCTGCTGAAGATGCCTGCACGACTCCGTTCATGTACAGGAATGGGGATTCCGCATTGGAGCATGTATTGCAACAGTCCTACAGTTTTCAGACAAACGGATTTTCCGCCAGCGTTCGGACCGCTGATGAGTAGGATACGTTGATGATGGTTCAATTCAATGTCTAATGGGACAACCTTCTTTCCATGTTTTGCCAATGAGAGTTGTAATAGTGGATGGATAGCTGTAGTCCAGTCAAGTTGTTGCTTTTTCTCGATGATCGGTTTGATGGCCATTGTTTGTATCGCGAAGTGTGCTTTGGCTCGGATAAAGTCTATTTCAGCCAGGAACTCATAAGATTGCAGAATCTCGGGAATCATGGGACGGAGCATGTTGGTGAACTCGGTCAGGATACGTATGATTTCCCGTCGTTCCTCTCCTTCTAGCTCACGTATGCGGTTGTTGGCTTCTACCACTTCTGCAGGTTCGATGAATACAGTCTTTCCTGTGGCCGATTCATCATGTACGATACCTCTAATTTTGCGTTTCAATCCTGGTGCTACTGGGATAACCAGTCTTCCGTCGCGCAGGGTTGGTGTGACATCCTTTTCTACAACTCCTTCGGATTGGGCATTGCGTAGGATACTGTTGAGGCTTCGCGAGATACTGTTGGTCGTGTGTGCCAATTCACGGCGGATACGTAGCAATTCGCTGGATGCATTATCCTTGATTTTCCCATATTTATCCAGAATGGCGTCTATTTTGCCCAAAAGTTGGGGATAGATCATTACATCGCCAGCCAATTGTTTCAAAGCAGGGTAGGGGCTTATTGCGTCTTCCGTTTCCTCTTCATTGGATGTACGTTGCAGGAAACGGACAATTCCGTTGATGGTTTCAATGGAACGCCTCAAATCGAACAATTCCTGTTCGTTCATATACATTCCTTCCACGCGGATGCGTTTCAGCGAAGGGCGCATGTCGTAGAAATATTGGTCCGGAAAATCATCCTCTTCCTGGATGATACGGACAAATTCTTGGCAACGATCCTGCTGCTCGTGGATTATTTCTATGGAATCCGTGAATTCCATTGCTGCTACCCGCTCAATACCTAAAGTGCTTAAGCATCTTTCTTTCAGCAATTGTCGTATCTGGTCAAAACCAATTTTCTGTTCAAAGTTCTGTGGGTATATCATGCTTTTCTATACCTTATTATATATATAAAGTCGCTTTTTCGACTGCAAAAGTACTATTTTTGTATTTTTTGTGCAAAAAATCCTTGTAAAATTTGCAGGATTCAAAAAGTTGCCGTACCTTTGCATCGCTTTTGAAAGGAAAGCCCCCTGCAAAGGAGTTTGGAAAGGTGGTAGAGTGGTCGATTACAGCGGTCTTGAAAACCGCCGTGCTGAGAGGCACCGGGGGTTCGAATCCCTCCCTTTCCGCCAAGAATAGTTTGATGACCGTCAAACTGACATTCAGAAGTAATAGAGAAGCACCGTAAATCAAACGATTACGGTGCTTTTTCTTTTTATATCCGTATAAAATGAAGTCCCAAATGCACCACTTGGCATTCAACATTCGGTCATTTTCTGCTACAGATATTGCTACACAAAATAAAATCCTCAAAAAAATGTAGCAGTGAATACCTATTGATACCATTATTGACACCTTCTAAATCGCTTGAATATAATAAATTATGTCGAACTTTGTAGCCGAAATGCTACACAAAAGAATTATTGTATGAGAAAGTGTTTTAAAGTGTCGTATTATGTGCGTTCAAATTACGAGAACAAACAAGGTAAATCACCATTGATGATTCGGATCTTCCTCAATGGGGAAATGATGAACATTGGTACATCCGGAATATACATCGATAAAAAATTATGGTCCAATTCTACAAGTAGGATGAAAGGGCGTAGTATTGATGCTTTGAATGTCAATGCCCAATTGGATCTACTGTCCTCTACCCTATTGGGGATTTTCAAGAAATATGAAGACGATGAAGAATTGTCATTAGAGAAGATTAAAAGTGCCTATTTAGGGAAAAACTCTTCTTTGGATACGGTTATGGATATATTTGACAAGTATCTGGAAGATTTGAAATCTTTGATTGGAACATCCAAGACACAGGCGACTTTCAACAAGTATGCTGTTGCACGTAAACACTTCTCATCCTTCCTGAAATATAAATATGGCAGGAATGATATAATGCCTAAGGAGTTGACCTATATTGTCATTCATGATTTTGATGTCTATCTGAAAACTGTTCTGCAACTAAAAGCTAACAGTGCGACCAAAACCCTGAAGTTTTTTAAGACCGTAATCATCTTCGCCCAAAAAAGCGGAAAGATGACTCATGACCCTTTTATGAACTTTCGGTTTCAAGCAGAAAAAGTAGATAGAGGATTTTTGACGGATGAGGAAATCCAGTGCATGATGAAAAAGACATTCGATATCCCACGTTTGGAACAAGTGCGGGATATATTCATCTTCTCCTGCTTCAGTGGACTTGCATATATTGATATGGCCAATCTGACAGAAGATAACATTGTCGTGTTGGATGGTAAAAAATGGATTATTGTAAAGCGTCATAAGACGAATGTGCCGAGCAACATATTGCTGTTGGACATTCCGTTGATGATTATAGATAAATATAAAGGTAAGGATAATGATGGGCGACTGTTACCCATTATATCCAATCAAAAGATGAATGCTTATCTCAAAGAGATTGCCGATGTCTGTGGCATCAAGAAAAGATTGACCTGCCATCTGGCCCGTCATACATTTGCCACAATGACATTAAGCAAAGGAGTCCCGATAGAAACCGTATCAAAAATGTTGGGCCATACGAATATCAAAACGACGCAGATATACGCAAGAATAACGAATAAGAAAATAGAAAGTGACATGATGGTTTTGGCTGCAAAACTGGACAAATTTAATGAAATCGTAAATGTATAATATAAAGGAGGAATCAATTGCATTAATAAATAATGTAAGAATAGGCAAACTCAATGACGCAATGTTGCTGTCTTATATTATGTCAAGAAGTATTGACTGTGACATTGCAAAACAGGAATGTGTAGAACTTCAATATGAGTTGTACGGGAAACCGTGCAACTCCATTGGGTTCTTGAACAATTCTGGTGGATATATGTTAAATGGCATCATGACCAAAGGTTGTTTTGGCAAACAGGATATGACCATTGTGGGGCATCGGAACGAACATGAACCAGCCTGTTGCTATTTGTTTGAGGATTATCTGATGTATTTGTCATTCCTGACTTTGCGCAAAATGGGAGTATTATATATCGAAGCAGAGCAAAGTTTTGACTATATCATTCTAAACTCCGCCACCAATATTCCCAAGTTATTGTCTATCCTTGACAGATACTCTTCCATTCATAGTTTTCTTGGGAATGGAAAAGTCGGCCAAGTCCTGAATGAAGTAATTACAGGTGCATTCTCTACAGCCGTACAGGATGAAATGAGCCGATATTTGCCTCACAATAATTTGAACGTATATTTAAGGAATATAATGCTTGGGAAGACTTGAAGACTCGTCATGTCCTTCAAAACTCACTCCGTCAGTTCTAGCAACTCACTGAAATCATCTATCACCCAATCTGCATCAGCAAGGCTTTCCTTGCTGCCGTTGCCGTATGTTACACCACAAGTCATGGTACCGGAACTCTTGCCCATCTGTATATCAAATGCAGTATCGCCAACGACAAGGGTTTCTTCCGCCTTGAATCGGAAAATGCCAAGTATCTTGTTCACAGGTTCAGGATTTGGCTTACCTTCTTTTACATCATCTGCCCCAAGAATATAACTGATTAGCGATGACAGTCCAAGCGATTCCACATATTGAGCCAATGAAGCATGACTACGGCTGCTTGCTATGGTCAATGTTATGCCACGTTTTTTCAGTTGCTCCAATGTCTCCAACACATGAGGATAAAGGGTGACAGCTCCATCCGTGTTGAATGTGTAGAACAGTCTTCGGTATGTTTCTGCATATAGTTCTCCCATGTTACCGCATTCAGGAAACAGCACAGCCGGAATCTCAATCAGTCTCAGTCCAATCATGGCGGCACATTCTTCGTCAGAACGAGACGGCAAGTTCAGTTCTTTGATGGTAGGTTGCATGGTCTGGATGATGACAGCAGTTGTATCACCCAGCGTACCGTCAAAATCAAGTATGATGTTTGTTATCTTTTTCATTCCTGCTTTTCTTTTCAGGTTGCAAAATTACTAAAAATCCACCTCTTCTAATAAAAACAACTACCTCTTTCATGCTAAACATCTTGAAAATAGCTCAGAAGCCATCCGTATTCAGCTGCAAAATTACCGGTTCCCTTTTGGCTGTTCAAGGTCATGCTCCGTTTCAGCATAAATCTCCACCTGAGATAGGTAGTATTTATGCTGAAAACCTTTCCTGCTACACTGAAACCGCTTTCGAGGCAGCATAATACGTCAGTCTCCCTCGCAGTCATCAGACAGTAGGGAAAAGTAAAGAACTTAAATTTTCAGATTATGGCAGCAATGGTTTATGATAGCGATTTGAGAACACTCAACGAAAGCGAATTGGTCTATAAGATTTCTAACCGCAAAGATGTAAACTTCAATGATGAGAGTACCTTTGAAGACTTTGTACAGCAGCTCACGCCAGGACGCAAGGAAACTGCTTTGGCGGTTGTCGAACTCTACACACGCATGAAAGCCAAAAAGGATAACGCAAACCGCATCCTCGGTTCATTTGATATTTACACACTCATGCATCCCGTTATGGCAAACCTTGAAATTGAAGAGTCATGGGCGATATTCATGAACATGGCTTCACGGGTAATCAAGACACAGCGTATATCCAAAGGAGGATTGTCCTCCACTGCCGTTGATGTTCGGGTTATCCTGAAAGAAGCCCTACTATGCAATGCCGTGTCCATCGCCCTTGTACACAATCATCCAAGTGGAGCAATCCGACCAAGCAGAGAGGACGACCGGCTGACAAAAAGTTTGGCAGATGCCTGCAACATCCTCAATATCCGTCTAGTTGACCACGTGATTGTCACAGACGGTCATTTCTATAGCTATGATGATGAAGGACGGCTCTAAACAAAAAGATAGTGGCAGTAAGGCTTTTCCCTTATTGTCGCTATCTTTTTTTCTATTGTCAGTTGTTGTAATAGAGGTTGATTTTCCTTCCGACTACCTCTTCTACGTCAATTTCTATCTCTTCATTCTCCAGCATCTCCAACAATTCAGAAATTGTTGAAGCCAGTCCTCTTGTAACAGGTATCACGACACCTTCACCTACTGACACCTGACATGTACCACCTTCCTGAATCCTCTTCAAAACCACTTTCGGAAACAATCCTCCCTGAATCCGTCCTGCCACCAGAAAAGCGTCACCGATAGTCTTGTCTTCAACAACTATCGGACTTTCCTTTTGTAATAATGCCAGCTTCAAATCATCCTCACTGTATATAGTCATAGTATGATCTTCTTATTTTTTTTGATGACAAAGGTAGCCAATTTTCCTCTTATATCAGCAAGTCCGTTCCTGTTTTACCTCCTTTTCCTTCAAATATCCAGGATGTTTGCTTGTGCAGATGTCCGTATTTGGCTGCAAAGGTAGATATTGCGTCCGCATCCCTTCAAGGTCATACACTCCGAGTTTCATGGAAAATCTCCACCCGTCAGGTAGTATTTACGATGAAAACCTTGCCGGATGGTTCGCAACACCTTTTCGTGGCACCAAAATACGTAACATCCCCAAGCAGTCATCAGAACTGTAGGGAAATAAAAACATTTAGACTATGGCAAATATATGTACTAACATCCTGTATTGCAGGACAGAGCATGAAAGCGACTTGAAAACAGTCGAGGATTTTTTAGAAAAGCACTTTGAGGGTTATCAACAGACTTATGTTGACAGCCTCGAAGCGGAGTTTGAATCATGTTGGGTTTATCCCGAAGTAAAGATGAACCGATTGATGGCTGCACTTGAACATAAGGGTGAACTCTATATGCGTGTTCTCTCGTATTGTCTGGAAGACGAATATGCCTGCTTGCGTGTTTTCAAGAATGGCACATGGGACATCAAATAATTAACCTTTAAACTTACACTATTATGTTTGGACTATGTGAAGAAACCGGCATTATCGGTGCTTTCTGCACCTTGATTGTACCCTACAGAGGTTATACCGAAGGAACTGTCATTGAAGAATACGGCTCAGAAATCCTGATACGCCTGACCAACGGCAAGGAACTGTCCGTTTATCGGGATGAGGTAATCATCAGTGATTGATGGTTATGACTAATGTATAATCTAACATATAAAAAAATGGAACATCAACATGAGGCTGAAACCTATTTGAGGAATCAGAATAATCCTACTACACTATATGTAAGGATTGAGGGCAGACGCAGACGATTGTTTATTAACCGTGATACAGGAACAATCGGTATAATTGCCATTGGGAAACGTAAACGTGGACATATATTCACAGCTTGGAATACAATAGAAAAGGTCTTTTATCCGAATATGGTTGATGAAGGGATGCATGAAAAGAATTTGGTGTTGAAATACAAACGATTGGCAGCATGTGCATCGTTCACCAATAGTTGGTTGGATGACATAGCAAAGGCTGATTTGTCGAAGTCACTTTACGAAAACCATTTGACAACAGGCAATTGTATTGACGGTAAATGTATCAGACTCGCCACTATAGAAAAATATTGTGGCAGTTCATGTATTGACCTGTTCAAAACAGCCCTGAAAGAAGGCAAACATTATTCTACCCCTCGTTTTGATTTTTGCGGTTACGATGGCTCTTTATGGTGCGAACCGAGAAAAGATGGAGGAGTTATGGCTGGATTCAACAAGGAATATCGAAATTGTGGTAATGGATATTATTATCTTCTTATAAATGATGACACTTTCATTGGTTATGATGTGGACTGAATGATGTATTTATATCGCTCATATAAGAATGGAGTAACCCTCCATTCTTATTTCGTGTGTTTTCCCGAAACCTCTTATAAAGGCTATGTTGGTATCCTCTTTTACACTTTAAATCATTCGCCATAGCGACCGAACCCCTTGTTATAGAAAGGCATACAACCATTCTTTATTTCTCTTTCCATTTCTCTTCCTCATCCATGATTTCCGGATGATTATAGAATGGCGACCATCATTCGCTTGTCATTTTGACATCATTTGCTCATTATCGGTTCTTCCGTCATCCCCCTCAATGGCATTGTTCCTTTTGGCTTTCAAAAAGGGTGTATCGCTCCTGTTGCTTCCATCCTGTTCAGACACGATACATTCTTCGTTGCGTTCTTGACGGCTTATCCGCCATGGAAATGTGCCACAGCATTCTAACACAGATAGCAACCTTATCTAACCGTCACCACAAGTTTTCTACCCATCTTCATGTTCTTTTTCCTGCGAAGCCACATCATTTTTCCGCTGCAAAGGTAGTATGCGGCGCCCATTTCGTCTATGGGCTACAGGGATTACTCCGTATTGGCCAATGATTTTATGAAAATCTTCCTTTTTCTTTTCTCACTCCGTTCAGCAGCTGCCACTGCCAACAAAAAGAGTATTTGCAGAAAATGCCTTGGCGCACCCTTCCATCTGCATTACTCTGATTGCACCTGTAAAATTTGATGTATAACTTCTAAAAAATAACGATTATGAAGAAGATTGAAAACAATTT
>JAZRMW010000057.1:0-90403 GCA_045647865.1 Phocaeicola sp.
AGCTCCACTATGCTTCAGACTGCGGAGCAAAAGTAATAGAATCAGTTGATATAGACAAATTACATACCACAATTTCAGCCTGCAATTTGACCTATTGAACAACACATACTTGTTTTCAGCCTGCAATTTGACCTATACGCCTAGATTTTGAAGGAACTAAGACATGCTTTTCGATGATGTTTCTTTATATCATATCCACAATAAAAAAGGAAAAAAGGTTCATCACGTCCATTAAAAGGGGCCCCCGCTATGGAGGCCCCGACAATATAACGCATTTCTGCCAAATAACAAGCCCAAAGACAAAAGGAATGGCTAAAAATTTTGCATAGCCTCCAACAAAGTATCATTCTCCTCGGGTGTCCCCACGGTAATACGCAGACAGTTGGCGCAGAGCAACACACGATGACGACTACGGACAATAATTCCTTGGGTCAACAAATAGGCATATAGAGCAGGAGCATCGACCATGCGAACAAGTACAAAATTAGCATCTGTAGGATAGATTTGTAACACACCAGGACACTCATGCAAGCGACTTATCAAACGAGAACGCTCAGCCTTCAGTTCCGTCACCCATTGGGTTATGCGTTGGGGAGTAGAGAGCAAATTTATGGCTTGACGCTGAGTTAGAACGTTTACATTATAGGGATACTTCACCTTGTTGAATAAGGAAATGATCTCAGCTGATGCAAAAGCCATACCTAAACGGATGCCTGCGCAAGCCCATGCTTTGGAGAAGGTCTGCAAGACGATGAGGCGCGGATACTCGTGCAAAACAGTAAGAAAAGAAGGTTGGGACATAAAGTCGGCATATGCTTCGTCAATAACCACAACACCATCAAACTCATTTAATACTTTCAAAAGTTCCTCCTGTGGCAGACATTGACCTGTAGGATTATTAGGCGAGCAGAGAAATATAGCCTTTGTCCGCTCATCCACCTTATTTAGTAATGCTTCAGCCGAGAAACGAAAAGTTCCATCAGCCTCAACATTGAGTGGCACAGAATGGTAAGTTACATTATTGACATCAGCACATACTTCGTACATACCATAGGTAGGAGCAAGACTAACTACATTGTCCACACCAGGTTCACAGAAGATACGGAATATCAAGTCGATAGCCTCGTCGCTACCATTACCCAAGAAGATACATTCCTCACCCACTCCCTTCAGAGGTGCTAACAAATGCTTTACTTCACTCTGCAACGGATCGGGATAACGGTTGTAAGGAGTATTGTAAGGATTCTCATTAGCATCAAGAAACACCTTAGCATCGAATCCCTTATACTCATCACGTGCTGATGAGTAAGGTTTCAAGTTCCAAATATTGGGACGAACCAATTCTTGTAGGGTTTTGTTCATTATCAATTAATTGATTATTATTTTTCTTGAATCCTATAGGAAGTAGATATTCCTAAAACGGACTCATCATAGGCTCTCTAATCTCACAGTTACGGCATTCTTGTGGGCATCCAGCTGTTCGGCAGCTGCCATAGTTTCAATTACCGGACCAATAATGCGCATACCTTCTGGTTTGATTTCTTGGAAGGTAATCTTACGGATAAAACTGTCGAGACTCACACCACTATAAGCCTTGGCATAGCCATTAGTAGGCAAAGTATGATTAGTACCCGATGCATAGTCACCTGCACTCTCGGGTGATAGGCTTCCAAGAAATACAGACCCTGCATTTTTCACCCGTTCAGCCAAATGTAGGTAATCGGCTGTCTCAATAATAAGATGCTCGGGAGCATAGGCATTAGTCATCTCCATGGCCTCATCCATCTCACGCACAAGAATGAGTTTGCTGTTCTCTAACGAACGAGCTGCAATCTCTTTGCGAGGAAGTGCAGCCAATTGACGAATGACCTCCTGCTCAACCTTTTCAATCAATCCCTCATCAGTAGTCACCAACACTGCCTGACTATCTATGCCATGCTCTGCCTGAGAAAGCAAATCAGCTGCCACAAACATAGGATTGGCCGTAGCATCAGCCAAAACTTCCACTTCTGAAGGACCTGCAGGCATGTCAATGGCCACATCGCGCAAAGACACTTGTTGCTTGGCTGCTGTCACATATTGATTTCCAGGACCAAAAATCTTATAAACCTTAGGAACACTCTCAGTACCATAGGCCATAGATCCGATAGCCTGTACACCCCCAATTTTATATATACGACTAACACCAGCCACTTGAGCTGCATAGAGAATAGCCGGATGCACACTTCCGTCACGACGGGGAGGAGTACAGAGCACAATCTCGCCACAGCCAGCTATACGTGCCGGAGTAGCCAACATGAGTACGGTAGAAAAGAGTGGCGCCGTCCCACCAGGAATATAAAGCCCAACCTTCTCTATAGGAACAGCCTTTTGCCAACAGGTAACGCCAGGGAGAGTTTCCACCTGACGACCAACAAAAAGCTGATTAGCATGAAACTTTTCTATATTAGCATGGGCCTTCTCTATTGCAGCCTTCAGTTCCGGATCTATCAAAAATGCAGCTTCCTTCATCTCTTCAGCCGTGACGGACAAAGATTCAAGTTTAACTTTATCAAACATCTCTTCATATTCCAGTACCGCAGTATCACCCTCTGCACGGACACGAGCCAACACAGCATTAACAGTATCACGCAACGCCTCTACATCCAATTCCGGACGACGCAGCAATTCATTCCACGTCTCTTTAGCAGGATATCGATATATTTTCATTTGAACAGATGTTTATAAAATCATTTTCTCAATAGGAAGAACCAGGATTCCTTCAGCACCCAAAGCCTTCAATTTTCCGATAATCTCCCAAAAGCACTTTTGGTCAAGAACAGTATGTACAGAACTCCACCCCTCTTGTGCCAAAGGCATCACCGTGGGACTCTTCATGCCAGGAAGAACTTCTATAATTTCCTGCAATTTAGCTGTAGGAGCATTCATCAATACATATTTCTTGTCCTCGGCCATCTTGACTGCCTCAATACGGAACAAAAGTTCATCAAGCACCTCACGTTTTTCTGATGAGAGGTTTTTATTACCAATGAGCAATGCCTCTGACTTCATCACGACTTCGACTTCACGCAGATTGTTGCTTACCAATGTCGAACCAGAACTTACAATATCAAAAATAGCATCTGCCAATCCGATACCAGGAGCAATCTCCACCGAACCAGTTATAACATGAATATCTGTATGGATTCCATTTCTTGACATGAAATCTTTCAGAATCTCAGGATATGAGGTAGCAATTTTCTTCCCTTCAAACCAATGTAAACCGGAATAATCAATCGCTGCAGGAATAGCCAATGACAAGCGACACTTGCTGAACCCCAAACGGCGGACGATCTCAGCATCCTCCTTCCGTTCAAGATATTCATTCTCACCCACAATACCGAGGTCAGCCACTCCACTGGCTACTGATTGAGGGATATCATCATCGCGCAGAAAAAGCACTTCGATAGGGAAATTTGTAGATTGTACCAACAAAGTTCGCTTAGAGGAACTCAACTTGATATCAGCTTCACGCAACAGGTCCATCGTCTCTTCGTACAGACGACCTTTGGATTGTACTGCAATTCTTAACATAGTTATTATTTTCTATTTTTCTTATTCCTATTTATACTAAAAAAAGAGCCTTCCATTCGGCAAGGCTCTCTTTTGATTGTATCTCTGATACATACGACACAAACACCTCTATCGGCCTACCGAATTATTCGATGGGAATGATGATAATGATGATGTATTATGCTCAGATTCATTTCTCATTTCTTTAAAATTGCTGCAAAATTACAGCTTTTGATTGACAAATGCAAGTATTCAAACAAAAAATCTTGCATTTATTTACTCTTTTTGAAAATCATTCTTCTATTTCGCATCCTTCAAAACCCATTTCTGTACGAGCCTTCTCTGGAGGAAATGTAAAATAAGTACACTCCGCACTGCTGCACAATTCACCAGCCATATTATAGATTGCAGCCTCTACAATAAAGATGTTCCGACGCTGTTCCACAACATGAGCTTCAATGTCAATATACTCTTCATTTGTGGATATAGGGCGCTTATATTGAGTCACCATCTTTGAAGTGACACCAGCTCGCTGTGCCTGTCGCATCACCGCCCATGCACAAATTTCATCCAACAAAACGGCTTGTATTCCACCATGTAATGTATCTATCCATCCTTGAAATTGTGAAACAGGTTTCCATCTACTCACTATTTTATCTCCCACTTCATAGAATTCCATTTTCACGCCATAGGGATTAGATGGAGCACAACCAAAACAATTATATCCTTCACATCCCAACCAAGGATTTTTCAATTTCTTCCACTCTGCCATATCTATGATTCTTTATTAAAATGCAAACTTGTATGTTTTATCACAAACTCGCAGCAAATATATTCCATGAAAACCTTCACAAATAGGTATTGCATAACTATCCCCCGTATCAACAGAATCAAATGTCATACATTGCAATTTTGTTCCGATTGGATTATAAAGTTCTATGACAAGGTTCTTTTCAGAACGAGTAAAACAGAGATTTATACCATTTGCTGAAGTTTGTACAAACAATCCAGGATTGTCAAAAGTATTTTTTTCTACATTACTAACTAAATCCAACACCTCCTTCAAACCTGCAAACGCATCAATCTTGCCATACCCACAAGTCATAGAATTAGTGTATTCATCATTCCTTGCTGTTTTTTGCAACACGGCACGAATCTGTTCTGAATCGAGTTGAGGACAAGCTTGCAACCAAGTTGCCAACACTCCAGTAACAAAAGGAGCAGCCATCGATGTTCCTTGCATATAGGAGTAGCTGTAGCTATTTTCATTCCATATTACAGCTGATGCTGTCGGATAAGATGAACGATAAGCATCATACGAATTGACTGCAGATGCAATGAATGTTCCTGGAGCAATCACATCAGGCTTCATACGTCCGTCAATCGTAGGACCCACACTTGAGAATGTAGCCAAGGTACCTAATTCCTCACCTGTCAATTTGACTTGACTACTTCCCAGTTCTTTGTATGTATTGCTACTTACATAAGCACCTACAGAAATGATATTCTTTCCTGTTCCACCTATTTCACACAAAGTCCGCTCCTTATTACCGGGTATCCACCCTTCGGGAACTTCAGTCTCAAAAGTTGTAAATGTGGCATCAGTCCATGCATGTACTGTACCTGCAGTCCGGGGTGTAACAACCATACCAACAGTCATACCCATTGCACGACTTTCTACTCCCAATGTCAAAAAAGCATGGGGCCTACCATTGATGGGATTCATTTCTGTAGAGATTATGACATTACCCTTGATACGACCACTTAGAGTAAATTCTTGAGTAGCACTGCCAGACGAAGCTGTTATAGACATCACTTCTGATGCAGAGTGTTGGCTACCATCAGATGGACGTGTTACAACTACTTGAAGGTCGAATTCCATCCCCTTGTCACCCCATATATCTATTTCACCCCCGACTTTATCAGCCGTCGGAGCAATTTTGTAAGAAACCATTGCTTGCATCGGAGTATCATCAGCAGATGCAAATGTCTTACTAACATGGACAGCATCATTTCCGTAGTTACCCATTGAACCTACAAGAATACGTCCTTCACCCTGAAGTTGGTCGGCAACAAGGTCAAAAGGCGAAGTTCCATCATGAGGACCTTGATGCCACCCTAAACTCATATTTATCACGCAGGGTTTGCCAACAGAGTCTGCATAATTATAGATATAAGCAATAGCATCAGATATATTAGCACTATTCGTTGTAATAGGGCCTTTGCTGACCAATACAATCTCTGCATCAGGGGCAATGCCATAGTACAAATTATCTTTTACCCGATGGGCACCAGCAGCGATAGCAGCCACGTGTGAACCATGAGATTGGGTAGTAATATCAGCCTTGGCTGCCAATATAGCATCTTCAGTAGTCAATTCTATACCATATCCAAAACCTGTAGGAGCAGTTCCCTCTGTACTTCCCTGTTCCCAAACACGCTTGATGCGTGTAATACCGGTTTCATCATTTGTAAAAGCTGGATGAGTGTAATCAAATCCTCCGTCGATAATGCCTACTACCACCCCTTTTCCTGTGTAAGGCATGCTCAACCCTTCACCTGTCAACACCTTATCTACTCCAGCTGAAGAACGTGCTTTATCTAACATGGGCTGTATAGGAGTTCCCAATTGAATGTATTTGATAAATGGCATTTTTTCCAAAAAAGGAATAACACTTAACGGCATACGTACAGTCAAAATACCATCAAGTTGAAGAGTTATCTTCACTCCCAAATTTTCTAAAGAAGAGATATCGGGATTATCAGTAACATGCAAATATGCACTCACAACCTCTTTAGTTTCATCAAGGGATGAACGTGTCACATTCTTACTCCTATTCGCAATGATATAGTTTGCTGTAAAAGGCGAAACCTTGCTTTGCCCCACCAAAAATGATGCAGAGGCAAGCAAGGTTATTACTATGATTGATAATCGTTTCATTCGAATGACAGATTACTTGATAAGCAGTTTCTGAATATTTACACCTCCTGAAGACAACAGAGTACGCACGACATAAAGCCCAGCAGGAAGATAGAATGTATGTTCATCTTGATTCAAGGAGCCAGCGAATGCTCCTGATACCGTATAGAACTCTACTTGTTGAAAATCACCTGAAATATGCATTCTTACACCATCAAAAGAGAAAATAGGTACACGTTCGGAAACAACGGATGATTCAATTCCATCAGGAGATATATTCGTAGTCACAGGAATTTTTGCAGCATTGTACACATTACATGCTGTAGGATCACTATCACTAAAATCACTAACAAAAGCAACTATTTGCATATTCGACAATATAGCATTAAAGGTTGCCCCTTCATAACTTCCATAAGTTACAGTCATAGCTTCAGGAACTTTATAATCAAAAGTATAACGGTGAGTTTCTCCTGCTTTCAATATGATTTGTTGTCCCCAAGCACTGTTGTTCAATGTTCCACAAAACACATGATTATGGGTATATTGACTTCCACCACTGGCTTGCATACCAACAAGTCCATCCTGTACCAACCACACATTGAGTGTATGCATTGAATTACTTGGTACAACATACGTATATACGTCCACCGTTACTTTACCGGTACGGGTTGTTTCATCTATTTCGTTATACATTTTAATACCCACATAAGGCTGAGTATTTCTAAATGCTTGCACTGCACTTTTTGTTGCAGAAGCATCTGTAGTAGCAAACACTACAGATGTAGCACTGACATCATTGACAAGTGTACGATTAAACATGCCCGCAGGTGCATAGGTTCCTGAAGTACCATACAACCATGTGTATGAATAGCTTTCCGCCATGGTAAACTGATCGGGGTAATACCCCGCATGATGAGCAACCTCTATAAACTCATCCTCAATCCCCTTCATAGCATTGGCTAAATTGGTATGTCCTGCAGGACAGTTTCCACAAGCTTGGCCCGTAAAGACTTCTACCAATATTTTCTTTTCTACACCTGCAGGATAGAAAAATACAGAACTTTTAGCTTTATTATCAGACAACTCAACATCCACATTAGCATTCACATTAGAAACTTCTATTTCCAAATCCAATGAACCTGATTCATCGGTCAAATATTCGGGAAGTGTAAAGTCATACGTAGCGCCACTTGCCAAAGAAAGGCCAGTCACTTGAGTAGTGACAGGTGCTGCATTACCAACCTTACAAGTAAGATCAAACGAAGTAATGGTCTCTGTTCCAAAATTGAAAACCTGACCATTGAAGACCTGCGCCTTTCCTGCAACTTGATAACCAACTGGAACGATAGGTTTTACCATTAAATCAATAAAATTCTCAATCCCTGACACTTTCATCTGAATATTTGGAGCACCAAATCCCTGTTGAGATACATCCACCCATTCACCTTCCTTGTATGCCCATGATACTCCGGCTTCAAAATTGTTACTCAAATCAAAAGAGAGCGGTTTATAAGAAGTACTTACTTCAACTATATGTCCAACATAGAAAGGCTCTCCATCCAATACATAAACGCTTTCTAATGGGTATTCATACATTTTTTCACGCGATGAAGCAGGTTTGAAGTTCATCTCAAAAAGAGATGTACCGCCTAATTCTCTAGTAATAAAGAATCTTCCTTTAGTTACTTGAGTAGTACTTACATAAGTCAAGAAACTTTCTACAGAAGCCCCTTTTAACAAGGCTGCCTTTTCTGCATCCACATAAAAAGCCATACCCTGTTTTTCTGTAGAACCAAAGCGAATAATATCATTCTTATTCAACTTTCCATTTGTATAACCAATGGTTACTTGAGCTGCAACAGATGTTATTGCAAACAAAAAAGTAAAGGCTGCAAATAAATGCTTATTCAAAATTCTCATAGATTTATACCAATAAAAGCTTAAAATAAAACGGTCTCCTGCTTCAATAAATTAACATATAATTATTGAACACAAAAGACCGTTTAATACGATTAAAATTATTTGATTTGAATTTTACGCTGCATATCCTTTCCGTCAACAACAGCATGCAACACATAAATACCAGACTCCAAATGAGCAATATCCAAAATAGCACCTTCTGTATGTGCTACTAATGCTCCAGCCAAACTATAAGCCTTCACATCAGTCACATCACCACCCAATACAGTCACTTGATTAGCTGTAGTTTCAATAAGGATTATGTCATTATCCAAGTTCTCAATACCAGTAGCCATATCTACAAAAAACATAGTACCAGTAACCGCTTCATCCAAGCCTTCATAAAGGACATTTACACGTACTTGAACAGTAGCATTTTCTGTAGTTTCATAAGAATATGAAGTTTCAGTAAGAGGAGTATCGTTTACAGTCTTGCGAGACACAACGACATTGTACCCTTCAATAGGCAAAGGATAAACCTCCGGAGAACGAATAATCATACCCATCAACCAGTTACCATAAAGGTCCTCTGTTTCCATTGAACTTACAGAAGTAAAGGTCTCACCACCATCCACAGAATAAAGGTCTGATTCATTAGTGAAAGCAAGTTGATTATCCATACCAATAGGAGCCTCACCTGGATTTACATCGTAACAGTCAACAATAAGAGTGTACTCTGCACCCTCCTTGACAGTAATAGGCTCATCCAATTTCACCACATTCCACAAGCCCTTTGTATATCCAGTGTTACGTTCCAAATCTTTCCAAACAATCTGCTTACCATTTTCCAAGATAACGAGAGCAAACTCTGCATCAGAGGTAGGATAAAAACGAATATCAGTAATCTGATATCCTATATAGTCACCCAAATTATCCTTGTCATAGACAGAAGCATACAAAGCACTATATCCATTACCTGCTGAAGGAGCCAAACCACCAGCATTGTTTTCTCCAGCATAAGATATATATGTCTCGTCATCATCTACGGGTTCATCCCATTCCAACTGAAGGGTCTTACCATCCAATGTGTAATATTTCAATTCAGTAATAGCCTTGTAAGCCGCAGTATTTTCAACCATCGTTCTATCTACATAAATTTGCTCGCTCTCCTTACCATCCGCATAAACGGCTGATACACTAAAGCGATAATCACCATTCGGCAATTTCTTATGACGATAATTCAACAAATCAGTAGTAGCGACCTCTTGACCATTAGTATATAACTTGTAAGATACGACTTCCCCAGAAATTGACGGATTAGAATGAGCCATACACATACCAATAGGGAATGTGATAGGATATTCATAAGCACCTTTCACATCATTAATAGCATACTCATAAAGAGACATGAATGATTTTTCACCCTTACGACGAATCAAATCGGTGTATCCAGCTTTATTATACTTTCCAAAGATAGAACCGATTGTCTGATATCCACCAAATCCTGTTACATCCACAAAAATACCGACATAAATATCTTCATTAGCAGGCAATGTAACGGGTGTCTTCAATTTAATGGTATTCTCCACACCAAATGTCAAATTGCTGTCATCCAGCTTCTCAGAAGCAAACAAAGCAGTATCCTTTGCTGTATAGAAATTCACCGTCCAGCTATTTTGTTTGCTCATCGGATAGAATGTCACATCAGTCACTTGATTACCATAAACAGACCAATCAACTGCATCAAAACGAACAGCCTGCTCAAACGAATAGTCACCACCACCAAAAGAGATGACATTATCACCACTCGATCCATACTTCAATGCCGGACGATTGGCAAGAGGCTCATTCCAAGAGAGACGCATATCACGAACTCCTGAAGCAACAGCTTTCAAATGACGAGGCGCACGATATACGAAATCAGAAACCTTTATTTCTGCAGTTTGTGATTTCTCCGATTCTGTAGCTTCATAAATAGCAGAAACAGCATATTCATAAGTTCCGTTTGAAACTTCATTATCATAATACATATACTCTCCTGCTGAGAGTTGAGCCAACTTCTCACCATTACGCCATACCTGATACCCTTTCACTCCTTCAGCATTGGCAAGAGGAGCTTTCCATGTCAAACGACAAACAGATGTACCTTCGAAATGCGCAACCTTAAAAGAAGTTGGAGCAGGATTGGTAAGATTGGCATTCAAACGGATAATAAGAGGACGAGGAATACTGTTTTTGTCATAAGCATTCACGGCAAAAGTCTGTCCGTCTTCGGAAATACCATCACATTGAATAAGCGTCCATCCAGTAAGATCTACTCCCTTATTTACCAAATACTCCTGCAAATCAAACACTTCACCATTGATTACAATTGCTGCACGATTCATATCGCCAAAACCACGCATATATTCGCCTACAGCAATGCCTTCATTGGTAACACGATAAAGTTTAAAACCTACAAACTGAGATATATCAATTGGAGTTTTCTTTTTAGTTTCAACATCATAGATAACAAAGTCACCCAAAACCTTCTTACCATTTGGAGAAAAACTCCACGCCAGCGAATTTGGGCCAATATTGTTATAATCCAACATAATGGAATCGGGTGCCCATAAAGTCGGTGTTCGGTTAGCCTTCAAATGATGATTTCCCCATCCACAAGCCATGGCTCCATCATTGGTCACATCATAAGCATTACCCACAATACCTTTTGCCCAAACGGTCTTTTCGCCATTGATATTCCAAGTAGTTGCATGGCAAATTCCATTTATATATGAAGCACCAGCAAAATATTGGCCATTGTCACTCATTCCATTCAATATGGCACAATCTTCCAAATAGTGCCATCTGCCATCCTTGTAATAACCGCCCACTTCCGTAGCTGCACCATTGGAAGTTGCTTCATTCGTTGTAAAGAGTCCAACCATGGTTCCATCATTTGCTACATCAAGCACAGGTGCAGTTGTACCAATTGCTGCAATTTGAATGATTTCATTATTCTCAATATCCCAAAGGAAACCACGGCCATCGCCATCATTGATGTTTCCACAAGCCCATTTACCATTGGCAGACATACTTACCAACTGATACTCGACAAGTACATCTGGCCCGACCAGTATCTGAGGAGATACTTCCTGTGCCGATACTCCCAAAGCAAAGAGCGAAGCACCTAAAATCAAATTTAATTTCTTCATCTTTAGATATGTGATTTATTATTATTTATCAAAACATTATTTTTTCAACCCAAATGCGACCTTCTTGTTTGATGCGCAAAAAATAAAGTCCACGCTGTACCATCTGTAACAAATCAAATTGTCCACTTCCTTCACCTACGAAGGTTGAAACCTGACGTCCATCAACCGAAATGACTTCCAAAGTAAAAGCATCCCGAAGCGGACATCTCACTTGTAATCGCCCGGCTTCCACTGAAATTTCCACATTCTCTTCTTTTTTCTCCTTGAAATGAATCTTATATGGATTTTCTGGAATCTTTACCTCTACGACATTCAAAACTTCATCAGTATAATAATTCATAACAATGGCAACTATTGCCAATTTATTCTTGTCATATACAGACGAAGGAATCCCCATCTTAGCATCTACAGTGTACTCTATACCAGCCTCTATCGTTGAAGGCAAACATCCTTTTATTCCCAAGAATGCCTTATTTTCATTACGAACGACATTTGTGTACCACATCAAATCAGTAGGTACAGGAGATTTCATGTAGTAAAATTCTCCTTGGGCATAATTATTCACACCGTTAATCTGAAACACAGAATCTGACTGAATTTCCTTTTCTATCAAGACATATCCTACACGATACTTGCCAGTGGAGTTATCGGTCTCATTTGCAAAAGTAACTTTGGATGAAGTCATAATCGTATCGACCCCTTCATAAGCGACTTCCATTTCAATCTTTGCTACAGTAGGCTTACTCAATAGTTTTTTCAACTTCGCTAAATTCTGAGCAGGTGTTCCACCGGTAATGGGAGTACTGCTATCACGATTGAGGCGTACAGTTGGATAAGAATTCACTTTCATTCCTGTCGTATATGGTGAATAATGGAAAGGATCTTTTCCATATTCAGGAGGTCCCCAATGAGCCTCTACACAGACAATTTGGTCTTCATATCGTTCTTCCAATTCTTGGATAAAGGATATAACTTCGGGACAATTCACACACCATGTACCAGTTGCTTTTTCCAACAAAAGAGTACGGGGAAAATGTGAACAAATGATGCTATCCTTTACAATTACAGTTTCACCCGCCATCAGTTTGTATGATGTAGCTTTACCGACTTGAACAGGTACATCAAAAACGTACTCCTGCTCAACACCCGGCATCCACATCTCTAATCCATCTGATTGAGTGAGTAAGAGGGTGTCATTCACCAAGCAAGTCAAAGGAGTATTTTCTAATTTCAAACCACTATTGACTACACGACCTGTCACCGATGCAAAACCAACATTGCCAACAAAGTGCGGAGTGTTATCCTCTACTATATAATCAGCTTTAGAAGATTGTCCGACAAAAATATCATCAATTGCCAATAAGAACTTATTGTAGCTATCATGCACAAAGGCTATATAAACCTTTTTGCCGGCATACTTCTCCAACGAGACATAATGCTTAGTCCACAAGTATTCCTCTTCTTCGACTGAGAATAATTCCTCAAAGTCATAATATTCTTTACCAGTGGTGGAAATCATCACCTTGTATCCGTCTCTCAAATGATAATGTAATGCACGAGCAGTCCATTTCAAACAAACATTTTCCGTAGGCAATGTCAAACGATTAGTTATCATCCAATTGTCAGTCGGGAAATCGTAAGTACGACGTGAAATACTGACAGCAGCATAATCATCCCCACCATTCTTCACCAATGAACCAAACCACTCCTTGTTTGTATTTAATTTCTTGAAATCCTGACTTTTGACAGGATTCTCATCATAACAGACAAGAGTAAAATTCTCTGGAATTCCGTCATAAAAATCTACATTCAGACATTCCTCCTGCCCCATGACAGAAAATGTACACAAGGCAGAGAATGCTGATAATATGATATGCTTTACTTTCATTTTACTTTTTTGAAAGAGTTATGATTTATTTCAAGACAATCTTACCAATCAAATTACCATCAGTAGTGTCAACATGCACGACATAGACACCACTAGCCAAGTTTGACAGGTCGATTTTTGTCAATTGACCGTAATTACCAACCATAGCACCATCGGTTGCATAAAGGTTCAAAGAACGGTATTCACCATTCACCCAAAGGGTTCTACCTGAAAGGATCAACATACCAGCAACAGTAATGTCAGAAAGACCTTGAGGATCCTCCTTCTGCAATACTACCGCGATAGCTTCACTCTTTACCTTACCTATATTATATACAGTTTCTACCATGAAGGTTTTGTTAACGTCTACATCATTGGCCGCTGTATAGGTGTAGGATGTTTCCTCAAATGTTTTAAGTCCATTTACGGGTGAAGGGTTCTTAGTAATGTCTTTTACATCAACGAACATATTGTATCCCATAATTGGCAAATCTGTTACAGGAGCCTCCCAATCAAGTACAACTTCATAATCCTGTACATCATTATAATGGTTGCTCACGACTTTGATGTCTGTAACGGCAGGCAATTCAGTGTAAACATCCAATTCCACTACATTAGAAACATTTACACCAAAATTTCCATGTGTATCCTCAGCTTGGATGAAATAATCCCAATGGCCATTGGGTACATTCGCATCTTCATAAACCAAATAACGGCTTTCAGGAACAGCCTGTCCTATCTTCACACCATTTCTGAAGACATTCCATGTAGTGGTTACACCAGCAGGTTTCATGGCTTTCAGAGACAAAGTATTCACTTTATCTTCTACCAACTCAACCTTCAAATCAGAAGCTGCTTTTCCATCAAAAGGAACTTCCCAAATAACTTGCGAAGTACTCCCCTTGGCCCATATACCTATTGAATAATTCCAAGTAACGGCTTTTGTGCCCAACTCTGTTTGAGTATATTCAATGCGAGTTTTAGGTTCAAAAGCATCTTTGTTTGTCTTCCAGATATTTTTCTCGTACTGGACAAGAATACCTTTCTCGTAAGTCCATATCTCTTCGTAATCAAGCGTTCCTTTATCAGCACCAATTACATTTCCTTCGTCATCTTTGACCATTGTAGAATTGTCGTACTTATAAGCACGGCAAGTCAACATGTTACCTCTATTGTCATAGGTGTATTCATAGATACGGTCATTGACCGTTAATCCATAAGGGCTATTGGCAAAAGCATATTGGGGACAATTGACGAGTCCTTCCACAAAATCACTACAATATTTGTGATAGATGATTACATTGCGGCTATTGGCATAAGTCTCCTTCACTACATTATTGTTCGCATCGTATTCATAGTGATATACACGATTGGTTGTAGTATCCTCTTTTAATCGGCCCTCTTCATCATATGAGAATGAACCAGTTTCCTCAAATTCATTCCATACTTTGTTGTAACCGCTATACATTCCATATTGACGTTCACGAGTGTGAATCAATTGTCCCTTTTCATTGTAATCATAAGCAGTATAAGTCATAGGCACCCAATCGCCAGCCTTATAGATTTGATCGGGGTCATCTTCATCGTCGCCTAACAATTTGCCATAAATCATTTTACGAACCAACTTATTATCAGCATCGTAGTAATAGGTTTCGGCTTTGGATGGCTCATTATCATTGGCACTACCCATAGCATCACCCATAGTCATCACCACTTTCAGCATCTTATCAGCCTGCAGCAATTCAACAGGAATAGCTTTACTGCGTGACTTTCCGATAGAATAAACAGTCTCTACATAAATCTCATGGTAAAGATTGGTTTCGGCAGCCATCCAAGTAAGTGTATCTAAAGCCAATTCCGTAGGAATCATCACCATACCATTCTCGGGAGCAGGATTTGTTTCGTATGAAAGAATATCGGCATAGACATTGTATCCCAAGATAGGAAGTGTGGTATTAGGAGCATCCCATGTAAAAATAATCTCGTAATCACCTGTAGCGTTCAATGAATTTTTCAAGAATACGACATCTTCAACAGCCGGAAGTTCTGAATCCAATGTAATCTCCACCACCTCACTTGTATTGCCATCAGCTTGTTGGAAGAAATAGTCCCATCTTCCATTGGGCACTTCTTTATCTTGATAGGTCAACACACCATCAACCAACGATACCGAACCGAGGCACATTCCGTTACGGAAGATATTCCATCCTTCAGTAGAAGCACCCACAGGAGCTGTAGCCTTCACCAAGACAGTATTTATTTCGCCTTCAACCTCTGTTACAGTCAAACCTGTAGCTGAAGTGGCATTATCTACTACACCAACAACCGATTTCTTCGGGCCTCCATATCGTCCCCAAGCACCATTGAAATATTGATAAGTGGAAATGGTTGTAGTATCAGCTTTCACCTCATAAGCAATTTTGGTCGAAGGATCAACAACCTGTTTGCCACTATTCCAATATCCCTTGACCTCATCCGTCAAGATACCCTCTACGTATGTCCACGTTGTCTCAGCATAAAGGTCACCCTTTTCACCTGCCACAAGGACTTTATCAGACAATTCGGCATTAATAACCTTATACTCAGCAAATCTTACTTTGTTACCGGCTTCGTCATACGCATATTCATAAATGCGATTATTCTTCCATTTATCACTAAATAAAGCACTCACGGGCATATTGTCCACTCCTTCAACAAAAGTAGTGTATTTGATGGTACTACTCCATGCACCATCTTTGGTGTAATGAGCAGTTTCCTCTACCATATTTTCCCCTTCCCACTTATAAGTGGTAATGTATGTGGCATCGCTCTTTTTCACCAATTTGCCTTTGGTGTCATACTCATAAGTCTCTGCATCCACAAAATCAGTCCATGCACGTTCAAAGGCACTATAGAGACCATACTTGCGAGTGCGAACTTTCTGCAACACACCCTTCTCATCGTATTCATAAGCAGAATACAGTTTGGGGATTTCTTGTCCAGGAACTTCTACTTCAGGAGTTCCTTCAGAATCTGCCAACATAATGTCAGCCTCCACCATACGTACCAAACGATTATTCACATCATAAAAAGAACGGACAACAGCTGTAGGGAGAACACTGAATCCCCCATCCAAAATTGCACCATACGAATACACAGCCTTGGTTTTCAAGCCAGCATTTTCTGCCAAAGCGTTTACGCTCAGTGTCAATCCCAACAACAAAGCCACGCATTTAAGGTAGTTTTTTTTCATAAGCTATTTTTTATTTTATTTTGATTCTTAAAACTTCAACAAAAAACACAGATACGCACAAATCTCCTACTTTGTGCATACCCGTACACTTCAAATTCTTCACCAAAGCGATTTTACACAATTACGTGGCAAAAATACAACAATTATACCATTCGGTCAAATTTTATTTAAACTATCACACTATTTAAGACTGTTTTTAACAATATACAAGCAAAAATGCATAACTATGCAGTCCCCACTTGACAAAATACCCATATTGAACAAGTCAGACACCTACGTTGAACGTCCCACCCGCCCTAATTTTTAAAGCGTCTCACAAGGGTGATACGGACGTATCACGTGGGTGATATAACTTTCTCACTGTGGTAATACAAGCGTATCACCACAGTGAGACGCTTCAAGAATCAAGGAGTTTGACTTGCCCAATATGGGTTCTTGAGCAATAAAAGACAGGATCTTGGAAGGCAAAACCAAACACCATGCAAAGGAGGAGCATTACCTCAATTCCTCAGGAGAAGATTTTCCGCAAAGATGATAGAATAAACGTCTGATTGACAAATACGTACAGATTTGCCATTCATATAAAAGGGGAAATGACGGAGAAGGGATATAACCGAACTTGTACCTTAATTCCTTGGGCAGACGGTGAGGTTCAATCGTTGCGTGGAAATGACGCATATCCTTCAAGATGGAGCGGCGTTCATCGGGTGAAAAAACATGATTGTGCAACCGATAAAAGACATAGAGGCTGACCATGTTGCGCCAACGGTACTCTTCGTACCGGTCAAGAAGCGTATCCTCTACCCTCTCAGCAATCATGGATTGCTTCATGCTATAGTGAGCTGCCAAAGAAAGGAAACGCAAAGGAGTAACGGCATGAGTCATAGAAGCTGCATGTTGGCGATAATAATAGACTCCTTTACAACGGACCACCTTGCGAGAATGGAGGAAATGCAAACGGGTCGTGTTTTCATCACTGTAGAGCCGACAGGTCGCATCGTAGGGATATCGACGATGAATGGATTGTCTGACCATGTACAAGCCATGGATACTCCAGTCAAGACTTAATCGGAATGCCTCCTTGCCTGTAAACGATTTCTCGTCGGAACGGTATTCATACCTGGTCCCCTCTCCTGTCTCCTCATCAAAATAGCAGACATCCAGCAATACACAATCGTTATCATCGTCCGACTCTGCCACCTTGCACGCTTGCTCCAATGCATCCGTTTCCAACCAATCATCACTGTCCAACATGGTCACATAATCACCATCTGCCACAAGCAATCCGCTATTCCGCGTTTCTGCCACCCCCTTGTTCTCAGTATGACGCAAAAGGACAATACGTTCATCGCGTGAAGCATACTCCTCAAGTATCTGCCACGAATTGTCTGTAGAAGCATCATCAACACAAATGACCTGAATATCGCGATGTGTCTGATTGACCAGTGAATCCAGGCAGACAGACAAATAGTCGGCCGCATTATATACCGCAACAAGTACCGAGATTTTCATTGTTTACCCAACCGTTTCGTAATCTTCTCCCACAAAGTCTGAAGCAAAGTAGTCTCTCTATGCAGAATACGGAAAGAAAGAAAACCCGAACAACAGACACACAATCCGCCCAACAGCCAATAGAGAAAACCTTCAGCTGATATGGTTACCAAAAAAGTCAACACACCCAAAGGAAGTTGTAAAAACAAAAGTTTCAGCGCTTTACCAAAGAGAGAAAAACCATATACCCAACGAGCTGTACCCCATACCAAAAGCAGGTCAAAAGCGGCCACAGAGGACAAGGCGATACCCGCACCACGCAATCCTCCTACAGAATAGCCGAATATAATCACAAGTACCGCCACAACATCGTAAACCGCTTCCGTAAACAGATACACCCATGAACGTCCTTTCGCAAGAGATAGGTAAGAAATCGGCAAAGCAATCGAACGCATATACATACCAAAGATAGCACATTGAGCCATTCCTATCACCGGCAAAAACTCTTCGTTATAAAAAAGAGGCAACAAGACAGGCAATGCCACCATCAACGCCACCAACATGGGAGATATCAACAATATGGAAGCCTCTATCTGACGATTGATGACAATGTTGGCCTGCCCTATATCATGGTTAACAGCAGACAAACGAGGGAAGAAATCGGCATCCATTGCTGTAAATATCATCGACGCATACGTCACCGTCAGCAAATATCCGGCATTGTACATGCCCACAACGGCTTCAGAACCCTCCTTCATCATATAAGCACGTATCAAGAAATCAACTCCTGAACCCAATATTCCGGCAAAGATAAAGGCCATTCCCAAACTAATCATCCGCTTACCCTCTGTATAGGAATACTTCAAATTGCAATTGAAAGTGAACGGATGGCTGCCGAAAGAAAAATAGATAGTGGTAAGCATGGTTGACATTGCTACAAGAAGAAGCGACCACAGGATTGCATCCTCGCCCCACCAATAGAACAACGGAACGGAAATGACCAATGCACAGAAGGAATTAATCAACGCCTGCATAGCCACACGGCGCAACCGGCGGGTACCCTTCAATATGGCCAACTCACCACCCGTTATGGCCATCATACCTACAACAGGAGAGAAATATACAAAGGAAAGCCAATCTAATTCTCCATCAAAATAATGGGACAACAGGGGAGAAAACAGGCAACATACCAATATACCCAGCAGAGCCGTTGCCATACTCCATGTGCGGACAACCTGTATAAACTTGTCTAACGCATCCTTGTCACCCTGTTCATACAATTCAGAAACATGACGGACAGCACTGAACGAAATACCGAAATTGGTGGAATTGCTCAACAGATTGGCTGCAGAGTTATATAACGAAATTATACCCAAACCGGCTGGTCCCAATATCTCAGCAGCCAGCTTGTTACGCAAGATAGCGGTAAACAGGCTCACGCCTTGTACACCTCCAAAAAGACCCGTATACTTGATGACATGGTCATAGGTCGATTTCCGCTTTCTCTCCTCGCTTTTATACATATTATTGAACAATATCGGGCAAAGATAGTACATTATTCACAAAAATCACCTATCTTTGTGGAAGTTTTATGTTTCAAATAATGAAAATACTATTATTAGGAGAATATAGCAACGTACATTGGACCCTTGCTGAAGGATTACGCGTTTTGGGGCACGAAGTGTGTGTACTATCAGATGGAGACGGATGGAAGAACTATTCACGAGACATTTCTATCGTACGTAAGACCACTGGAAGATTGGACGGAATAAAATATTACACCCAACTGCTCTATCATCTCCCCCGTTTACGCGGATACGATGTAGTGCAACTCATCAACCCTTGTTTTTTGGAATTAAAGGCCGAACGCACATATGCCATATACAACTATCTTCGTAAACACAACAAAAAGTTTTTTCTTGGAGGATATGGTATGGACTACTACTGGGTACACACCTGCAGAAAAACTCAAACATTCCGTTACTCAGACTTCAACTTCGGCACGACATTACGCGACAGTGAAAACATACGTCATGAAATAGCGGATTGGATACATGGTGAAAAAGGAAAATTAAACCAATACATTGCCACCGATTGCGACGGCATCCCTACAGGTTTATACGAATACTATGCCTGCTATAAATTGCATTTCCCACATAAAACGACATTCATACCATTCCCCATAGACATCAGACAACATACCGTTCGCCCACTACGACGAACCTCCCACAGCCAGCCGGTACGTTTCTTCATCGGTATCCAAAAGGCCCGAAACGAATACAAAGGTACTGACATTATGTTACGCGCACTCGAACGCATACATAAAAATCACCCTACAAAATGTGAAATCATCAAAGCTGAATCTGTACCTTATAACAAGTACCAGCATTTGATGGATTCATCCGACGTTATCCTTGATCAATTATATTCATACACCCCCGCCATGAATGCCCTGTTAGCCATGGCCAAAGGCTTGATTCTTGTCGGAGGAGGAGAACCTGAAAATTATGAAATATTGAACGAAAAGGAACTTTTTCCCATTGTCAATGTACTTCCTAACGAAGAGGACGTTTATCACAAACTAGAAGAACTGATACTACACCCAGAAGAACTGCCCCGTTTATCTGCCGAAAGCAGATTGTACGTAGAACGACACCATGACCACATCAAAGTAGCCTCTAAATACATAGACTTTTGGAATAATCCCATAAAAAACAAGATAAATATCCAATAATAACATGATACATATAGCCATCCTATTAACCGTTCACAACAGACGCAAAAAAACGGTCCAATGCCTTGAACACTTAAAAGAGCAAAAGATAGGCCCTAACGTCAAGTGGCACGTGTATTTGACAGATGATGGCTGTACTGACCATACGGCAGAAGGCGTTCATGAAACCATCCCCGATGCCACTATCATCAAAGGAAACGGCCAACTTTATTGGAACAGAGGTATGTACGAAGCATGGAAAGCCGCACAAAAGGAGAAAGACTATGATTTTTATCTCTGGCTCAACGACGACACCATGCTGACAAGCAATGCCATAAACCATCTTTTACATTGCTCCCAAAAGAAAAAGCATCAGGCTATCATTTCGGGATTCATCTCTTCATTAAATCCTCCTTATACAACCACATATTGTGGACGTACAAAGAACCAATGGGTAACTCAATCAGGAAACATGCAAAAGCTCAGGCTCATGCATGGAAATGCAGTATTAATCCCCCGTCACGCTTATCATACCATCGGATTAAATGACCCATATTATCAACATGCTTTCGGAGATTATGACTATGCATTGACAGCAGCAAGAAAAGGTATTGAAGTTTTCAGTAGCGAAGAGTTCGTGGGCAGATGCAACATTGACAACCCCATCCCTCCATGCTTCAATCCTCAATCCTCGTTGAAAAGCCGCTTAAAGAAGCTATATGCAACCGTTTCCTATTTCCATCCAGTTGATGCTTTTCATTTCGACATGAAACATAACGGTCTGTTCACTGCAATAGCACGCTACATCTACTTACATCTGTCTTGTATATTCCCCTGGTTGTGGAGAAGATGAAGACCTCTCTTCCACACATCTATTTCCAAATGTGTAGGTAACGGATGATACTTGTTTACCAAATTAAAAAGTGAAGCCCCCCACCAAGCCAAACGTCTGATTCGTTCATTCCACGATGGAACCGGACGTTCACCACCCCACTCAGTCTTATCAAAATAATAATAGAAATGTTTCCGATAAGGATGAAAGGATGTGAAACACCACGGCTTCAAAATATACGTAAAATGTATCACAGCTGGCGAAGAGAGACTTTCCACAATCGCGCATCGGGCATCTTCCCCTATTTCCGGAACATATTGACGGAGCATTGCCTCCTGCAAATTATAACGGAAAGGTAAATAGCGTGTACGACTTGCACACAACACATTCAACACATCTTGATCAGCATAATCCAACCTAAGGTTTCCCGCATCCAACAAATGCATTGCAAGTTCCACAAAACCTCTTTTCCTCCAAGCTGAAAGATCTATCAATAGCACCCCTGCATTAAAATAACGATGGCTTTTTGGCAAGCAAAGCCGTTTATAATAATCCGGATTGGCACTACAACTGTCCTCTACTACAGCTAACTCGAATCCTTCATCTAAAGAAAAATTCCATAAAGGCATCAGTGAATCCATTACAAGAAGATCACAATCTAGATAAATGACTTTTTGAACCTCAGCAGGCAATATATCGGAAAGAAACAAACGCGCATACGTTGTCGGAGTGATATAACTATATTGTCCAGATGTCAACGAACTCAAAAATTCTCCATCAACCTCATACACTTCAAATCCCGCATTGTTTTCTTCAACCAAATCCCGCACTTTCTTTATATCCTCCTTTAACAAACCATTGGCCAACAAATGTACATACACATCTTCCTCCCGATGATGATCAAAAAAAGAAAGCAGCATCGTCAAGCAATATTTTAAATATATACGGTCGGTACAACAAGCTATATCCATAACAAACAAGTTTACATGGGTACAAAAATAGATAAAATTATGCGATTGCGCACTATTCCTTCTGAAAATTCTAACATAAGACTTAAAACTTTTAATCTATTTATATATAATAAGGTATATACACAAAAACTTATTATACTCTCTCCTATTTTTCTTAGCCATATATACTCATTAATAATCAGCAAATTAGAAATTATTTTCAATATTTACTATAAAAAATATCGCAAATAGTTTGGTAGTTCCGAAAAAAGCAGTACCTTTGCACCCGCAATCGAGAGAGAAAGCAATCATCACCAAAGATGATTCATAAAAAAGCAAACACATTGGTGCGTTAGTTCAGTTGGTTAGAATACATGCCTGTCACGCATGGGGTCACGGGTTCGAGTCCCGTACGCACCGCCTCTCATATTTATAAGAGGTGCGTTAGTTCAGTTGGTTAGAATACATGCCTGTCACGCATGGGGTCACGGGTTCGAGTCCCGTACGCACCGCAACAAAAAAAAGAATCAATATTTCAATATTGGTTCTTTTTTTATTTTTACACATTTTCAATTCAGCATTCTACCCTTTTCATTCTTCCAATTTTCAGTTTACTTATCAATAAATCTAAGAGTTTCCACCTTTGACAAACGTTGACGCAAGCGCGGCATCATCGAACGACGGATACGCAATCTCATGATACAATCCATATCATAAGATTGAGAAACAATCTGCGGTTCTTCCTCCTTTACTATACGCATCACATCGTTCATAAAAGGATACTCAAAAGCCACTTCTACCTCATCATCCACCGTTTTTTCAATTACCTCAGCAGCGGCAATAGCCTCAGCCGCAGCTGCCTTATAAGCCTGTATCAATCCACTGGTACCCAACTTAATTCCACCAAAATAACGCACCACTACTACCAAAATGTCTGTCAGCTCATTGGAATTTATTTGCCCAAGGATAGGCTTACCGGCCGTACCCGACGGTTCTCCATTATCGTTAGCACGAAAATCTTTCCGTTCGTGTCCCAACATGTAAGCATAACACACATGTCGGGCATCGTAATACTGCTTCTGATACTTCTCTAAATATTCTTTAATTTCATCCAATGTACGCACAGGCAATGCCATAGCAATGAATTTGCTACGTTTCTCAGTATATATCCCTTCGGCAAGGGCAGTAATAGTTTTATAGGTATCCAATGGTATCTACGAATTATGAATTACGAAATACAGACTTTTAATTTGCCACAAAAGTAGTGATTATCTGACAAACGGCAAAATTGACAGACAAAAAACCTCCCTACAACCAGTTAGGTTGTAAAGATAATACATGTTTAGCGCATTTTACTATTATAAATCGTCATAGTCTTTTAAGTTTTGTACATTCTATTCGTTTACATCATCGTAAAACTACACTTTTGAAGCCATCAAAGGAATACAATGTTCCTTTTGAATACTTCATTAAAAAAACATGCGTTTCGTTGTATTCTACAAACGTAAATATAACGTCGTTTCCATCAATAATATAAGAACCTTTCCATTCTTTTTTAGATTGTTCTTCATTCTATCCGTATTCAGTTTTATATAGTGTAACATAACTATCCCGTAAAAGTGGACAGTTATGGACTATATTAATGAAAAAATAAAAATATTTTTTATGAACTATAGCGAACCTATTATGAATAATTTTGAAAAAAAACTCCAAGATACAAAACTTTTCAAAGTTATCAGACTATTATCAAAGCAAAAGTCAAAAAGAATCAAGCATTAGTGCATTATTCCATAGCATTATTCTATAAGACTTAAATGAAAAGTTTAGTTATCGACGATAACTAAACTTTTCGCTAAAAAAATAATTTATCTCAGTCCATTTTTATATTAAATGACAACGACATTGGATACACAGCTTGAGGTATTCTGAATTCATTGAACTCACGTTATATATATCAAACTTGTCACCCTCTATTGTCAGAATGACAGAAAAAGAGTAACTTTGCAGCCGTTTTTGTCAGAGTAAACATTCTGGCAAGGGGTTTGTTTGTTTTACAATATCAATAATAGAAATAAACTCAACCCCACAATTATGAAAAAGTATAAGAATTATAAAAAAAACAATCATAAAATGAATCAGACTGAAAAAAAGAACGTTCAACCCGAAGAGTTGCACGAACAAGTAGCTGAGGAAACAGTGGTCGAAAATGATACTGTAACGAATCAGGAAGCAGAAAAAGAATTGTCACCCGAAGAACAGATACAACAACAACTAACCGCGTGCCAAGAAAAGATTGCCGCACAACAGGATCAACTTCTGCGCCAAATGGCAGAATTCGATAATTACCGCAAGCGTACACTAAAAGAAAAAGCTGAGCTCATCAAAAACGGTGGTGAAAAAACCATCACAGCCATTCTACCTATTATTGATGATTTAGAGCGTGCTCTACAAAATATGAAGAGTGAAAACCAAGAGGTCAAAGCCCTCTGCAATGGTGTAGAACTTATTTATAATAAATTCTTAAAAACCTTACAACAAGAAGGGTTAGAAAAAATTCAGACACAAGAAGTAGCCTTCAACACAGATTACCACGAAGCTATCGCCCTTGTACCCGCTCCTACAGATGAGTTAAAAGGAAAAATTTTAGATTGTGTACAGACTGGTTACCAATTAAATGACAAGGTTATTCGTCATTCAAAGGTTGTAGTTGGACAATAAGATTTCATTCTGAATTATGGCAAAAAGAGATTATTACGAAGTACTTGGCGTGAGCAAGACTGCCACGGAAGACGAAATAAAGAAGGCCTATAAAAAATTGGCCATCAAATACCATCCCGACCGTAATCCCGATGACAAGGAAGCGGAAGAGAAATTTAAGGAAGCTGCTGAGGCTTACGATGTATTGCACGACCCCCAGAAACGTGCCCGATATGATCAGTTCGGACACGAAGGCATGAGTGGTGCTGGTGGATTCAGCGGATTTAACGGACAAGGGATGTCTATGGATGACATATTCTCGATGTTCGGTGACGTGTTTGGCGGACGTGGAGGATTCAGTGGGTTCGGTGGGTTCGGTAGCGGAGGAAGCCAACAACGTCAAAGACGTTTCAGAGGCTCTGATTTGCGAGTAAAAGTGCGTCTTAACCTTAAAGAGATTCTTAACGGAGCAGAAAAAAAATTCAAATTAAAGAAGTACGTTGTTTGTGAGCATTGCCACGGAAGCGGAGCAGAAGGCAATGGAGGAACAGAAACTTGTCCTACTTGCCACGGAACAGGAAGCGTGACACGTACACAACAAAGTATCTTTGGTATGATGCAGACCCAAGCCGTCTGTCCTCAGTGTAACGGTGAGGGAAAAATCATCAAGAACAAGTGCAAACATTGTGGCGGTGAAGGTATTGTTTACGGAGAAGAAGTTGTTGAGGTAAAAATCCCGAAAGGTGTAGCCGAAGGTATGCAACTTTCCATGAATGGCAAAGGTAATGCAGGAAAACACAACGGAGTTCCAGGAGACTTATTAATCCAAATCGAAGAAGAACCCAATCAAGAACTTATCCGTCAGGAAGATGATCTCATTTACAATCTTTTACTTAGTTTCCCTACAGCTGCCTTAGGTGGTACTGTAGAAATTCCGACTATCGACGGCAAGGTAAAAGTAAAAATTGAGCCAGGCACACAACCAGGCAAAGTCCTTCGTCTAAGAGCCAAAGGATTGCCAAACGTAAACGGATATGGCACAGGTGATTTATTAGTAAACATTAGTATATATGTACCCGAAACCCTCTCCAAAGAAGAAAAGAACGCTTTGGAAAAAATGCAGAGTTCGGACAACTTCTCTCCCAATCTAAGTATCAAAGAGAAGATTTTTAGAAAATTCAAAAGTTATTTTGACTAAATATCAGTGCGCAAATAACGTTACCATTCAGATGATCGCAGATTTCCATTAAAATACAAATAAAAGGATCTGCGGTCATTTCGTATAATCAGCATACTTGAATACCATCCACCCAACCACCATACATTATAATAGAGATATGACATATCAAGAAACCATCGAATATTTATTCAATAGCGCACCACTATTTCAGAATATTGGAGGCGATGCTTATAAAGAAGGCCTATCCAATACCTTTGCATTGGACAAGCACTTTGGACATCCACATCACAAATTCCGTACCATACACATAGGAGGTACAAACGGTAAAGGCTCTTGTTCTCATACATTAGCCGCCATCTTTCAATCGGCAGGTTATAAGGTCGGACTATATACATCACCCCATCTTGTAGATTTCCGTGAACGTATCCGAGTAAATGGCAAGATGGTTTCTGAAGAGTATGTCATCCGTTTCGTAAAAGAACACCAAAGTTTTTTTGAGCCTCTACACCCTTCATTTTTTGAACTAACGACAGCGATGGCTTTCAATTATTTTGCAGAAAGTGAAGTAGATGTAGCTGTAATCGAAGTTGGCTTAGGTGGACGACTCGATTGCACCAACATTATCGTACCAGACCTTTGCATCATTACAAACATCAGCTACGATCATACACAATTCCTTGGAAACACATTAGCACAAATAGCTATTGAAAAGGCTGGCATTATAAAAAAAGGTATTCCCATCGTGATTGGAGAATATACAGAAGAAACAAAGCCAATATTCATCCGCAAAGCCATTGAAATGGATGCCCCAATCGTACTATCTGAAGAAGATACACATGTAACCAACTCTAAATCAACAGCTGATGGAGGACGAATATACCAAACACTCCTTTATGGCGAATTAATAGGGGAATTGGGAGGGCTTTGTCAAGAAAAGAACACCAATACCATATTGACAGCAATCAATCAATTGATAAAAATAGGTTATCAAGTAGATGAAAAAGATATACGTAACGGATTCGCACACGTATGCCAATTGACAGGTTTAATGGGACGTTGGCAAAAACTAAACAATGCTCCTACCCTCGTATGTGACACGGGACACAATGTAGGAGGAATCTCATACATTATCAATCAATTGGAGCAACAGGAATACCAAAATTTGCACATTGTCATTGGAATGGTCAATGACAAAGATATAAGTGGAGTCTTAAGTATGATGCCTAAGAATGCCACATACTATTTTACCAAAGCATCCGTGAAACGTGCACTTAATGAAAGAGAGTTACAAACTTTGGCAACAGAATTCGATTTGCAAGGAGGAGTGTACCCCAATGTCGCAGAAGCGACACAAGCAGCTTTAAGAAATGCTCAAAATAACGATTTTATTTTTGTTGGAGGAAGCAGTTTTATCGTAGCTGACCTATTGGTCTCATGGAAAAAGAGTGACATTCGTTAAGCATTCCTATAGTCTCAATTTTATCTATTCACAAATCCCATTAAATAAAAATCAGCAAATTTCTATCAAAACACTTGCACATACCAAGGATTTTGAGTTTCTTTGCAAGAGTTTTCTTTAACATATAAATTTAAGACTCATGGAATACTTTGTAGAAAATAATCTTTCGGGGTTAAAGCGTGAAGATTTTCAAAAAGAAATAAATGGCAAGAAGACCGATTTGTTCATTCTCAAAAACAAATGTGGTAATGAAGTGGCATTGACCAATTACGGCGGTGCCCTTTTGTCTATCATGGTACCAGACAAAAACGGTGCACATGCAAATGTTGTACAAGGACATGATTGTATTGACGATGTCATTAACAGTCCCCAACCTTTCCTCAGTACACTGATTGGTCGTTACGGAAATCGCATTGCAGGAGGTAAATTTTGCCTTGACGGTCAGGAATACACTTTGACGATTAATAATGGCCCAAATAGTTTACATGGAGGACCTACAGGTTTTCACGCTCGTGTATGGGATGCTAAACAGATAGATATACAAACCGTGGTATTGAATTACTTATCAGTTGATGGTGAAGAAGGTTTCCCTGGTAATATGCAAATGACCGTAACCTTCACATTCACTGATGAAAATGAACTTGTCATTGATTACAAGGGTACAACGGACAAAAAAACGATAGTGAACATGACTCACCATGGTTTCTTCAGTCTATCAGGATTAGCAAATCCTACTAATTCCATCGAAAACAATATTGTTACCATCAATGCCGATTGGTATATTCCTATAGACGAAGTATCTATCCCAACAGGAGAAATTTTACATGTAGCTGGAACTCCGATGGATTTCCGTAAACCACATACCATAGCAAGTACTATCAACGAAGAGTTCGAACAACTCAAATTTGGTGCAGGATATGACCATTGCTATGTACTCAACAAGAAAGAACCAAACAAACTATCATTTGCAGCCAAATGTATAGAGCCTATCAGTGGTCGTACTATGGAAGTTTACACTACTGAACCTGGAGTACAAGTCTATACGAATAATTGGGGTGATGGATTTAGAGGTGCACATGGAGCCACATTCCCAGCCCGTTCATCTATATGCTTCGAAGCGCAACATTTTCCAGATTCACCCAACAAAGGACATTTTCCAAGTGTAGTATTGAATCCTGGAGAAGATTATACCCAACAAACAATTTACAAATTTGGAATTGAAGAATAAGAAATATCATAACTTTAAAATAAGACATATTATGAGACTTACTATTGAAGATGTTAGAAGTCGCTTCAAAAAGCACTTCAACGATGCAGAAGGTTCGGTTTATGCTTCACCCGGACGCATCAATTTGATTGGTGAACATACAGACTATAATGGTGGATTCGTATTCCCTGGTGCTGTACAGCAAGGAATGATAGCAGAAATCAAGCCCAATGGTACACGCAAAATCCGTGCATACTCCATTGATTTAAAAGATTATGATGAATTTTGCATTGACGACGAGAAAGGTCCACACGCAAGCCATTTTCGCTATATTTTCGGTGTCGCACGCGAAATGATGAAATTAGGAGTACCAGTGGAAGGTTTCGATACAGCCTTTGCCGGAGATGTACCCCTCGGTGCAGGAATGTCATCATCTGCAGCTCTTGAAAGTTGCTTTGCATTCGCTCTCAACGACCTTTTCGGTAACAATAGAATTGACAAGATGACACTTGCCAAAGTCGGACAAGCAACAGAACATAATTATCTCGGATGTAAATGCGGTATTATGGATCAATTTGCTTCCGTACATGGTAAAGCCGGATATTTGATGCGTCTTGACTGCCGTAGCGGTGAATTTGAATATTTCCCTTGGAATCCTCAAGGATACAAATTACTCCTTGTTAATTCATGCGTAAAACATGAATTGGCTGGTTCTCCTTACAATGACCGTCGCCAAAGTTGCGAAAACGTTGTTGCCGCAATTGCAAAACGCTATGAAGGTATAGAAACGTTACGTGACTGTACATGGGAAATGTTGGAAGAAGTGAAAGCTGAATGTAGCGAAGAGGACATTCGCCGTGCTACATACGCCATTGGTGAAACCGACCGTGTACTGGCTGTATGCGAAGCTCTTAAAAAAGGAGATTACGAGACTGTAGGACAGATGATGTATGAAACCCATGCAGGATTAAGCAAGGATTATGAAGTAAGTTGTGAAGAACTTGACTTTTTGAATGATGTAGCTAAAGACTGCGGCGTAACAGGTTCACGCATTATGGGTGGTGGATTCGGAGGATGTACCATCAATTTGGTAGAAGAAGAACTCTACAACACTTTTGTAGAAACAGTCAAATCCAAATACAAAGAAAAATATGGAAAAAATCCAATAATCATTGATGTAACAATCGGTGATGGTTCACGCAAATTGGCTTAAAACATTGGAATGTTTTTAAAATAAAAAAACAGACTATATGAATATTTCTATGGTCTGTTTTTTCTTTTTTCTGTGTCAAGAAACATTAATGTGCCCGTTCACATCCCATAAAAAATGCAGAAAGGGGCATTTTATGTTGTAAAACATACAATTCAATGCTTTATAGTAACAAAATAAGTGTTACTTTTACACCCAAATTCGAATTTAATTTTTAAACCTATTAGAAAAACTGTCATGAAGTACATGAAAAGTATCTTAGGGACAGGCTTGGCCCTGTCACTTTTAGCGGCTTGCGCTCCACAACAGCCCAAGCAAGAGTTGACATTATCAGGATTGAATCCTGATAACTTCAAGAAAGAGGTTAACGGTAAACAGACAGACCTCTATGTGTTAAAAAATACCTCAGGAATGGAGGTTTGTATAACAAACTTCGGTGGACGAATCGTCTCAATCATGGTTCCAGACAAAAAAGGAGAAATGAAAGACGTGGTTTTAGGTTTAGATAGCGTAGGAGCTTATCTACCCGAAAACAATCAAACAGACTTCGGTGCATCAATTGGTCGCTATGCAAATCGTATCAACCAAGGAAAAATTGTAATCGATAATGAAGAGATTCAATTACCTCAAAATAACTTCGGACACTGTCTGCACGGAGGTCCTAATGGATGGCAATACAAAATTTATGAAGGTTCACAACCTAATGACAGCACAGTAGTACTTGTGATGAATTCACCTGATGGTGACGAACAATTTCCTGGCAATGTTACAGCAACTGTAACTTATACTTTAACATCAGACAATGCTATTGACATTGACTATAAAGCTACGACAGATAAGAAAACTGTCATCAACATGACTAATCATTCTTATTTCAATCTCTCAGGTGATCCAAACTTGAAAATAACCGACCACATTCTCTATGTAAATGCAGACAACTATACTCCAGTTGATGACACTTACATGACTACCGGTGAAATTGCAGCTGTTGCAGGAACTCCGATGGACTTCACCCAAGCAAAAGTTGTTGGTAAAGACATTGATGCTTTTGACTTTGAACAGGTTAAATTTGGCAATGGTTTCGACCACAATTGGTGTTTGAATACTAATGGCGACGAATCTAAACTTGCAGCCAAAGTTGTAAGTCCCATCACAGGTATTACTTTAGAAGTTTATACTAACGAACCTGGTATTCAAGTGTATAGTGGAAATTTCCTCGATGGTACCGTTACAGGTAAGAAAGGTATCGTTTATAACCAACGTACAGGTCTTTGCTTAGAAACTCAGAAGTATCCTGACACTCCTAACAAGTCTAATTTGGAAGGATGGCCAAATGCCACTTTAGAGCCAGGACAGACTTATACAAGCCGTTGTATATATAAGTTCGGTATAGAAAAATAATCATTTAATTAATAACTTTAAAAACAAAAAGATGGAAATATTAGAAGCGTTAAAAAACAACGGCTTTGCAACAGCCGATTATCTTGTTTTTGCAGCCTATATCGTGCTTCTTGTCGGTATGGGTATCTTCCTCTCAAGAGGGAAAAAAGGAGAAGAAAAGTCGTCAACAGATTACTTCCTCGCAGGTAACACATTGACATGGTGGGCAGTGGGTGCATCACTCATCGCTGCTAACATTTCTGCAGAACAATTCATTGGAATGTCAGGTTCTGCTTATGTATCAGGTATCGCCATGGCAGCTTACGAATTGATGGCAGCCGCAACACTTATTGTCGTGGGTAAATTTTTGCTCCCACTGATGATTGAAAAGAAGGTCCTCACTATCCCCCAATTCCTCAGTGAGCGTTACAACTGGGGTGTAGGTTTGTCTTTCTCCATTTTCTGGTTGTTCCTCTACGTGTTCATTAACTTGACATCTGTAGCATGGTTGGGTGCACTTGCAATGAAACAGATTCTTGGTTTACCCACTATCGCAGGCATGTTTTTGGGAATGAATGTTGATATGACACTGCTTGTCATCATCCTTTTCCTCTTCATCGTAGCAGGTTTGTATTCAATCTATGGAGGTTTAGCTTCTGTAGCTTGGACTGACGTGATGCAAGTAACATTCCTCGTTGGTGGTGGTCTTATCACTGCTTATGCCGCTCTAGACGTAATCGCAGGTAGCCTTGACATCGAAGGTGGAGCACTCGGAGCTTTAGGTCAGATTTATTCTGAATTGTTAGAAAATCCAGATGACAAACACTTCAATCTCGTCGTTACCCGAAATGAAGAGCTCTACCCCATCATCAATGGTATTGTTGAAAATGGTGTGACAATCCAAAAAGCTGACCCCTACTTTGACATCCCAGGTATCGTGGTTATCGTGGGTGCTTTGTGGCTCACTAACTTAGGTTATTGGGGTTTCAACCAGTACATCATCCAAAAGGGTCTTGCTGCCAAATCTTTGGCCGAGGCAAAGAAGGGTATGATTTTTGCCGCTTTCCTAAAGATTTTGATTCCGTTCATTGTTTGTATCCCTGGTGTATGCGCATTTTACATCATGAATTCTCCCGATTGTGCCGAATTGAGAGCATCTCTTGCTGGTTCACTTGATCGTCCAGATGATGCATATCCTTGGTTGATTCGTAACTTTACTCCGACCATTATCAAAGGACTTTCATTTGCCGCTCTTGCTGCTGCCGTTATTTCATCGTTGGCATCTATGTTCAACTCAACCTCAACTATTTTTACAATGGATATCTACAAGCGCTTCTTCAACAAAAACGCTTCAGAAAAGAAATTGGTAACAGTAGGTCGTCTGACATCCATTGCAGCATTGGTTCTTGCCCTCATCGCCGTATATCCCATCATGGGTGGTGCTGATCAAGCCTTTCAGGTTATCCAAGAATACTCTGGATTCGTTTATCCAGGTATCGTAGTTATCTTTGGTCTTGGTTTGCTATGGAAACGTGCATCAGGTACAGCAGCAGTTGTAGCTGCCATCGGAACATTCTTCTTCTCCATCCTCTTCAAATTCATGCTGCCCGATGTACCCTTCCTGTTGCGCATGGGATACGTATTCGCATGCCTGGTAGTACTCTTTTTCGCCATCTCTATGATGAGCAAGAAGACTATACCTGCACAAGAACTTGACGAACATACAATCAAGACACAATTGAAGTGGAGCAATATTACAATTATATCTGCTGCAGTATGTTTGTGCATAGGTATTGTTTCCATGTTCTCACACGAATTGCGTTGCTACGGCTTCGAAGCCATCTTCTTCCTCGCTATGATGTTAGGTAGCATTGGTGTTTATTTACGTTCAAATGCCAAGGATAAAGTAGAAGACCCCAAATCTATTGGAGTTGACATCGCCATTTTCCGTACAGATAAGGCTTTCAATATTGGTGCTATTGCCATAATTGTTCTTCTTACTGTATTGTATATAGCATTATGGTAACATCTATATAAAACAAACTACAAGCTACGATGACGAGTAAACACTCAGACTCGTAGCTTGTAGCTCGTAACTAACAACTAAAAGAAATGACCACCTATTATAATATAAATCCACGTTTTTTTGTGTCGGTAGATTGTATCATTTTCGGACTGAATGAAGGTGAACTGAGTCTGCTTTTACTAAAACGTGCATTTGCTCCCGAAAAAGGGAAATGGTCATTAATGGGTGGTTTTGTACAAGACAATGAAAGCGTGGACGATGCAGCCAAACGAGTATTAAAAGACTTGACTGGACTTGAGAATGTATATATGGAACAAGTCGGTACTTTTGGTGAAATCAACCGTGACCCAGGTGAACGAGTTATTTCTGTAGCCTATTATGCACTCATCAATGTAGATGAATATGACCATAAATTAGTAGAAAAACACAATGCACAATGGATAAACATCCATGAATTACCAGAATTGAGTTTCGATCATCCAATTATGATTGAAAAGGCCAGAGAGTCAATGCGTAAAAAAGCAACACTCGAACCTATTGGTCTAAATCTCCTCCCTCGCCTTTTCACTCTCAGTCAAATGCAATCTTTATACGAGACCATTCAAGGAGAAACTATAGACAAACGCAACTTTCGCAAGAAAGTCGCAGACATGAATTATATTGAAAAAACGGAAATGATAGACAAATCTAGTTCACGACGGGGAGCCTATCTATATAAATTTAATGATAAAGCATACTGTCAAGAATCAAGATTCAAATTATAATATTCAAACTTTAAATACATGATATTATGTTAGAAGAACTGAAACAAAAAGTATTTCAAGCCAATCTTGATTTGGTAAAACAAGGATTGGTAATTTTTACATGGGGTAATGTATCAGGAATTGATCGCGAAAAAGGATTGGTTGTAATAAAACCTAGTGGTGTTAGTTATGATGACATGAAAGCCTCGGATATGGTTGTTGTTGATTTACACACAGGTAAAGTTATTGAAGGAGACTTAAACCCTTCTTCTGATACCCCTACACATTTAGTTCTCTATCGTGCATTCCCAAATATTCAGGGAGTTGTACATACTCATTCCACTTATGCAACAGCATGGGCTCAAGCTGGAAAAGATATTCCTAACATTGGAACCACTCATGCCGATTATTTCTACAAGGCAATCCCATGCACCGACGATATGACTAAAGCAGAGGTAGAAGGGGAATATGAATTAGAAACTGGAAATGTTATAGTAAAACGTTTTGAAGGAATCAATCCTGACCACACACCTGGAGTTCTTGTAAAGAATCACGGACCATTCTCTTGGGGAACAAGTCCTTCAAATGCAGTTTACAATGCTAAGGTAATGGAACAATGCGCAAAGATGGCTTATATTTCATTCACCCTCAATCCTGAAACGACAATGAATCCCCTTCTTATTGAGAAGCATTATAATCGCAAACATGGTCCCAATGCCTATTATGGGCAGAAAGGTCAACAACATTAAAAACATAAATAAACATATCATTAAACATTAAACAACTAAAAAATTATGGCAAACATTTTTGATCAGTACGAAGTATGGTGGGTAACTGGTGCTCAGTTGCTCTATGGTGGCGAAACAGTAAAAATCGTTGACGGTCACTCAAAAGATATGGTTGACGGGCTCAACAATAGTGGAATTATACCTATCAAGGTTGTTTACAAAGGAACAGCAAACTCTTCTAAGGAAGTTGAAGCAGTAATGAAAGCTGCTAATAACGATGAAAAGTGTGTAGGTATCATTACTTGGATGCACACCTTCTCACCTGCAAAGATGTGGATTAAGGGTCTTCAAGCACTTCAGAAACCCCTTCTTCATTTCCACACACAGTACAATGCCGAAATTCCTTGGGATACAATTGATATGGATTTCATGAATCTCAATCAGTCTGCTCATGGTGATATTGAATTTGGTCATATCTGTACCCGTATGCGTGTTCCTCGCAAAGTTGTTTGCGGTTATTGGAAAAACGAAGAAGTACAAGAAAAAATTGCAGTTTGGACACGTGTAGCAGCAGGTGTTGCTGATGCTAAAAATACCCGTTGTCTCATGTTTGGTATGAATATGAACAATGTAGCCGTTACTGATGGCGACCGTGTAGAGTTCGAGCAGCGCATGGGCTACCACGTGGATTATTATCCCGTTTCTTCTTTGATGGATTACCTCAAGAAAGTAACAGACGAAGAAGCTGATGCTCTTGTAGAGGAATATAAGAAACTTTATGAAATCAAGATTGATGAGAGTGGTGAAGAAGTTTACTGGGAAAAGGTAAAGAATGCTGCTAAGGCTGAAATCGCATTGCGTCGCGTATTAAAGGACGAAGGAGCTACAGCTTTCACCACTAACTTTGACGACCTTGGTGATGCTGACATCAACGACCCCAACTTTGTAGGTTTCGATCAGATTCCAGGTCTTGCTTCACAGCGTCTCATGGCCGAGGGTATCGGTTTTGGAGCTGAAGGTGACTGGAAGACTGCATGTCTCTGCCGTTCACTTTGGGTTATCCAGCACGGTATGCCTATCGGTTGCTCATTCCTTGAGGACTACACGCTGAACTTTGCTGGTGACCAGTCTTCATGTCTCCAAAGCCATATGCTCGAGATTTGTCCGCTTATTGCTAAGGAAGAAAAGCCCAAACTGGAAGTTCACTTCCTCGGTATCGGAATCCGCAAGCAACAGACTGCTCGTCTTGTATTCACTTCAAAGGTTGGTCGTGGTATCAAGGCTACAGTTGTTGACCTCGGAAACCGTTTCCGTCTTATTTCACAAGAAGTAGAGTGCATCGAACCCAAACCAATGCCAAACCTCCCTGTAGCGTCAGCTCTTTGGATTCCTCAACCAACATTCGAAATCGGTGCTGGCGCATGGATCCTTGCAGGCGGTACACACCATAGCGCATTCTCATACGATATTACTGAAGAATATTGGGAAGACTTCGCAGAAATCGTTGGTATTGAATACATAAAGATAAATAAAGATACTACAATCAGCAATTTCAAGCAGGAACTTCGCATGAACGAAGTTTACTACATGCTGAACAAGTCTCTTTGCTAAATACTAATAAAAGAAGTTATGAGCTACATATTACAAGAATGTATATAACAAGTAATTGTAGCTCATAACAAAAAAGTAACACATAATAAAATGAATTTAGAAGCTAAATCAACCATAGAATCTGGTAAAGCTATTCTCGGAATAGAATTTGGTTCTACTCGAATCAAAGCCGTTTTGATTGATCAAGACAACAGACCGATTGCCCAAGGAAGCCATACATGGGAAAACCGACTTGTTGATGGACTTTGGACATATAGTATAGAGGCTATCTGGTACGGTTTACAAGATTGTTATGCCGACCTTCGCAACAATGTCAAGGAACTGTATGATACTGAAATAGAAACCTTAGCGGCTATCGGTGTCAGTGCTATGATGCATGGTTACATGGCATTTAATGAAAAAGAAGAGATTTTGGTGCCTTTCCGCACTTGGAGAAATACCAATACAGGAGAAGCTGCAGCAACCTTGTCAGAGTTGTTTGTTTATAACATTCCTTTAAGATGGAGCATTTCACACCTCTATCAAGCTATTCTCAACAATGAAGAGCATGTCGCAGATATCAACTTCCTGACTACTTTGGCCGGTTATATCCATTGGCAGATTACAGGTAAGCGTGTATTAGGAGTAGGCGATGCATCAGGTATGATTCCTGTTGATCCAAACACAAAAACTTACTCAGCAGAAATGGTTGAGAAGTTTGATAACTTGATTGCATCCAATGGTTTTGAATGGAAACTTCTTGACATCCTTCCTCAGGTACTTGTAGCTGGTGAGAATGCAGGTTTCCTTACTCCCGAAGGAGCCAAGAGATTGGACGTATCAGGCCATTTAAAACCAGGTATTCCAGTATGTCCTCCCGAAGGAGATGCAGGTACTGGAATGGTCGCTACCAATGCAGTCAAACAACGCACCGGTAATGTTTCAGCAGGTACATCATCATTCTCAATGATTGTTTTGGAGAAAGACTTGTCCAAGCCTTACGAAATGATTGACATGGTAACTACTCCAGACGGCAGTTTGGTTGCTATGGTACATTGCAACAACTGTACTTCAGACCTCAACGCTTGGGTAAATCTCTTTAAGGAATACCAAGAATTGTTAGGCATCCCCGTTGACATGAATGAGGTATATGGTAAGCTTTATAACAATGCTCTCAAAGGTAACCCCGATTGCGGCGGTCTCATCTCATATAACTACATTTCTGGTGAACCTATCACTGGTTTGGCTGAAGGACGTCCTCTCTTTGTCCGCTCTTCAAGTGACAAGTTCAACTTGGCCAACTTTATGCGTGCCCATCTTCATGCATCTGTAGGTGTATTAAAGATTGGTAACGACATTTTATTCAACGAAGAGAAGATAAAGGTTGACCGCATTACAGGCCACGGCGGTCTCTTCAAAACTGCTGGTGTTGGCCAACGTATCCTTGCAGCAGCCATCAACTCTCCTATCTCTGTAATGGAGACTGCAGGTGAAGGAGGTTCATGGGGAATTGCTTTGTTGGCTTCATATTTGGTAAACAACCCAAAGGGATTACCATTGGATGAATACCTTGACCGCGTAGTCTTTGCAGGAAACACAGGTGTGGAAATCGCACCGACTCCTGAAGACGTAGAAGGATTCAACAAATACATAGAGAACTACAAGGCATGTTTGGGTATCGAGCAGGCAGCTGTAAATTGCAAAAAATAAATTAATGGAGATAATGGGAATAATGAAGATAGATAGAAAACAAAAGTTACCAACCTTCATTAAAAGCCATCAATTCTCTAAAAAAATAAACAATATGAACGATATTAAAGTTTTGAATCATGCAGCCGACAACATCCGCATCTTGGCTGCCGCTTCTGTAGAGAAAGCAAAGTCTGGTCACCCCGGTGGTGCTATGGGTGGTGCCGACTTCATCAACGTGCTCTATTCAGAGTACCTCAACTACGACCCCGAAAACCCCACATGGGCTGGTCGCGACCGTTTCTTCCTTGATCCCGGCCACATGGCTCCTATGCTTTATGCGCAGTTGGCTCTTATTGGCAAGTTCAGCCTCGAAGAGATAGCACAACTCCGTCAATGGGGTTCTCCCACAACCGGACACCCCGAGTTTGAGATTGCACGTGGTATCGAAAATACTTCAGGTCCTCTCGGTCAAGGTCATACTTTCGCAGTAGGTGCTGCTATCGCAGCCAAGTTTTTGGCTGCCCACACTGGTAACCCCACTTTCGCTAAGGAAACTATCTACGCATACATTTCTGACGGTGGTATCCAAGAAGAGATTTCTCAAGGTGCAGCCCGTGTAGCTGGTGTATTGGGCTTAGATAACCTCATCATGTTCTATGATTCTAACGATATCCAGCTTTCTACAGAAACTGCAGAAGTAATGAACGAAGATACTGCAGCTAAGTATCGTGCACTCGGATGGGAAGTTATTGAAATCAACGGTAACGATGCTGCAGAAATCCGCAAGGCTATCGAAACTGCCAAGGCTATTGAAGGAAAACCAGCCCTCATCATCGGTAAGTGCATTATGGGTAAGGGTGCATTGAAGGCTGATGGAACTTCTTACGAGCGTAATTGCAAAACTCACGGTGCTCCCCTTGGTGGCGATGCTTTCGTAAATACAGTCAAGAATCTAGGTGGTGATCCAGAAAATCCTTTCCAAATCTTCGACGATGTAAAGGAACTTTATGCCAAGCGTGCAGAAGAATTGAAAGCTATTTGCGCTGCTCGTTATGCAGAAGAAGCAGAATGGGCTGCTGCTAACCCTGAAAAAGCAGCAGCACAAGCTGACTGGTTTGCTAACAAAGCTCCGCAAATTGATTGGAGCAAGGTTGAGCAGAAGGCAAACGATGCCACACGTAATGCTTCTGCTGCATGTCTCACTGCTCTTGCAGAACAGGTTCCTAACATGATTTGTGCTTCTGCTGACCTTTCTAACTCAGACAAGACTGATGGTTTCTTGAAGAAGACCAAAGCTCTCACAGCAGGAGATTTCAGCGGCGCATTCTTCCAAGCTGGTGTAGCCGAGTTGACTATGGCTTGCTGCTGCATCGGTATGGCTCTCCACGGTGGTGTCATCCCCGCTTGTGGTACTTTCTTCGTATTTTCAGACTACATGAAACCAGCTGTACGTATGGCCGCTTTGATGGAATTACCAGTGAAGTTCATCTGGACACACGATGCATTCCGCGTAGGTGAAGACGGTCCTACTCACGAACCCGTTGAACAGGAAGCACAAATCCGTTTGATGGAGAAATTGAAAAATCACAAGGGTCACAATTCAACTCTCGTGCTCCGTCCTGCAGATGCTAAGGAAACAACTGAAGCTTGGGCTTTGGCAATGGCTAACACAGCCACTCCTACCGCACTCATCCTCAGCCGCCAGAACATCAACGACCTCCCCGAAGGTAATGACTATACTCAAGCAGCCAAGGGTGCTTACATCGTAGCAGGTTCAGATGAGAATGCTGACGTTATCCTCGTTGCTTCTGGTTCTGAGGTTTCAACTCTCGTTGCCGGTGCAGAATTGCTCCGCAAAGATGGCGTGAAGTGTTCTATCGTCAGCGTACCTTCCGAAGGTCTTTTCCGTAGCCAGTGCCCCGATTATCAAGCCCACGTATTGCCCGCAGGCGTGAAGAAGTTCGGTCTTACTGCAGGTCTTCCCGTTAACCTCCAAGGACTTGTACCTGCTCACGAAGGTAAGGTATGGGGTCTCGAGAGTTTTGGTTTCTCAGCCCCTTACAAGGTACTCGACGAGAAGTTGGGCTTCACTGCTGAGAATGTATATAATCAGGTAAAAGCAATGTTGTAAAAATATGAGGTTCCTTTCCCTACATCTCTTTGGAGAAGGAGTAGATAGTCATTCATACTACTCCACTCCCTTGTGGCTGGGCTAGAGAGACTTCACAAATAAATATAGAATTATGGAAAAAATAGCTATCTGCTGCGACCACGCAGGTTTTGAATTAAAGAAATACGTACTCCAATGGTTGGAGGAAAACGGTTATGAATATAACGACTTTGGTACCTACTCTCCCGAGAGCATGGATTATGCCGACGTAGCTCACCCCTTGGCCGCAGCCATCGAAGCTGGTGAATACGAACGGGGTATTGCTATCTGCGGTAGTGGTAATGGTATCAACATGACACTGAACAAACACCAAGGTATCCGTGCAGCCCTCTGCTGGTGTCCAGAGATTGCAGAGTTGGCTCGCCAACACAACGATGCCAACGTTCTCGTTATGCCCGGTCGTTTCGTAACCAACACTGTTGCTGACAGAATCTTGAAGAAATATTTCAAGACTCCATTCGAAGGTGGTCGTCACGCACGTCGTATCGAAAAGATCCCGTGCTGCTGACAAATAATTTATACTATTGTCTCTCAAAAAAGTGTGCTTTATCTAAGTACACTTTTTTTTATACAGCTTTATGCAATAAATTAACATGAGTTCGATAAGAAAGACCATTGAAAACGAAGTCTTAGTTACATCAAAATCTATCAATTATCCGAGGAAAAGCTATCAGTTAATAAAAGAAAAACTATCAGTTAATAGATTTTGATGGAACACCTGATAAAATTTAATCTATAAGAGTCTTTAATTTCTTCTTCATCCAATGTAATACTTTATATAATACAAGCCATTCATTAGAAAAGTTTATCAGCTTTATTTGCAACTTCCGTGATAACTTCGTACATTTGCAACTCAATAAACTTTAAAACAAGATAAAAAGAAAATATGAACAAAAGACTATTGATGATGACATGGGCCGTATGTGGCGCTTGCATATCGGCTTTGGCTTGCACAAACTTGATTGTCGGACAGAAAGCTTCGACGGATGGTTCGGTAATGGTGTCGTACAGTGCCGACTCCTACGGAATGTTCGGACACTTGTGCCACTACCCTGCCGCGACACACCAACCGGGAGAAAAACGCCCAATACATGATTGGGATACAGGCAAGTTCCTCGGATACATCGCCGAAGCAGAGAAAACCTATAACGTAATAGGAAACATCAATGAATTTCAAGTGACCATTGCCGAAACAACTTTTACGGGACGCGAAGAGTTGATTGACACCACAGGTATTATGGATTATGGAAGTCTGATGTATGTAGCTCTGCAACGTTCACGCACGGCACGTGAAGCTATACAAGTAATGACAGACTTGGTGGCTGAATATGGTTATTATAGCAGTGGAGAGAGTTTCACCATTGCCGACCCAAAAGAGGCTTGGATCATGGAAATGATAGGCAAAGGTCCCGAAATGAAGGGGGCTGTATGGGTAGCCGTAAGAATACCGGACGATTGTATCGCAGCTCATGCCAATCAAGCACGTATCCACCAATTCCCTCTGGATGACATTGAGAATTGTCGCTATTCGCCTGACGTAATTGCTTTTGCGCGTGAAAAGGAGTATTTCGAAGGAAACAATAAAGACTTCAGTTTCGCAAAGGCATACGCACCACTTGACTTCAGTGGACGCCGTGCTTGTGAAGCTCGCGTATGGAGTTTTTTCAATATGTACAGCGACAACATGGAAGAGTACTTAATGTACATCAGTGGAGGTAGCGACGAACCGATGCCACTATACATCCGTCCCAACCGCAAGTTAAGTTTAAGAGATATGCAACTAGCAATGCGCGACCACTATGAAGGTACCGCTCTCGACATTACCAATGACTTGGGAGCTGGTCCATGGGGTATGCCTTATCGTCCATCGCCATTGACTTTCAAAGTCGACGGAAAGGAGTATTACAACGAACGTCCTATCAGTACCCAACAGACAGCATGGGTCTTCGTCAGCCAAATGCGTGAATGGATGCACAGCCCAATCGGTGGTGTACTTTGGTTCGGCACAGACGATGCTAATCTCACGGTATTTACCCCCATCTATTGTTGTACAGACGAAGTACCTCCTTGTTATAGTAATCAAACAGCTGATGCAGTAACCTTTTCATGGGAATCATCTTTTTGGGTATTCAATTGGGTGGCCAATATGGTGTATCCACGATACAACCAAATGATTGAGGATGTCAGATTTGAACAAAACCGACAAGAAGAACAATTCCTTAGATGGCAAACAGACATTGAACGAAGAGCCAAAGATTTATACGAACAGGATCCGGAAGATGCACGTAAATACTTATCAAGCTATTCCAACCAATCAGCTTTACAAACATTGACGGCATGGAAGAAATTGGGAGAGTTCCTCATTGTACGCTACAATGACATGGTAGTGAAGAAAATGAATCCCGACCGATCTTTCAAACGCACTCCCGAAGGACAATGTGCTCCTGTATTTCGTCCAGGTTATCCCGAAGAATACAACAAACAGGTCGTAAAGCAAACGGGAGACCGATATTTGAAGAGATTTGAATAATCTTTTGTCAAATACTGTTAATTTTTACAACAGTCAAAATATTATATATATATTTGCCATGTTATAGAAAATAATCTCAAGTTAAGGAGATTTTTTTCTTTGGCTAAAAAAAGTATTTCTCAGATTTGAAAAAACAATTTTAATTCATATAAGAATATGGAAAACGAACAACTGATTCAAGAAGTGACCGCGAAGGCAAAGAAGTGGCTTTCGCCAGCCTACGACGCTGAAACACAAGCAGAAGTGCGCCGTATGCTTGAAAATGAAGACAAGACCGAACTCATTGAGTGTTTCTATAAAGACCTCGAATTTGGTACGGGTGGACTCCGTGGTATCATGGGAGTTGGTAGCAATCGCATGAATATCTATACCGTAGGTGCTGCCACTCAAGGACTTTCTAACTATCTTAACAAGAACTTTGCCGAACTGGAGCAAATATCAGTCTGTATCGGACACGATTGCCGCAACAACAGCCGACTGTTTGCAGAGATTTCTGCTGATATTTTCTCGGCCAACGGCATCAAAGTGTATCTGTTTGACGACATGCGCCCCACTCCAGAAATGTCATTTGCTATCCGTCACCTCGGATGTCAGAGTGGTATCATCCTGACAGCTTCTCACAATCCGAAAGAATATAACGGATACAAGGCTTATTGGGATGATGGAGCACAAGTGCTTGCTCCGCATGACAAGGGCATCATTGACGAAGTGAACAAAATTGCTTCGGCTGCCGACATCAAATTTGAAGGGAACAAGGATTTGATTCAAATTATTGGCGAGGATATAGACAGTGTATATTTGGATAAAGTACACAGCATCTCTATTGACCCCGAGGTTATCAAGCGTCAAAAGGACCTCAGCATCGTATTCACTCCTATCCACGGTACTGGTATGATGTTGGTTCCTCGAGCATTAAAGCAATGGGGATTTGAGAACGTACATTGTGTACCCGAACAAATGGTGAAAAGTGGAGACTTCCCCACCGTTATTTCGCCTAATCCCGAGAATGCCGAAGCCCTCTCAATGGCTATTGAATTGGCCAAGAAGATTGATGCCGATATCGTAATGGCTACAGACCCAGATGCTGACCGCGTAGGTATGGCTTGCAAGAATGATAAGGGTGAATGGGTGTTGGTAAATGGTAACCAAACTGCACTTATCTTCCTCTACTACATTATCAAGAATCGCAAGGCTATGGGCAAGATGAAGGACACTGACTTCATCGTGAAGACCATCGTAACTACCGAGCTTATCAAGGCTGTAGCTGATAAGAACAACATCGAAATGCGCGATTGCTACACTGGTTTTAAATGGATTGCACGCGAAATACGCTTAAGCGAGGGCAAACAACAGTACATCGGCGGTGGTGAAGAGAGTTACGGATTCTTGGCTGAAGACTTCGTACGCGACAAGGATGCGGTGAGTGCTTGTACCCTGTTGGCCGAAATTTGTGCTTGGGCAAAAGATCAAGGCAAGACCCTCTACGACGTGTTAATGGAAATCTACATTGAGTACGGTTTCTCAAAGGAGTGTGCCATCAGCGTGACTAAACCCGGTAAGAGTGGTGCTGAAGAAATCAAGGCAATGATGGAAAATTTCCGTGCGAATCCTCCGAAAGAATTGGGCGGTTCAAAGGTTGTACTTGCCAAAGACTTCAAGACCTTGAAAGCTACCGATGGCGAAGGAAACGTAACAGACTTGGTGATGCCAGAGACAAGCAACGTGCTCCAATACTTCACAGAAGACGGTAGCAAGGTGAGTGTACGTCCCTCAGGTACTGAACCAAAGATTAAGTTCTACATGGAGGTCAAAGGTGAAATGGGATGCGCCAAGTGCTACGAAAGTGCCAATGCTGCAGCAGATGCCAAGTTCGATGGTATCAAAAAATCATTGGGTATTTGATAAATAATTTTTCAGACGCAGATGACGCGGACAACACGGATAACAACAAATCCGCGTTATCCGCGTCATCTGCGTTTAAAGAGTAAATATAGAAGCCCCTATTTTTTGTCTAATTATTTGTCTAATTCAAGAAAATATAGTTTCTTTGCAACATCTTAAGATAAAATAGTTTAATATTAAACCTATTTATTATGAAAGGAATCGTATTGGCTGGTGGTAGTGGTACACGCTTATACCCTATTACCAAGGGAGTCAGCAAACAGTTGATCCCTATTTATGACAAACCGATGATTTATTATCCGATTTCGGTTTTGATGTTGGCCGGCATCAGAGAAATTTTAATTATCTCCACACCGCATGACTTGCCGGGATTCAAGCGCTTGTTGGGCGATGGAAGTGACTATGGAGTACGTTTCGAATATGCCGAACAACCCTCTCCTGATGGTCTTGCACAAGCTTTTATTATCGGCGAAGAGTTCATCGGCAATGACTCTGCTTGTCTAGTGCTTGGTGATAACATTTTCCACGGACGTGGTTTTACCGGCATGCTCCGCGAAGCAGTACGCATGGCTGAAGAAGAGCAAAAGGCTACAGTCTTCGGTTATTGGGTAAGTGATCCCGAACGCTACGGTGTAGCCGAGTTTGACAAAGAAGGGAATTGCCTCAGTATTGAGGAAAAACCAATTAACCCCAAAAGTAACTATGCCGTAGTAGGTCTCTATTTCTACCCAAACAAGGTAGTAGATGTTGCCAAAAATATCAAACCTTCTCCACGTGGAGAATTAGAAATCACAACAGTCAATCAACATTTTCTTTGTGATGGTGAATTGAAAGTACAAACACTCGGACGCGGTTTTGCTTGGCTTGACACAGGAACACATGACTCATTGAGCGAAGCATCCACCTTCATCGAAGTTATCGAAAAACGCCAAGGTTTGAAGATTGCATGTCTAGAAGGTATCGCTTATCGTCAAGGATGGATTGACGAAGCGAAAATGCGCGAAGTAGCCCAACCGATGTTGAAGAACCAATACGGTCAATATCTACTGAAAGTAATTGATGAATTGAAAAGAGAAAATCAATGAATGTAATTAAAACCGCCATAGAAGGTGTAGTCATTATAGAGCCACGTATTTTTACTGATGCACGTGGTTATTTTTTCGAATCATTCAGCCAACGTGCATTCGATGAGCAAGTACGTACCGTCCACTTCGTACAGGACAATGAAAGCAAATCAAGTTATGGTGTGCTCCGTGGTCTTCATTTCCAAAAACCACCTTATGCACAAAGCAAGTTAGTACGCTGCGTCAAAGGTGCAGTACTTGACGTTGCTGTAGATATCCGCAAAGGGTCACCCACCTACGGACAATGGGTAAGTTGTGAACTGACAGAAGACAACCATCGTCAGTTCTTCGTTCCCCGTGGTTTTGCTCATGGATTCAGTGTATTGAGTGATGAAGTTGTCTTCCAGTATAAATGCGATAATTTCTATGCCCCACAAGCTGAAGGAGCCATTGCTTGGGATGACCCAACATTAAACATAGATTGGCGAATCCCTGTTGATAAAGTCATCCTCAGTGAAAAGGATGCCCACCATCCTCAACTGAAGGATTTTGATTCACCGTTTGAGATTAATATGGATTTGTATTAAATTTAGAGATTAACAATGAAAAATATCATCATCACCGGCGGAGCCGGATTTATCGGTAGTCATGTCGTTCGCTTATTTGTGAACAAATATCCAGACTATCATATCATAAACCTTGACAAATTGACTTATGCAGGTAACCTCGCCAATTTGAGAGACATCGAGGATAAACCAAACTATACTTTCATCAAAGGAGACATTTGCGATTTCGACCTAATGCTCAAACTGATGCAAGAGTATAAGGTAGATGGAATCATTCATTTGGCCGCAGAAAGTCATGTTGACCGCTCCATCAAAGACCCATTTACCTTTGCCCGAACCAACGTAATGGGAACACTTGCCCTCCTACAAGCTGCAAAAATTTATTGGGAATCATTGCCTGAAAAATATGAAGGAAAGCGTTTCTATCATATCTCAACCGATGAAGTATATGGTGCGTTGGAATTGACTCACCCAGAAGGTATCGAACCTCCTTTTACAACCACAGCCTCTTCGGGTGAACACCACTTGGCATACGGTAAGGACTTCTTCTATGAAACGACCAAGTACAATCCTCACTCTCCATATAGTGCATCCAAAGCTGGTAGTGACCACTTCGTCCGTGCATATCACGACACATATGGAATGCCGACGATTGTGACCAACTGTTCAAACAACTACGGCCCTTATCAGTTCCCGGAAAAATTGATTCCTTTATTCATCAATAACATTCGCCAACGCAAGCCACTTCCCGTTTATGGCAAAGGTGAAAATGTACGTGATTGGCTCTATGTCGTTGACCATGCACGTGCTATTGATGCAATCTTCCACGAAGGAAAAATTGCCGAGACATACAACATCGGAGGATTCAACGAATGGAAGAATATTGATATTATCCATGTCATCATCAAGACAGTTGATCGTCTCCTTGGAAATCCCGAGGGACACTCTTTAGACTTGATAACTTACGTAACCGACAGACTTGGACACGATATGCGTTACGCTATTGATTCAACCAAGTTGCAAAAAGAACTTGGATGGGAACCAAGTCTTCAGTTTGAAGAAGGTATTGAAAAGACTGTCCAATGGTATCTTGACAATCAAGAGTGGATGGATAACGTAACCTCAGGAGATTATCAAAAATACTATGAAGGCATGTACAAAGACAGATAAAGGAATAACACTCGATTCACTATAAGAATAATAGGGGTTGCATTGATACATTATCAAGTCAGCCCCTTTATTATCCAGTTTAGTTCAACGGTGAAACAAAACATAAACATTATGAAATACACACAAGCCAACAAAGAATTCATATTAGCTATCTTTGCATGACGAAAACTATTAACAATTATAACAAATAAAGACAGCATGAAAAAGCACCTATCCAAGTTCTTGTGCATAGCTTCAGCTACTGCCATTCTCACCGGATGTTTCTCCACCGATGATGCTCCTGAAATTGCAAAGGGTACCGCCCTTTTTGACAACTTTACTTATCAAGGCAAAGACCGTTTCTATGAGCAGAATCCCTTGCCCGATGCAGAGAGTTTCTACACCCCTATCCTACCCGGTTGGTATTCCGACCCCAGTATCTGTACCAATGGCGAAGGAGACTATTTCCTCGTGACATCCACCTTCACCTATTTCCCCGGTGTACCAATCTTCCATAGCCGCGACCTTGTGAACTGGAAACAAGTGGGTCATGTACTCAGCCGTCCGTCACAATTGGTAAACATGATTGGCCAACATGTCAGCGGTGGTATCTTTGCACCGGCCATCAGCTATAACCCTCATAACAAGACCTACTACATGATTACTACCAACGTAGGTGCAGGCAACTTCTATGTGAAAACCCAAGATCCTTTCGGTGAATGGAGCGACCCTATCCGTGTGCCCGAAGTGGGTGGTATCGACCCCAGCATCTTCTTCGACGATGATGGTAAGGCCTACGTGGTAAACAACGATGACGCTCCCGATTTCAAAGCTGAATACGATGGCCACCGCACCATCCGTGTACAAGAGTTCGACTGGAAGAACGACAAGATGGTAGGTCCCCGCAAGATTCTGGTGAACAAAGGTGTTCATCCCGAAGAGAAACCCATCTGGATTGAAGGGCCTCACATGTATAAAATCAATGGAAAATATTACCTGATGGATGCCGAAGGAGGAACCAGTGTCAACCACTCCGAAGTCATTTTCCGTAGCAATTCACCATGGGGTCCCTTCAAAGCTTGGGAAAAGAATCCCATCCTCACCCAACGCCACCTCGACCCTAAACGTCCTAATCCTATCACGTGTGCCGGACATGCCGACCTGATTCAAACGACTGAAGGCGACTGGTGGGGAGTATTCCTTGCTTGCCGTCCTATTCAGAATAACATTGAAAACTTGGGTCGCGAAACCTTCCTGATGCCTGTCAAATGGAGCGAAGACGGATTCCCCTATTTCATGCAAGGCAATGAAGTCCTTCCCATGATTCAACGCCGTGAAGGAGTTGTACGCGGTGAGAATGTCACCTTCGGTAATTTTAATGTGGAAGAACAATTCAATGACACCGTGCTTGGCATGCAATGGATGACCCTCCGCGGCCCTGCCACCGACCTCTATTCATTGACTCAGACACCCGGCTACCTCACATTGAAGTGCGCACCCGTCAATGCCCGTGAACGCCAGGTTCCCGCTTTTGTCAGCCGTCGTATGCAACACCACGAGTTTGAGACAAGCACACGCATGTATTTCAATCCCTCAGACGCTAACGAGAAAGCCGGTTTGCTCCTTTTCAAGGACGAGACACACCAGCTATTCATGGCTGTCAGTCAAGCAGAAGAAGGAAGAACCATTTCATTGATAAAGGTTGATGGACAAGAGGAAATCATCATTTCGTCCAACCAGCTTCCTGCTGATGCAACATGTTTCGACCTCAAGGTTCTTTCCAACGGTCTTTCTTACGAATTCATCTATTCACTCGACAAGGGTGAATCCTGGAATTCCTTGGCTGTTGGAATCAATGCCGCCCACCTCTCTACGGCCAATGCCGGAGGCTTCACGGGTAGCACCATTGCTTTGTATGCTACAAGCAAATAATATTCAATCATAGAATTTCCACATAAGGAGGGTATGTTCATTTCAACATACCCTCTCTTATTTTTAAGGAAAAAGAATAAAAATCAACCAAAGAAAATGGAATTGTTATTCCTTATTACTATTTTTGCCGCCGAATAAGAAAAATATGAACCATAAACGTTATTGAATCATGAAAAAGATCTTTTTACTGTGTGCTGCCAGCCTTGCGGCATTATGGACAATGGCAACAAGTTGCACCTCGGAAAACGATGGAGGAAAAGTTGAAATCACCTTTGATTATGTCAAGAAACAGGGGCCTGGCTCCAATCAGTATGCCGTGTGGATTGAGAATGAAAAAAGCGAAGTGGTAAAGACCCTCTTTGTCACTTCATTCACCACCAAAGGCCGCATCCGCGAAGGTGAACCCATCAGACGCGGATATACCTATCGTCCCGCATGCGTACCTACCTGGGTAACCAATGCCAAAGCTGCTGAAATGACCGATACTGAATTGGACGCCTTCACAGGTGCCACCCCCAAGGAGGGCGGTATCCAAACTTTCACTTGGGATTTCACCGATGCTGCTGGAAATAAGGTTGCCAAGGGTAACTACAAAGTGTGCGTAGAGGCCACTCTCAAGAATGAATACCGCATTCTCTATGTCGGAAACTTCTCTACCAAAGACAAAGCCGGTGAGATTTCTTTGACAGAAACCATCAACGGCTTTGACGAGGCTTATGCAGGTATGATTAAGGATGTGAAAGCTACCATTTGCAAATAGTTTTCACTCACATTCAATTTGAAGAGTTTACGAGAAGGAGAGTGTGTCATAATTAACTTTTTAGACGCGAATTTTTCTTGATTATTATACCCGATAGGTTATAATTTATCCGCGTTATCCGCGTCATCCGCGCCTAAAAAAATGAGATGAGGGCATTTTGACACATCTCCCTTTTCTATTTCAGCAAATCTTCCCCCTTACCCAATCATCTATCAACATCCGCGCCATACTGAGTTTATGCGGTATTTCGGGCAAGCGGTCATAACGGAAGAAGGCGGCGGTGGAAAGTTCCTCGTCCTGCAAACGGAGGATTCCACCGGCATATTCAGCTGTGAAACCAATCATCTGACCACTGGGATACGGCCACGGTTGGTTGCCGAAATAACGTATATTCTTGATGTCGAGACCTGTTTCCTCTTTCACTTCGCGACGCACACACTCCTCCAGTGTCTCTCCCGTTTCGAGGAATCCGGCAACAAGACCGTAGTAGTTGCCTCGGAAGTTCTTGGCACGCACAAGCAATACCTCATCTCCCCGTGTGATACGCACGATGATGGCCGTAGCTATTGCCGGCCACACCTCACGCTCACAAGCAGTGCACTGTTTGCTAATGTCTGTATGCCAATGCATGGGCGAACCGCAGACGGAGCAGAAGCGCACGGTGTCGTCGAAGTGAATCAGTTCGCGTGCCTTGCCTGCCATGAGGTAGTGCGAGAGGGGGAGCACATCGTAGGATGCACGAAGGAGGATGAATGAGATTTCTCTTTTAGGAGTGCAGTAGTGTAGGAGTGACGCTTCGTTTGGGAGTTCAGACGACAGTGCTGCTTGCATGGAGTCCTCCTTATCATTATCCACACTATTGTCTGCACTCCCGAACTTCTGAACTCCTGAACTCCTTGAAAAACTATTGTCTACACTCCTACTCTCCTGCCTACTACACTCCTTAGAAGACAACTCCTCAAACTCTTGATGCGAGATACAAAACGCCTGGCATGGCTCGCCATCGAGGTCGGGCAAAGTGTGCACGTGTGTTCCCTCGGGAATGGCTACAGGGGGCACATCTCCCTTGGGCAATGCTCCGTCTTGCAGGAGCAGTTGGTCGTTGTGTAAAACTATGTAGTACATATTATAATCTCATTGTCAAGCTCAACCGCTTGCGTTTCAAATCCACTTCAAGAACCTTCACCATCACCTGTTGACGGAGGGAAACGACAGTAGTCGGGTCGCTCACAAACTTGTCGGCCAACTGGGAGATATGCACGAGGCCGTCCTGATGGACACCCACATCGACAAAACAGCCGAAATTGGTAATGTTGGTGACAATGCCCGGCAGGGTCATTCCCTCGCGAAGGTCCTCCAGCGCGTGTACGTCGGCAAAGTGGAAAGCCGTGAGCGGCTTGCGCGGGTCGAGACCCGGTTTGTCCAACTCCTGCATGATGTCCGTCAAGGTAGGAAGCCCCACGGTATCCGTCGTATAGCGCTTGAGGTCAATCTTCTGGCGCAACTCCTTATTCTTTATCAGTTCATCCACGGTGCAATGCAGGTCCTTGGCCATCTGCTCCACAATGTGGTAACTCTCGGGGTGTACGGCACTGTTGTCCAATGGGTTCTTGGCTTGCGGTATGCGCAGGAAGCCTGCACACTGCTCGAAGGCTTTGGCTCCCATGCGGGGCACCTTCATCAACTCTTTGCGCGAACGGAAAGGGCCATTCTCCGTGCGGTAATCCACTATGTTTTGAGCAAGCACAGGGCCAAGGCCGGAGACGTATGTCAACAGGTGCTTGCTGGCCGTATTGGCGTTCACACCCACCGAGTTCACACAATTCTCCACCACCTGGTCGAGCGAGCGTTTCAGCATCGTCTGATCCACATCGTGCTGATACTGCCCCACCCCGATGCTCTTCGGGTCAATCTTCACCAACTCCGCCAAGGGGTCCATCAGCCGACGACCGATAGATACGGCTCCGCGAACGGTCACATCGTAATCGGGGAACTCGTCGCGAGCAATCTTGGAGGCAGAGTAAACGGATGCCCCGTCCTCACTCACCGAGTAAACCTCGATGCCTTCGACAAAGGGCAGATGGCGGACAAATTCCTCCGTCTCGCGTCCGGCCGTACCGTTACCTATGGCGATAGCCTCTACCTGATACTTCTCGATTAGATACTTCATCGTAGCCACTGACTCGCGATACTGGTTCTTAGGCGGATGGGGTGACATGATACTATGATGGAGCAAGGTTCCCTGTGCATCCAAGCAGACGAGTTTACATCCAGTGCGGAAACCAGGATCGATACCCAACACGCGCTTCTGCCCAAGGGGTGATGACAAGAGCAGTTGCTTCAAGTTCTCGGCAAAGATACGGATGGCCTCCACATCGGCTTTTTCCTTACTGAGGGCTGCAAACTCCGTCTCGATGGAGGGCTTCAGCAGGCGCTTGTATGCATCCGTAACGGCTTCGCGGACGTGGAAGGAACATTCTTTTTCAGGAGTGCAGGAGTGCAGGAGTGACGCTTCGCTTAGGAGTGCAGACGATAGTTTTGCTTGCATGGAATTGGCAATACTCCGCCGCTGTTCTCTCCCCCCTTGGGGGAGTTGGAGGGGGCTATATAATCTCAGCAACCTTTCCCTGCATTCCTCATCATCAGGCGAGATGGAGACCTTCAAGATACCCTCTGCCTCGCCCCTGCGGAGAGCCAACAGACGGTGCGAAGTACAGCGCTTGAGCGGTTCGCTGAAGTCGAAGTAGTCGCGAAACTTCTGCCCTTCTTCCTCCTTGCCTTTCACCACCTTGGAAGTGATGATGGCCGTGCGGCTGAACTGGTTGCGCACCTGATTGCGGGCCCGTTCATCTTCGTTCACCCGTTCGGCAATGATATCGCGAGCACCTTTCAACGCCTCCTCCTCATCTTTCACCTCACTATTTATAAAAGTACGCGCGCGAGCCATCAGGTTCGTTTCGCGTTGCAGCATCAGCAGGTTGGCCAGCGGCTCCAGCCCCCGCTGGCGGGCCACCTCGGCACGTGTCTTCCGCTTGGGCTTGTAGGGCAGATAGATGTCCTCCAGCTCCGTAGCATCCCACGAAGCCTTGATACGCTGACGGAGTTCGGGAGTCAGTTTCCCCTGCTCCTCAATGGTGTTCAATATGGTTTCCTTGCGCTTGGCCACCTCCGAAAGGCGTTCGTGCATCTGCTTGATTTGTTCTATCTGCACCTCGTCCAGTCCGCCCGTAGCCTCCTTGCGATAGCGGCTGATAAAGGGGATGGTGGCCCCTCCGGCCAACAGTTCCAAAGTGTTTGCCACACGCCGTTCAGCTATCTGCAGGGCGTTGGCTATCATCGGGTTGAATATTTCCATGTCGTTCTTTGTCTAAATTTGAGAGGACAAAGATACTGTTTTTATCCTATCTGAGCAAAACTTTTTCATGAGAACACTGAGATACGTAAACATGGAGTCTGCTCAAGGCAAAGAAGCGACTCTCTTTTTTTATCATGCTACTGAATAAACATAAAACGCTACAGAGTTTTCTTTAGTTATCGACGATAACTAAATAATCATCGACGATAACTATATAATCATCGTCGATAACTACATAATCATCGTCGATAACTAAAGAAAAGTCTTATGTATATTTTGTTTTTACAGAAGAGTTATATAAATTTGCACCGAAGTATTCAACAATAAACCCTCGAATTATGGCAAAGTATATCAGACAAGAGATTATCGACCTCAACAACACTGGAGAAAAACAAGTTTATTACCGCATGAAGAGTGCTACCCACTTCACACACGAACAGTTTATGGAATGGATGCGCTCTGCCGACCCCTCGGTGACCAGACATATAGAGGCTGCCATCAGCCACCTGACCCATCAGCTGGCTGTTGCCCTGGCCCATGGACACAGTGTGAAGATTAACGGATTGGGAACTTTCAGAGCTGCCGTTGGTCTAAAGAAAAAACAAGAACCCGACAAAATAGTGGACGGCATGCCACAACACAATGCACAGAACCTGAAAGTGACGGGAGTGAATTTCCGGGTAGATAAGGAATTTGTAAGCGACATAAATGCCCATTGCAAATTGGAAAGTGGAGGTACACAACGCATCCGCCGTCAAAAATATACATCCGAAGAACGGCTCGCACGCGCATTGGACTATTTGGACAAACATGGAACAATGAACATTGCACAATATGCTTCTCTGAACGGACTTTCGCGCACAGTCGCCACGCTGGAACTGCAAAAATTACGCAAAAATGCAGAAAGCGGAATCGACTACATAGGCCGAAGCACACACAAACTGTATGTAAGGAGAAAGGAATAAACACCTTTCTTCTTTCCAATGCGGAAGTATTGAACATAAGCATCTGCAATGCGCTAAAAAACGATAATTATAGCGCATTGCAAAGACTCCATACAACCTAAAGTAAAGAAACATACTATCCGGAATTTATGATTTTCTACACCTTTCTGCATTTTTTTCCTCTTTCATCGTGTAGAATTCATATTTAAATCGTACTTTTGCCCCCATAATTAAAATAGTATTAACTGAGGCAGGAAGCGTCCTGTCCGATACTTGAAATATGGATTTTGAGCTTTTGGCTCTTGTTCTCTTCCTTTTGAATACCGCCAAACATTCAACCAACGAGAACAAGCAGAAGAAAGTTCACACCGCAAGGTGTGGACTGTTCGTGCTTGTTGTTGGAAAGGTCACTTGGCGGTAACCTAAAAGGAAGGCGAGTAACGGATAGTTTGCGCCTTTTTTGTCTCCCCAAGAAGAAGACTCTTTATTATTAACAAACAAAACTAAACAGAATGAAAACATTTAAAACCAAGCTGTTAGCAATAGTCACACTATTGTGCAGCATCGCAGCAAGTGCTCATGACTTTGAGGTGGATATAGTATCCCTCAACTTAGAGCAAAATGACGAAGAAATATCTGAAGTGACCGATTTAATGCCCGAGTTTCCGGGTGGGGACACCGAATTGATGAAATGGCTCTCAAACAACGTAAAATATCCGACAATTAGTTTTGAAAACGCCATACAAGGAACCGTTATTACACAGTTTGTGGTAGACAAAGACGGTTCTATCGTTGATCCTTTTGTCCTCTATGGAGTTGACCCCTATTTGGAAAAGGAAGCTATCCGTGTAGTGAAAGCTATGCCCAAGTGGAAACCCGGAGAACAGGGTGGAGAACCTGTGCGTGTAAGATTTACGTTGCCAATACAGTTCAAATTATCATTACCAGGAAGTGATGAAGACATTTTTGAAGTAGATGGCAATAGATACGAAATTTGGTGGTATAGTAAATCAGCGGTGGAGTTGACAAAGGGAACTAATACCGAGTCTGTATCCATTCCCGAAAGTGTTACCTACAATGGAAAAACTTATGCAGTAACAGGCATTAGAAACGATGCTTTCAGAAATTACGGGAATTTGGTCTCCCTCATTATTCCTAAAAGCATTACAAGCATTGGAGAAAGTGCATTTTGCAATTGCTCTTCCTTGACATCTATCAATGTTGATAAAGCTAACACTGTATTTAATAGTAGGGACAACTGCAATGCTATCATTCAAACAAAAAGCAATACCCTTGTATTGGGATGTAAGACAACAGTCATTCCTAATAACGTGACAAGCATTGGAACAAATGCGTTCTATGGCAGAGATGTGACTTCCGTAAAGATTCCTGAAAGTGTAACAAACATTGGACGCTATGCATTTGGAGGCTTCAACAGAAGTGCTTTCACTATCCCAAATAGTGTGACAAGCATTGGAATCGGGGCTTTTGTCACTAGTGGTTTGACATCCATTACCATCCCCGAGAATGTGACGAGCATAGGAGAGTATGCATTTGGCGGATGTTTTGACTTAAAAACCATAACATTCAACTGCAAGGAAATTGGTTATCGCATAGGATCGTCTTTGCCTTCAGTAACAAAAGAAGTACTATTTGGCAACAGTGTGAAAAGCATTGGGCATGAAGCTTTCCGTTATTGCTCAAACTTGACTTCTGTTAATATTCCCGACAATGTAACAAAATTGGATACCAGAGCCTTTGCTGATTGTATGAATTTAACATCAGTAAACATCGCAGAAGGTGTAAAGGAAATAGGTTACGCTGCGTTCTATAATTGTCCCAATTTGACATCCGTTACAATCCCTAACAGTGCAACAAATATTGGCGAATGGGCTTTTGGTGCTTGCTCAAGTTTGACCTCCGTCAGTCTTCCCAACGCTTTATCAAAAATCTGCACAGCAACATTCTATGAATGCACAGGTTTGACTTCGGTTGAAATACCTAACAGTGTCAAGGAAATTGGCGAATGGGCTTTTGGTGCTTGCTCAAGTTTGACCTCCGTCAGTCTTCCCAACACTTTATCTAAAATCAGTAAAGGAACATTCTATGAATGCACAGGTTTGACTTCGGTTGAAATACCTAACAGTGTCAAGGAAATCGGTGGATGGGCTTTCGACAATTGTTCCAGCTTGACTTCCGTTGAAATTCCCAACAGTGTAGAGAAAATGGACACTTCCGCTTTCAGACTTTGTACAGCTTTAACTTCTGTAAAACTCTCTGAAAACTTAAAGAATGTGAGTCCTTGGAATTTCGCATATTGTTCTAAATTGCAAACAATTGAGATTCCTAATAGTGTGACGGAAATAGGAACTTCTGCTTTTGGCCTGTGCTCAGAATTAACAAATGTCAACATCGGGAATTCTGTGACAACCATTGGAGATTATGCATTTGACGGATGTTATAATCTTGCAAATATCAACCTCGGCAATGCAATAACTAATATTGGACAAGGAGCGTTTGATGAATGCCATTCACTCACAAGCATTACTATTCCTAAATCAGTAACGAAGATTGGCTCCTTCCCATTTGCCTATTGCTCAAGTCTTGCTAACCTAACGGTAGAAGAAGGAAATACGGTTTACGATTCAAGAAATAATTGTAATGCCCTCATAGAAACGGCAACCAACAAATTGATTTCGGGATGTAAAAATACCGTCATTCCAAATACGGTGACAAGTATCGGCATATATGCTTTTGGAAATTGTTCAGGACTGACAGAGCTCAATCTTCCCAATTCTATAACAAACATAGAGGAAAGAGCATTTAACGATTGTTACAACCTAAAAAATATCTCACTTCCCAATTCTGTAAAAACAATCGGGAATTATGCATTCAATGGTTGCAAAGAACTTACAGATATTACCATTCCGAACTCTATCACTAATATTGAAGAAGGATTGTTCAAAGGCTGCTTCAACCTGTCCAAGATGAATATCCCCAATTCTGTGACGGAGATTGAGGATTATGCATTCTATGGTTGTTTGAACCTTACAGACGTCACCGTCTCCAATTCATTGACCAGCATCGGAGACAGCGTATTTTATCAAACTCCATGGTTTGAGAATCTTCCTGATGGAATCATTTACTTGGGTAAAGTGCTTTATGATTATATAGGAGAAATGCCGGCAGGCACTTCAATTGATGTCATGGATGGAATAACGACTATCAACAATGATGCTTTCAAGGATTACACAGGTCTGGTGAGCATAACTGTCCCCAGCTCATTGGAAAAAGTTGAAGACAATGCTTTCGAAGGTTGCGTAAACCTAAAGACTGTGATTAATCTTTCCAAACTCGGATTCACAAAAGGATATCCATTTGACGGGTATATAGCCTATTATGCCACGAATCTAATGAACGTAGATGGCAAAGTTGGTGATTTCTTGTTCACAGAAAACAAAGAAGTAAACAAGTTGAGCTACTATCTTGGAAATAAGAGCGATTTGACTCTTCCGATGGATTACAAAGGAGGGAACTATGAAATTGCCAATAATGTATTCTATCGTAATGAAAAGTTGGAAAAAGTTTCGATTCCTAATGCTGTAACAAAAATTGAAATGTCTGCATTTGAAGGATGTATCAATCTTACAGAAGTATATATAGGAAGTGGAATGAAAGAAATTGTCGATATGGCATTCTTTGAATGTTATAATCTGAAGACCATCACCGTAGCAGCTACAACTCCTCCCACACTCAGTGAATATGAATTTGACGAAACAGCTTACCAAACCATTATCGTCAGAGTTCCCGAAGGCTCATTGGCTGCTTATAAAGCTGATGACGTATGGAAAAACTTCTGGAACATCGAAGAGTATGACGCAACAGGAATCGGAAAAACTCTGATAGACACAAGTGCTGTAGCCGCTCCCATCTATAACCTTCAAGGTACACAGATGAAAAACGTAGAGAACCTACCCAGCGGCATCTATATCCAAGGTGGCAAGAAGTTCAGAGTGAGGTAAAGCACAAAACTCCTGACATCTGACAAAAAATACTCCCCATAACCTTTTGTTATAGTAGGTTGTGGGGAGTATCTGTATTAACGTGAGTTCGACGAATTCAAGATAGAAGTGTTTAAGACACCGATAGCCGGAATCGTGAAACAATATCATGATAAGCATGATTTCTGCCTTTGACAGGGTGGAATCACGATGGTAAGGGCGCTTGTTTCCACTTTTCAGCGTATATTTTGCTGTCATCTTATCAAAAAACTTGCAGAAATCATCTGCCATACAAAATAATTCTGTAACTTTGTCCGCGGTGAGCATAGCGATTATTGTTTGTAATTCTTTGTAATTGAGCACTATAAAGATACAACAATTTTCGCTAACCACCAAATTTACAGATAATTAAGATTCGTCGAACTCACGTTAATAAGGTATAGGACAAATGTGCACTACAAAGCCATGTGCGTCACACTTTTCTTTCTTTTTCTTCCACATTTACGAAAAAAGCATTACCTTTGTGCCCAAGAATAAACTAAGTGAAACACATATCAAGTATCATGAACAAAGTATGGAAAAAAGTCCTGCTCGGTGCAGGCCTGCTGATGCTGATGTTGCCCATGATGGCTGCCAAGCAGAACAAGGAGGCGCAAGAAGTGCGCAAAATCATTGACAAAGTAAATACCTATTGGCAAACGAACAACAAGCCCGAAGTGCGTTCCTTCTGGGACAATGCAGCCTACCACACAGGAAACATGGAGGCTTACTTCCTGACAGGAAATGAAAAGTACCGCGCCTACTCCGAGGCTTGGGCCAACCACAACCAATGGAAAGGCGCGAAGAGCAACAACCGCGCCGAATGGGTTTACAACTACGGCGAAACGGACCGTCACGTACTCTTCGGTGACTGGCAGATCTGTTTCCAGACGTATATCGACCTTTACAACATCATGCCCGAAGATCATAAAGTGCGCCGTGCACGCGAGGTCATGGAGTATCAGATGAGTACTCCGAAGAACGACTATTGGTGGTGGAGCGACGGTCTTTACATGGTTATGCCTGTCATGACGAAACTCTACAAACTCACGGGTAACCAAAAGTACTTGGACAAACTCTATGAGTACATCTGCTATTCGGACGAAATCATGCTCGACAAGGAGACCGGTATCTATTATCGCGATGCCAAATATGTATATCCCAAACACAAAAGTGCCAACGGCAAGAAGGATTTCTGGGCACGTGGTGATGGATGGGTGCTGGCCGGACTTGCCAAGGTGTTGAAAGACCTGCCTGCTGATTACAAACACCACCAGTTCTTTGTGGACAAATACAAGAAATTGGCCAAATCCATTGCTGAAATCCAACAACCTGAAGGATATTGGACACGCAGTATGATGGACCCCGAACATGCTCCAGGACCTGAAACAAGCGGTACAGCCTTCTTCACTTATGGTTTCCTGTGGGGTATCAACAACGGATACTTGGATGAAGCCACTTATATGCCCGTAGTAAACAAGGCTTGGAACTACTTGAAGAATACAGCTCTGCAGAAGAGTGGAAAAGTTGGATATGTACAACCCATCGGTGAAAGAGCTATCCCCGGACAGGTGGTAGATGTAAACTCACAAGCCAACTTCGGTGTAGGAGCTTTCCTGTTGGCAGCATGTGAATATGTGCGCTACCTTGAAAGCCGCGATTTGCAAGCCAATAACGACCGCGCTTATTGGGTGGACCTTGCCTACAAGATGGCTGCTCCCGTACTGAGCAACATGGCCGAGGGCAAATTACAAGCCAACATGCAGATTGAGGTAAGTCCCAGTTTCGACAACCGCGACAAGCGCGTGACCTATATGGAAGCTTTCGGCCGACTGATGGCCGGTGTGGCTCCCTGGCTTTCACTTCCCGATGAAAACACCGAGGAAGGAAAGATGCGTAAACAACTCCGCGAATGGGCATTGAAAAGCTATGCACATGCCGTTGACCCCAATAGCCCCGACTATCTGCTTTGGCGCAAAGAAGGACAACCCCTCGTAGATGCAGCCTACATTGCAGAGAGTTTCCTCCGTGCATACGACCAACTCTGGAAACCTTTGGACGAAACGACCAAGAAACGTTACATCGAGGAGTTTACTTTGCTCCGCCGCGTAGATCCCCCTTATACCAACTGGTTGCTCTTCTCAAGCATCATCGAAAGTTTCTTGGCCAAAACAGGCGCTCCGTATGATGCTTATCGCGTAAACTCTGCTTGCCGCAAAATGGAAGAGTGGTACGTAGGCGACGGATGGTATGCCGATGGCCCTGTGTTTGCCTTCGACTACTACAGCAGCTACGTGTTCCACCCCATGTATCTGGAGACTTTGCAAGCCATGAAGGATGCCAAGGCTTATACCCGTATCCATTACGGACAATATTACGACCGTGCCCTTGAACGTTGCCAGAAATTCAGCATCGTGCTCGAACGCCTCATTTCACCCGAAGGAACTTTCCCCGTATTCGGCCGTTCTATCCCTTACCGCATGGCAGCCATGCAACCTTTGGCATTGATGGCATGGTACCAACGCCTGCCGGGCGGACTCACCAACGGACAGGTACGTTCAGCCCTTACTGCTACAATGAAAAGCATGTACAACGGCAAGGAAAACTTCAATGAAGGCGGATTCCTTACTATCGGATTCTGTGGACGTCAACCAAACGTTGCAGACTGGTACACCAACAACGGAAGCCTCTACATGACATCACTCTCACTCCTTCCCTTAGGATTACCCGCCACACATCCTTTCTGGACCGATGCTCCAGCTGACTGGACATCTAAAAAGGCATGGAGCGGACAACCTTTCCCGAAAGACCACCAATGGAAGGACCAAATCGTAACAAAAGACTTGTTCTGATAAATTAGAAAAAAGATTTTTTAGACGCGAATGACGCGGATGACACGGATAAATTATATTCTTTCGAGTATAATACACACAAAAGTTCCACGTCATCCGCGTCATCTGTATCATAAGAAATAAAACCAAACATTCTCTCTCATACTAAAAAACGTAAAAATCGACAGTTTCTCCCAAGAATATCGTACTTTTGCACTGGATTTTTGTTGTCTATGGCATGAGACAACTGAAAATATCCAAAAGCATTACCAACCGCGAAAGTGCCTCACTGGAAAAATACCTTCAGGAAATTGGGCGCGAAGAGATGATTGCGGTAGAGGAAGAAGCTGAACTGGCCACACGCATCCGTAAAGGAGACATTCAAGCGCTCGAACGGCTGGTAAAAGCTAATCTGCGGTTCGTCGTATCTGTGGCCAAACAATACCAAAACCAAGGGTTAAGTTTACCTGACCTCATCAATGAAGGGAACTTGGGACTGATAAAAGCCGCTGAGAAATTCGACGAAACACGTGGATTCAAGTTCATCAGTTATGCCGTATGGTGGATACGCCAATCCATCCTGCAGGCATTAGCCGAACAATCGCGCATTGTGCGTATCCCTCTCAATCAGGTAGGAAATCTGAATAAGGTAAGCCGCACTTTCTCCAGACTTGAACAGAAGATGGAGCGAAGTCCTTCGATTGATGAAATGGCCGAAGCACTCAACGTGGATTCTGAACGAATCACCGAAGCCATGAGATTAGGCGGACGGCACGTATCTATTGATGCCCCTTTCTCCGAAGATGAAGAAAACAGCATGGTGGACATCCTATCGGATAACGAAACACCGAATACGGATGACAATCTCGACCACGAATCCTTGGGTACAGACATCAGACGAATGTTGGCACAATTGACAGAACGCGAACGGCGAATCTTGAGTATGTTCTACGGCATTGACGAACCCGAACAACCCTTAGAAGAAATAGGAAACAAACTAGGGCTCAGCCGCGAAAGGGTAAGACAAATAAAGGAAAAGACTCTGAAACGCCTACGTCATGACCCACGAAACAAACTTTTAAAACCATTTTTAGGAACTTAAATTATAAGAATATAATAAAACTGAAGATGAAACATCTATTGATAGCAGCATTGGCTATGTGCATGTGCATTACCACCTATGCAAAGGAAAAAGAAGAGAATAAGGAAACTGAAAAACAAACAATCTACATGTTTGGTGTAGGAGCTGCATTCGGAGATACAACCGTATGCTTCACTAACATACAGACTATTGAAGGTGAAGGATTGGTAAACAAAGGATTCTTGAAAGCACGCAACATGTACTCCATGCAATTCAAGAATTATTTGGAAAATGCAGAAAACTTACCCCACCGCACATGTGCCATCTATTTTTCAACGAAAAAAAACAAATTGGAAAAGAAATATTCCAAACTGAAAGCACGCTACATGGAGGATAAAGATAAAGCTACACGCACGATTGATTCCAGCAAATTCAGTTTTAAACTTCACGAATAAATTTCGTATATAAAAAAAATCAGGAAGTCAAGTCTATTAGTTTGGAATAATAGACTTGACTTCCTTGAATTATTCACATGACTCCCATATCTGCAAGTCCCAATACGGCTACACTTATCCGACATTGAGGAATTGATTTATGAAGAACCTCGGCACACGAAGTTAATGTGGCACCTGTAGTAGTGACATCATCCACTAACAGAAGATGTTTCCCTTCCAAACGGGAAGTATCCACAGGAAGAATTTGAAAAATTTTCTGTACGTTTTCCCATCGCTCAGTATCAGAGAGATGCGTCTGCGTAGGATTATCCACTATACGGACAATTATATTGGAATCCACAGGAATTCCCAACACTTCGCTCATCCCTTGAGCCAACAAAAGGCTCTGATTGTATCCGCGCTTTTCCTCGCGTCTTTTATGCAAAGGTACAGGTATAAGAATGTCCACATCCGCAAAGAAATCACTCTCTGTACCAATATGAGTAGCCATCAACCGTCCCATACCGACACACAAACGTACATCCCCCCTATACTTCATCCGGTGGACAATCTGATGATAAGGAGATTCGGGTGAATAATAGAAATAACAACCAGCCCGAACAACGGGCACACGACATGAAAAGCGTTGTACCAACCGATTGTCCGAATGAAAGTGCAAATTAGCATAAGGCATCTCCAATAGACAATCCACACAGATACACTCGTCATCAAACAATCTTCCCCCACAAACAGGACATTTGCGAGGGAAGCATATATTCAACACATCATGTAACAATCCTTTCAGATTCATATACCCGAGTATATTACTCACTCTTCATTAGGAGAGATACGCTGCACCAACTTGCGGAAAGAAATAGGATAAGACGTCTCGAATTGTAAGGGTTCACCCGTTACCGGATGATAGAAACACAATCGGAAAGCATGAAGTGCCAAACGTCCGATTGGGTCATTCTCGTCACCATTTTTTATATCGCCTACAACAGGATGTGATAGTTCTTTCATGTGTGCCCTAATCTGCTCCTTGCGTCCATTACCCAAATCCAACTCCACCAATGAATATCCATTCGCTCGCTTGATAGTATTGTAATATGTCACGGCTTTTTCGCCTGTATTATTTACCGCAGCTTGAGCAAAATAGAGTCGGCCATCTACCATCCAAGAAGAAATTACTCCCCTATCCTTTTCCAACTCACCGTCGAGCACAGCTACATAAGTACGCTCTGCAACGATACGTTCCCAATTATCTTGCAGATTCTGCTTTGTACGTTCATCTTTAGCAAATATCATCAATCCTGATGCTTCACGATCAAGACGATGCACTCCATAGATACGACGTTGTTTACTCGAACGCTTTACATAATCATCCAAAATGGATAAAACGGTACGTTCACGTTTCTTTTCGCTCCCCACGGCGGCGACACCTTCACGTTTATCAACGACAATAAGGTAAGCATCCTCGTATATCAACTTTATTTGTTGACTCTTAAATTCCTTCTGATGGTGATTTTTGCTCATCTGCACCAACATACCAGGACGAAGCTCGAAATTGTATTGCGTAGTAATCTTCTTATCCACAAAAATAACACGGTGGGTAAGCAAGGATTTTACCTTATTGCGACTGAAGTTTCCCTTAATCATCAAGAAATCCATCAACTCCATAGGTTCCTTCACTACAGGAAAGTTAGTGAATTGCTCTGCCCGACGTGCAACAGGACGTCCGGAAGAAGAATTATTGTTTCTATTTCGCATACTTTATTCTTTTTACTAATTTATTGGATAGATTAGACTTATTTGACCATTTATAAATACGTATAAGGCCAATACTCCAATTTTCATTTATCTTTTCTCCAATAATACGACATTTTCTACATGATGCGTATGAGGAAACATATCCACGGGTTGCACCGCCATCACCTTATAATCTTTGTCAAGCAGTTGCAAATCTCGTGCTTGGGTAGCAGGGTTACAACTTACATATACGATGCGTTCAGGTGCGGCAAAAAGAATTGCATCTATCACATCGTTGTGCATACCAGCACGTGGAGGATCGGTAATGATGACATCAGGACGTCCATGTTCTTCAATAAAGTCACGGGTAAGAATATCTTTCATGTCACCGGCATAGAAAAGTGTATTTTCGATTCCATTGATAGCAGAGTTCACCTTAGCATCTTCAATGGCTTCGGGCACATACTCGATACCCACAACCTTGCGCGCTTGACGACTAACAAAATTAGCAATGGTTCCCGTGCCTGTATAAAGGTCATAAACAAGTTCATTACCTGTCAATCCCGCAAATTCGCGCGCAATTTTATAGAGGTTGTATGCTTGTTCACTATTTGTCTGATAGAAGGATTTGGGTCCAACTTTGAAACGAAGTCCCTCCATTTCTTCGAAAATATGGTCGTTGCCTTTATAGACATGTACATCCAAATCTCCGATAGTATCATTACACTTATTGTTTATCACATAAAGAAGTGAAGTGATTTCAGGGAAAAGGTCAGCCACATGTTGAAGCAAAGCTTTCATCTGAATCTCTTCTTCTGAAGTAGTAACATTACACTGAAGAAGTACCATCAATTCACCGGTTGATGAAGTTCGAATCATCAAGTTTCGAAGCAATCCTTCTTGCGTACGCAAATTAAAGAACGAAAATCCATTTTCGTAAGCATAATCGCGCATAGCATTACGTATGCGGTTGCTGATATCGTCTTGCAACCAGCACTTCTCAATAGCCAACACTTTGTCAAATGCTCCAGGAATATGGAAACCCACGGCATTCATTTGATCATATTTTACCTCTTTAGCAACTTCCTCTTCTGTCAACCAACGCTTGTTACTAAAAGTAAACTCCAACTTATTGCGATAGAATTGCGTCTTCTCACTTCCCAAAATCGGAGTGATTTCTGGTAATTCTATTTTGCCGATACGTCGAAGATTGGCTTCTACTTGTTTCTGTTTGTATTTGATTTGTTCCGCATAAGGAAGTACTTGCCACTTGCATCCTCCACAAACGCCATAATGTTGGCAGAAGGGTACCGCACGAAGGGAAGAATATTCATGGAAATTCACCGCCACTGCTTCAGCATAGCTATGTTTCTTACGCTTTACCTGTAAATCCACCACATCACCAGGTACCACATAGGGCACAAACACCACTAAATCATTCACACGCGCCAAAGCCATACCTTCAGCTGCCACATCTGTTATCGTCACCTTTTCAAGCAAAGGAAGTTGTTTCTTTTTTCGGGCCATTCTTAGTCATAGTAATAAAAACTTTGCAAAATTACGTCATTTTATCCGATAAATTTCTCTTAGACAGGGAAAAATATTCTATCAGGTAGAAAAAAAATAATTTGCAGGTTAATCTATATAATTTTTCCACTTGAATGTTTGGGAGTTTCACCTTTTTCATGTATTTTTGCAGAATGATTAATATTAAGAACTTACATTATTAATTTTTTAATAACTTTAAAAAACAGTATGGACAAAAAAAGAGTCTACACCTTCGGTAATGGACTGGCTGAAGGTAAAGCAGACATGAGAAATCTGTTGGGTGGTAAAGGTGCAAACCTTGCCGAAATGAACTTGATTGGTGTTCCCGTACCTCCGGGTTTCACTATCACAACAGATGTTTGTAACGAGTATTTCTCTGAAGGCAAAGACAAAGTGGTTGCTTTGTTGAAAGATGATGTGATGAAGGCTGTTGCCAACATCGAAAACCTCATGAACTCTAAGTTCGGCGATACTGAAAATCCTTTGTTGGTATCAGTTCGTTCAGGAGCTCGCGCATCAATGCCCGGTATGATGGATACTATCCTCAACCTCGGCCTTAATGACGAAGTTGTAGAAGGTATGATTCGTAAGACTGGTAACGCCCGTTTTGCATGGGACTCTTACCGCCGTTTCGTACAGATGTACGGTGACGTAGTACTCGGTATGAAGCCCGTCAACAAAGAAGATATCGACCCGTTCGAAGCTATCATCGAAGAGGTGAAAGAATCTAAGGGAGTGAAATTGGATAACGAACTTGAAGTTGAAGACTTGAAGGAACTTGTTGCCAAGTTCAAGGCTGCAGTGAAGTCTCAGACAGGTAAGGACTTCCCGACAGACTCATACGAGCAGTTGTGGGGTGCTATCTGCGCTGTGTTCGACAGCTGGATGAACGAACGTGCTATCCTCTACCGCAAGATGGAAGGTATTCCTGCAGAATGGGGAACAGCCGTAAACGTACAGGCAATGGTATTCGGTAACATGGGTGACACTTCAGCTACAGGTGTATGCTTCTCTCGTGACGCAGGTAACGGTGAAGACCTCTTCAACGGTGAGTACCTCATCAACGCTCAGGGTGAAGACGTAGTAGCCGGTATCCGTACTCCTCAACAGATTACTAAGATTGGTTCTCAGCGTTGGGCTGAGCGTGCCGGCATCAGCGAAGAAGAGCGCGTAGCCAAATATCCTTCAATGGAAGAGGCTATGCCCGAAATCTATGCAGAGTTGGATGCTCTCCAGACCAAGCTTGAAAACCACTACAAGGATATGCAGGATATGGAGTTCACCGTACAGGAAGGCAAACTTTGGTTCCTCCAAACTCGTAACGGTAAGCGTACAGGTTCTGCCATGGTGAAGATTGCTATGGACCTCCTCCGTCAGGGTATGATTGACGAGAAGACAGCCCTCAAGCGTTGCGAGCCCAACAAGCTCGATGAGCTTCTCCACCCTGTATTCGACAAGAAGGCTCTTGCAAGCGCTAAGGTATTGACTCGCGGTCTTCCCGCATCTCCGGGTGCTGCTTGTGGTCAGATTGTATTCTTCGCTGACGACGCTGCCAAGTGGGCAGAGGATGGCAAGAAAGTCATCATGGTTCGTATCGAGACTTCTCCCGAAGACCTCGCAGGTATGGCCGTTGCTCAGGGTATCTTGACAGCTCGTGGAGGTATGACTTCTCACGCTGCCGTTGTTGCCCGTGGTATGGGTAAGTGCTGCGTATCTGGTGCAGGTGCTTTGAACATCGACTACAAGGCTCGCACTGTAGAGGTTGACGGTGTTGTATTGAAGGAAGGTGACTTCATTTCACTCAACGGTACAACTGGTGAAATCTACAACGGACAGGTTGAAACTAAGGCTGCTGAGCTTTCAGGCGACTTCGCTGATTTGATGGCTCTCTGCGAAAAATATACTAAACTCGTTGTTCGCACCAACGCTGATACTCCTCACGATGCACAGGTTGCTCGCGACTTCGGTGCAGTAGGTATCGGTCTCTGCCGTACAGAGCACATGTTCTTCGAAGCAGAGAAGATTGTTGCCATGCGCGAGATGATTCTTTCTCAGAATGCAGAAGGTCGTAAGGCTGCTCTCGCTAAGTTGTTGCCCTACCAGAAGGCTGACTTCTACGGTATCTTCAAGGCAATGGACGGATGCCCCGTAAACGTACGTTTGCTCGATCCTCCTTTGCACGAGTTCGTACCCCACGATTTGAAGGGTCAGGAAGAGATGGCCAAGGCTATGGGTGTAACAGTTGAGTACATCAAGCAGCGTGTTGAAAGCCTTTGCGAAGCCAACCCGATGCTCGGTCACCGCGGTTGCCGCTTGGGTAACACATATCCCGAAATCACTGAAATGCAGACTCGCGCCATCCTTGGTGCAGCCGTTCAGTTGAAGAAGGAAGGCCTCAACCCCATCCCCGAAATCATGGTTCCTCTCACAGGTATCCTCTATGAGTTCGAGGCTCAGGAAAAGGTTATCCGCGAAACAGCTGCTGCCCTCTTCGCTGAAGAAGGTGTAAGCGTTGACTTCAAGGTAGGTACAATGATTGAAATCCCACGTGCTGCCCACACTGCTAACCGTATCGCAAGCCGTGCCGAGTACTTCTCATTCGGTACTAACGACTTGACTCAGATGACCTTCGGTTACTCTCGTGACGACATCGCCAGCTTCCTCCCCGTTTACCTCGAGAAGAAGATTTTGAAGGTTGACCCCTTCCAGGTTCTCGACCAGAACGGTGTTGGGCAGCTCGTAGAAATGGCAGTAGAGAAGGGTCGTGCAGTACGTCCCGAACTCAAGTGCGGTATCTGTGGTGAGCACGGAGGTGAGCCCAGCTCAGTGAAGTTCTGCCACAAGGTAGGTTTGAACTACGTTTCATGTTCACCCTTCCGCGTGCCCATCGCACGTCTCGCTGCTGCTCAGGCTGCCGTAGAAGAGGCATAATCACGATTCGTTGATTATATGATCATTAGGCGGTAAGTTTTTCACAAGAAAGGCTTACCGCCTATTTTATTAGAACAAAAAAGATACGGATGTTAAGATTCAAGATTTTTATCTTTCATACTTAACATCCGTAACCTTATTACTTGATTATATAAACAAATTCTGTAAAATCCTACTCTATATTTACACCAACTTATGTATCACCAGTCCTGAACGGAGTTTGGGTTCGAACCAGGTGGTTTTGGGAGGCATGATGTTTCCGCTGTCAGCGATGTCCATCAGTTGCTTCATGCTGACGGGATAGAGGGCGAGCGCCACCTTCATTTCGCCGCTATCGACACGCTTCTTCAACTCGCCGAGGCCACGGATACCGCCCACGAAATCGATGCGTTTGTCGCTACGCAGGTCTTTGATGCCAAGGATTTCATCGAGGATAAGGTTGGACGAGATGGTGACATCGAGTACTCCGATGGGGTCATTGTCATCGTAAGTACCTTCCTTGGCTGTGAGGCTGTACCACTTTCCTTCGAGGTAGAGCGAGAAGTTATGCAGAGCGGTAGGCTTGTAGATGTCCTCACCCTTCTCCTCAACAATGAAGTTTTGGCTGACGGCATCGAGGAATTGTTGGGCGGTGAGTCCGTTCAAATCCTTCACAACACGGTTGTAGTCGATGATGGTCAACTGACCGGCAGGGAAACATACAGCCATGAAGTAGTTGTACTCCTCGTCGCCACGGTGGTTGGGGTTCTGCTTGGCCTTCTCGGCTCCTACGAGAGCGGCTGCGGCACTACGGTGGTGTCCGTCGGCAATGTAGAGGGCAGGCATGGCGGCAAACTCGGCGGTGATGGCCTCGATGTCCTCTGCTTCATCAATAATCCAGAACTGGTGTCCGAATCCGTCGATGGGAGCGATGAAGTCATAGACGGGAGCCTTGGCTGTATATTTGGCCACAAGGGCATCGAGCTTGGCATTGTCGGGATAGGCAAAGAAGACGGGCTCCACGTTGGCATTGTTCACGCGGACGTGCTTCATGCGGTCTTCTTCCTTGTCGCGACGGGTCAACTCGTGCTTCTTGATGACACCGTTCATATAGTCGTCCACATAGGCACAAACGACGAGACCATATTGAGTCTTGCCGTTCATAGTCTGGGCATAGACGTAGTAGTTCTCCTTGTCATCCTGAACGAGCCATCCCATATCCTGGAACTTCTGGAAGTTCTCGGCAGCCTTGTCATAGACACGCGGGTCGTGCTCGTCAGTACCTATGGGAAAGTCAATTTCGGGTTTAATGATGTGGTAGAGTGACTTTTCGTTGTCACCGGCTTCGGCACGTGCCTCTTCGGAGTTGAGCACGTCGTAGGGGCGGCTCTCCACCTGTTCCACCAGCGCTTGTGGCGGACGTATTCCTTTGAATGGTTTTATTATGGCCATGATTGATAATTATGAATTCTAAATTATGAATTATTACAAATAAGGAGTTCAGGAGTTACAGAAGTTCAGGAGTTCAGACAAATGTCTGCATACGATAGCCATAACTATTGTCTGAACTCCTGAACTCCTGTAACTTCTGAACTCCTTGTATAGATTTTACTTATTTACTCTAAACTTCTCGCAACCGTCTTTCAGGAAACCTACAATCTGCTGGGCGGCGGCAATACCGGCGTTGATATTGGCTTCGGCCGTCTGTGCACCCATTTTCTTGGGAGTTGAGAAGTAACGGCTGGGGAACATCTCAGCAAACTTGGCATTGGCGGCAGGCATGATGTCGGTCACATACTTCAGGTCGGTACGCTCCTCCATCAACTTGATGAGGCCGGCTTCGTCAATCACCTCCTTGCGGGCTGTGTTCACGAGGAGACCACCCTTGGGCATCTTGCCTACGAGGTCGTAGTTGATAGAGTTCTTGGTCTCAGCAGTAGCGGGGATATGCAGTGAGATGACATCGCAGGCAGCATAGAGTTCTTCGGCTGAATCTACGGCCTTGACACCGTCGGCCTCAATCACCTCTTTGGGACAGAAGGCATCGTAAGCATAGATTTCCATGCCGAAGCCCTTGGCAATACGGGCCACATTGCGACCTACGTTTCCATAGGCATGGATACCCAACTTCTTGCCTTTCAATTCAGTACCCGAAGTACCATTGTACATATTGCGCACGGCCATCACCATCATACCGAGAGCCAACTCGGCCACGGCATTGGAGTTCTGACCGGGAGTGTTCATCACACATACACCCTTGGCTGTAGCAGCTTCGAGGTCAACGTTGTCGTAACCGGCACCGGCACGCACCACAATCTTCAACTGCTTGGCAGCATCGAGCACTTCGGCATCTACCACATCGCTACGGATGATGATAGCATCGACATCAGCCACGGCATTCAACAAGTTGGCTTTCTCGCCATATTTCTCCAGCAGTACGAGTTCGTAACCTGCTGCCTCTATCTCTTTACGGATACCGTCCACCGCCACTTTGGCAAACGGTTTGTCTGTTGCAACTAAAACTTTCATGTTTTTCTTATAAATTGAGGAGTTCAGGAGTTCAGAAGTTCAGAAGTTCAGACAATAGTAGATGCCTACATAAATAGCCAAAGTATTGTCTGAACTCCTGTAACTACTGAACTCCTGAACTACCAGTTATTATCAATGCATTGCTTCAAATTCCTTCATGCAGTCAATCAGTGCCTGTACGCTCTCTTTCGGCATGGCGTTGTAGCATGATGCACGGAAACCGCCTACTGAACGGTGACCCTTGATGCCGACCATACCCTTCTCGGTAGCAAACTTCAAGAAGTCAGCTTCCAGCTCCTTGTATTCGGGAGCCATCACGAAGCAGATGTTCATGCGTGAACGGTCTTCCTTGGCAGCTGTACCGACGAACATCTTGTTGCGGTCGATTTCGGCATACAGCATGTCGGCCTTCTCGATGGCGCGGCGCTCCATCTCCTTCACACCACCCTGAGCCTTGATCCAACGGAGAGTCTGGAGAGCTGTATAGATAGGAAGTACGGGAGGAGTGTTGAACATAGAACCACCGTCGATGTGAGTCTGATAGTTCAGCATGGTAGGAATGTAGCGTGACACCTTGCCGAGAGCATCGTTCTTCACGATGACGAAAGTGACACCCGCAGGAGCGAGGTTCTTCTGTGCACCACCGTAGATGCAGACATACTTGCTCACATCGATGGGACGAGAGAAGATGTCGGACGACATGTCGGCAATCATCGGCACGTTCACGTCGAGGTCTTCCTTCAACTCGGTACCGTAAATGGTATTGTTGGTTGTGATATGGAAATAATCCGCATCGGCAGGCACTTCATAATCTTTGGGAATATATGTATAGGTAGCTTCGGCTGAAGAGGCCACTTCCACCACTTCACCGAATCCCTTGGCCTCCTTCATAGCCTTCTTGGCCCACACACCGGTGTTCAAGTAGGCAGCTTTCTTCTCGAGGAAGTTGAAGGGAATCATACAGAACTCCAGACTGGCTCCACCGCCAAGGAAGAGTACCGAATAACCTTCGGGGATATTAAGAAGTTCCTTGAAGAGGGCTACAGCTTCGTCAACTACCGGCTGGAAATCTTTGGCACGGTGGCTGATCTCCAGAACAGAGAGGCCAGAGCCATTGAAATCCAATACAGCCTGAGCTGTCTGTTCGATTACCTCGCGAGGCAAAATGGAGGGTCCTGCATTGAAATTATGCTTTTTCATTTCTTTTTTGTTTTATGTTATACAAATTATTAAATCTTGAACTTTTTCTGTCATTTTGTAAATGACGGCGCGAAATTACATAATAATTCCTTTCCAACCAACTATTTTCATACAAAATGTATGCAAAACACAATATTTTTCTTTCATCTTGTCGTTTTTATACACAAATTTACTTTCAATGTGTAATCGGGAGGAAGGAGAGTTCACCGTGCCTCCTCAAACAGCGTCTTCATCCCCTTTATCTTCTCGCCACGGACGAGAGAGAGGGTGTGGGAGAGTTTCTTGCGGAGGATGGCCACAAAGGCATAGTGGTCCTTCACATCGATGCGGCCCACGTCATCGCGGTTCAAGCCGCCCTTCTTGGAAAGGAAGCCCATGATGTCGCCCTTGCTCAGTTTGTCCTTCTTTCCTTTACCTATATATATAGTGGCCCATCGGGCAGGCTTCGGTTTGGGGGGATTCAATGGAAGGGCGAACTCCTCGGGAGTGTCCTTGACATACTCCGGCACCCGCTCCTCGGCATGAATCAGCAGGAAGGCATCACCCTCGGCCTCCCAGCGGGCGGTGCGTCCGTTGCGATGGATGTATCCGTCCTCGTTGGCGGGGAGGTGATAGTGGATGACGTTGTCAATATGGGGAATGTCGAGACCACGGGCGGCCAGGTCGGTACAGACAAAGACGTGGCAACTGCCGTTACAGAAGCGGTAGAGCGCCCGCTCACGGTCGGGTTGCTCCATGCCTCCATGGAACATGCCACAACTGATGCCTGCGGATTGCAGGTACTTCCCTACCCTTTCGACGGCTTCGCGATAGTTCACAAACACGAGGCTCGACCCTTCGCCCAGCGTACAGAGCAGCTTGCCCAGCGACTCCAGCTTGTCCTTCTCGGGCGAATGCACCACATGCAGACGGATGCGCGACGGTATCTGCTCTTCATCACTGAGAAAGTCGAGACGGATGGCCTCCTGCCCCACTCCGGCAAACTGAGGAATCTCCTCCGCATCGGTGGCCGAAAGCAGGAACCTGCGGCGCAAGGCGGGAAGACGGGAGATGACACTCTCCATCTCGTCATGGAAGCCCAGTTCGAGACTCTTGTCAAACTCGTCAATCACCAACGTACGCACGGTGGCGGCATCGATGTTTCCCTTTCCCAAATGGTCGTTCATACGGCCGGGAGTGGCAATCACCACGGCAGGACGGACACCCTTGAGCGTGCGGTGCTCCTCCATGGCCGGACGACCTCCGTAACAACTAACGGCCTTAAATGCCGTATTCATCGACTTGAACACCTGCTCGGTCTGCAAAGCCAACTCACGCGAAGGGACAAGCACCACGGCTTGCACCCCCTCCACATCGGCCTGCAGGCGGCCAAGCACAGGCAACAAATAGGCCAACGTCTTGCCACTTCCCGTGGGAGAAAGCAACACGAGGTCTTTCCCCTCACCCCAAGCATCGATGGCTGCCTCCTGCATCGGGTTCAACTGCTCGATATTCATGGCCGCAAGGGCACGCTGTATGTATTCGGGATATTTCTTCATATTCGCTATACCTTATTATATGATGAAGTTCAGAAGTTCGGGAGTTCAGGAGTTCAGACGATAGTTTTGAACACCCTGTGAAGTATAGTCGGAACCATTGTCTGTACTCCTGTAACTCCTGGACTCCTGCAACTCCTCTACTTATTATTTATACATTCGGCCGCAAAGATACGGTTTATTTGTGAGATACGGAAAAGTTCGAAGTGATTGACGACAAACTCCTATTCCATAAAAAAAAGCAACATTAACGCGTTTTAACCATCGACGGGGGTAAAATTAAACATTTTTCATTACATTTGTCGCCAATATTCATAAAATGTATAAACCGACTAACGTAAAGAAAAAAAATGAAAATGAAAACAAATGAAACAAAGAACGCTGCCATGCCTTACGAGGTGCTTTTTCCCAGTTGGCCAACTGCCTTCGGCTACTTGGTCAACTACCCTCGACTACTTGACCAACTGGCGGCGACTACTTGGCCAAGTAGCGGAAGGCAGTCGGCAAGGTGGAGGAACAGAGAACGAAAGAAAGAGTTAACCTCTTGATTATAAAAACCTTAGTATTAACCCCTAAAATTTAATGATTTATGCCTATTATTTTGAAGAAAGTGCAGAGAATCAATCCTTCCAAGAAGGATGAAGCGAAGAAATGGTATGCCATCCAGCAGACGCTGAAGCAGCTGAACGAGACCGAAGTGGCTAACCGCATTGCCGACGAGACGACGCTGAACCCCGCCGAAGCACTGATGGCCATCCGCCAGCTCCGCAAGGTGGTGCAGCAGGCGCTCACCGAAGGGCAAAGCGTGAAACTGGGCGACTGGGGCAGCTTCTATGCCTCCGTCAGTTCCAACGGATTTGCCACGCAGAAGGAACTGACTGCCAATGCCATCCGCAACGTGAAAATCAACTTCAAGCCCGGTGCCGAACTGAAGGCTGCCATGCAGAAGGCCTCCTTCGTATGGGTGGAAGAGTTGATGGGGACAGCCTCCTCTTCGGGCACAGGCGGCTCTACCGACAACGGCGGCGGCGGTTCCTCCAGTGGCGGCAGCAACAACGACGACGGGAACAATCCGTTGTAAAGCCTCCTTCTAATCCCCCGAGGGGGGAAGATGTGTACCTATATTTATAAGGAAAAGGACAGAAGAGTGTGCGATGCTCTTCTGTCCTTTTGCTTTTTTTTGTCTGAAAAAATAAGTGTTCAGCAGGCCAAGAACTCAGTGCCGCATGTCCTTTGAACTTTGAACCTTAAACCTCCCTCTCACTCCCCTAAAGACATCACAAACTCCGGCAACACCCAATAGCGCAGGCTGAAGGTGCGGTGCTCGGGGGTAAAGGTCTCGCGGGCCGTGCATTCTCCGGCAGGGGCCACGGTGAAGGGGTCGAGGTGGAAATGTTCGGCAAAGTCGATACCCTCCTTGTCCACTAACTTGAACATGGCCTCCTTGGCTGTCCAGATGATGAGCAATGCTTCGATATTTTTTTTCTCAGACGGGAGAAGACTTTTTTCCTCAGGGGAGAGGAATTTGTGCTGCACACGGCAGACCTTGTCGGTGCGTTGTTCGATGTCAAGTCCTATGGGGTTTGTCTCACTGATGGCCACGGCCGCATATCCCCGCGTATGGGAGATGGTGATATGGCGCTCGTCATCTTTCAAATAAGGTTTTCCACTGGGGAGGTAAGCGATGGGAGAAGCAATACCCAACTGGTGCATCAGCCGACGGACGGCCAGCCATTCAATCCGGCGGCCAGCGGCCTTGAATCGCTGTCGGGCCTCCTCCAGCAGGACACAACCATTGGAGAGCGGGGCAACCAGTTCCTCCTCGCTCTCGACGATTTGCCAAATGGCAATCTTACATCCACCTTTACAATCGGAAAACTGCTGGTATAAAGGCATTCTCAATGGTTTTCTCCGTCAGCATCCACCGGATGGTCATTCACCTGTACCTTCACCTTCAGGATGCGGCGGGCATCCATCTCGAGCACTTCAAAAGCGTAGCGTCCGAACTCCAACTGTTCGTGCAATTGGGGGAACTCTCCCTTGATTTCGAGCAAAAGGCCGGCCAGTGTGTCAGCCTCACCGACAATGGATTCAAACTCCTCGTATTCGGTATCCAACACTTTATAAAAATCAGCCAAGAGGATTTTGGCCTCGAATACATAGATATTCTCGTCAACCTTCACGTATTGACGCTCTTCCTCGTCGTACTCATCGTTAATCTCGCCAACGATTTCCTCGATGATGTCCTCGAGGGTAATGATACCCGACGTACCGCCAAACTCATCCACCACCACGGCTATGTGGATATGGTTCTTCTGGAAGTCGCGCATGAGGTCGTCGATCATCTTTGTCTCGGGCACGAAGTAGGCGGGGCGTATGAGCGACTGCCAGCGGAAGTTGTCGCCCTTGTTGAGGTGGGGCAAGAGGTCCTTGATGTAGAGGATGCCCTTGATGTTGTCCTGTGAGCCGTCATAGACCGGCAGACGGGAGTATCCGTTTTCGACCACACACTTCAGTACCTGGGTGTAGGGGGTGCGGATGTCGATGTCCACCATGTCGAGGCGCGAGGTCATCACCTCCTTGGCCGTCTCGTCGCCGAAGCGGATAATGCCCTGCAGGATGTTGCGCTCCTCCTTGATTTCTTCCTTGTCGGTCAACTCCAATGCCTGCGAAAGTTCGTCAACCGAGATGTTGTGGTCCTCCTTCGACACCACACGGTTGACAATGAAAGTCGAGTGCATCAATACGCTGGACAACGGATAGAACAATTTGCGCAAGACTTGCAATACAGGGGCTGCTATCCGACAGAATGGCAAGGTATTCTGTGCCGAATATATCTTGGGCATAATCTCTCCAAAGAGAAGAAGCAAGAATGTCAACACAACCGTAAGCACCAAGAACTCCACAATCTTGGCCGTACCAAAATCAATGACTTCACCAAAGAAATAGTTGCACAACATAACGATAGTTACGTTGACAAAGTTATTGGATATAAGGATTGTAGCCAACAGACGCTCCGACTCATCCAACAGTGCGAGAATACGTTTATCGACATTCTTCCCACTCTGATTGATGTCACTCATATCCTTAGGCGACAAAGAAAAGAAAGCTATCTCGGATGCAGAAACAAATCCTGAGCAAAACAACAATATGATAGCCAATACCAAGGCTACAATGGCCCCCACACCGGGAGAATATAATCTGATTCCGTCAAAAAGACTTGCCAATTGGCATAAACACGAGTCTAAGTCCAAAAGAGTAAAAATTTAGTTCAACAATATGCTATTTAAGTTCCGCAAGCAGGAGTTTCCATCGTCCAGACTTGCGGAAATTGAATATGCTATTTTCAGAAAGGCATCTCACCATTGGGTTGAGGAGCCTGTACAGGTTGTGCCTGAGGTTGAGAGACTGTGGCACCAGCTTGACGAGGCGCTGAAAGCATCTCCATATTATCAGCAAAGATTTCTACGACATAACGTTTCACTCCATTCTGATCGTCATACGAACGGGTACGAATCTTACCTTCGACATAGAGTTTATCTCCTTTATGCACATACTTCTCGGCAATTTCTGCCAATCCTCGCCATAGTACGACATTGTGCCACTCGGTACGTTCAGGCACCTGAGTACCATTTTGCAATGTATATCCACGCTCTGTAGTAGCCAAAGTCAAAGTGGCCACAGCTACTCCATTATCCAAGTAACGCACCTCGGGGTCACGGCCAACGTTACCTATCAATATCACCTTATTTACAGACATTTTAGTATAGTGTTTAATTTTTAGGGCTCAAAAGTACACATTATTCACCGACCAACCAAACAATTAGTCTTTTTTTTCTAAAAAGAGACTCACAAGCCTTGAAACAGGGAAAGAATCCAACTCATCTTTCCGGATTCGCAAGAAGGATGCAAACGAACAAGTATCCTCGGGAAGAATCACCTCATAGAAATTGGCCCATATCACACGATGGGACAATACATGCTTCACCCCACGAAGGAGCAAACGGAAAACGGGCTGTTCACCCTCAGCAATCCATTGACACAATTGGGGAAGTTGGTAAAAATCCTCTTCACTCACCTCTTCCGTCGTTTCTACCAAAGGAAATTCATAGAGATTGCGCCAAATGTCCTTCTCCTGACGTTGATGAATAAAGGTATATTCACCCGCGCGTACATATAAATAATTAAAATAGCGGTTGGTAGTCTTTGTCTTATGCTGCTTTACAGGAAGTTCTCCAACACGTCCTTCCGCATAAGCCCGACACTGGTCAGCCAAAGGACATTCCATACAATCAGGCTGACCCGGTGTACATTGTATCGCTCCGAAATCCATGATTGCCTGATTATACTCACCCGGTACATCACGATTCATCAACATATCAGCCAAAGTGGCAAATTCGCGTTTCCCGATTGTGGAATCTATCGGGGTAGCAATCCCCATCAGACGAGAAAGCACACGATAGACATTACCATCAACGACAGCATAAGGAAGACCGTATGCAATCGAGCAGACGGCAGCCGCCGTATAATCGCCCACTCCCTTAAGAGCACGTACACCTTCGTATGTCTTAGGAAACCCTCCTTGGGAAACCACCTGACGAGCCGCCTCATGCAGATTGCGTGCACGGGAATAATAGCCCAATCCTTGCCAATATTTGAGCACTTCATCCCCATCTGCCACAGCCAATGATTCTACATCGGGAAAACGACTGATGAACCGCAAAAAATAATCGTATCCCTGAGCCACACGAGTCTGTTGTAAGATAATTTCAGAGACCCAAATTTGATATGGATCACACGTTTCCCGCCACGGAAGTTCACGGCGGTTTTGCCTGAACCATTCCAATAAAATATCACTTATACGTGTCATAAAACAGCTTTTGGGTGCAAAAATAAGGCAAGAATTAAAAAGTTACACCTTTTTTTGGAAAAATGTGCAAAATAAATTTTTCAGAGAGCGAGAAAAGCTATATATTTGCAGTCCAAAAAATTAAGAATATCGTATAACTATAATTTTAAGCGAAATGACAAAAGCTGATATTGTAAACGAAATTAGCAAAAACACCGGCATTGACAAAGCCGCAGTTCTGACAACTATTGAAGCCTTCATGACAACTGTCAAGGATTCAGTTGCAGAGGGTGATAACGTATATCTCCGTGGATTCGGTAGTTTCATCGTAAAGAAGAGAGCACAGAAAACTGCTCGCAACATCTCAAGAAACACCACCATTATCATTCCCGAGCACTTCATCCCCTCATTTAAGCCTGCAAAGACATTCCTTGTAACTGCTGACGCTGCAACTATCGAAGCAAAGCAAAAGGAAAGAAAGAACAAAGGCGAAGAAGAAGATTAAATATTTAGAGTATTAACCCATAAAAACATTCGATTATGCCAAGCGGTAAGAAGAAAAAAAGACACAAGATGGCTACGCACAAGCGTAAAAAAAGACTGAGAAAGAATAGACATAAGAGCAAATAAGCTCTCAGTCAGAAAGCCTGAAAAAGAAAAAAGGAACGACAAAGAACAGACTTGCAAAGTACACCGCACACAAACGGACTTTCGGGTTTGTTCTTTGTGTTTGAATTCAAACCAAGAAAACGGAAGAATAAATGACAAGCGAATTAGTTGTAGATGTACAGCCTAAGGACATCTCCATTGCCCTCATGGAAGACAAGGCATTGGTAGAATTCCAGAAGGAGGGACGCGAAGCGTCATACTCCGTAGGCAACATTTATTTCGGCCGCATCAAGAAACTGATGCCTGGCTTGAATGCCTGTTTCGTGGATGTCGGTTCGGGTAAGGACGCATTCCTCCATTATCTTGACTTGGGACCTCAATTCCGCTCCTTCCAAAAGTATCTGAAACAGGTTCAGAGCGACCGTAAAAAGCTCTACCCCATCGCCAAAGCCACTACCATGCCCGACATGGAAAAGGAAGGCACTATCAATAATGTCCTCCAACAAGGACAAGAGGTGATGGTACAAGTAGTCAAGGAACCTATCTCAACCAAAGGACCACGCCTCACATGCGAACTATCCTTTGCAGGACGTTATCTCGTACTTGTACCTTTCAATGAAAAGGTTTCCGTATCCACAAAAATCAAATCCAGCGGCGAACGAGCCCGCCTCAAGCAACTACTACAGAGTTTGAAGCCGAAACATTTCGGCGTAATCGTACGTACCGTAGCAGAAGGGAAAGGAGCCAGCGAACTGGATGCCGAACTGAAAGTGCTTCTCCGTCATTGGGAAGAAGCAATTACCAAAGTACAAAAATGTACGAAAGCCCCAATACTGATTCATGAAGAAACCAGTCGTACCGTGGGGCTCTTGCGCGACCTCTTCAACCCATCGTTCGAAAACATCTACATCAATGACGAAACTGTATATCACGAAGTACGTGATTATGTTTCACTCATTGCACCCGAACGAGTTGATATCGTCAAACAATACAAAGGCGAACTCCCAATATTTGACAATTTCGCCATCACCAAGCAAATCAAGTCTTCCTTTGGGAAAACTATTTCTTACAAACGCGGTGCATACCTCATCATCGAACATACAGAGGCCATGCACGTGGTGGACGTAAACAGCGGCAACCGAGCCAAGGCCGAAAACGGTCAGGAGGCCAATGCCCTGGAAGTAAATCTCGGCGCAGCAGATGAATTGGCACGCCAACTACGCTTGCGTGATATGGGAGGAATCATTGTTGTCGATTTCATAGACATGAATCTGGCCGAAAACCGCCAAAAACTATACGAGCGCATGTGTGAGAACATGAAAAAGGACCGTGCCAAGCATAATATCCTACCGCTCAGCAAGTTCGGATTGATGCAGATTACACGCCAACGTGTACGTCCCGCCATGGATGTCACCACGGCCGAAACCTGTCCCGTATGCTTCGGAAAGGGCAGCATACAGCCCTCCATCCTATTTACAGATACATTGGAAAGCAAAATTGACTACCTCGTCAATAAAGCAGGAATCAAGAAATTCAAAATCCACTTGCATCCCTATGTCGCTGCCTACGTTAACCAGGGACTCGTGTCCATGAAACGAAAATGGCAGATGAAATACGGATTCGGAATCAAAGTCATTCCCAACCAAAAACTGGCCATGCTCCAATACGAATTCTACGACACGCATGGAGAGGAGATTGACATGAAAGAAGAAATTGAAATCAAAGCGTAATAAAAAAAGAGGGTGTGCAAGAACGAACACACCCTCTTTTTTATTATTATCTTAATCTCAAGACCTCTCCCACTCGTGGCGCATAATCTACCGTCTTATCATTCATTTTATAAAGTCGCTCCAAACGGATACCATAACGCTGACTTATGAGATACAGACTCTCTCCCGGTTGAACAATATGTGTCTTATATGCCTTATGAGCACGTCGGTTCTTTTTCTCCAAATAAATGATATCGCCCTGTTGAAGTTTATATCCTTTATAAAGGTCATTGTACTTGCGTAACCTACGTGCAGATATATCAAACTCTTCGGAAAGCCCTTCCCAAGTATCTCCTGCACGTGCAATTACATACAACAACCCATTCGCCAAATAAGGCTCATGCGGATTGGCAATCCATGTACCTTTGAGTTTTCCACCATCAAAACGGTCAAGTTCATACAATTCGATGATTTCTATCAATTTCGTAGCATAAGTAGGACTTGTAGCATACCCAGCTTTCTTCAAACCTCGTGCCCAACCTTTGTAATCAGTAGTTTTTAAACTAAAAAGCGAAGCATATCGTTGTTTTCCTGCCAGGAAACGGGAATGATCCTCGTAACTTTCACGTGCATTCTTATAGACACGGAAACATTCACCACGTGCATCATCATCGTGATAAGTCTTTTTGCCACGCCAATCATTTCCACACTTGATACCGAAATGATTGTTCGACTTGCGCGTAAGTGTACTCCTACCCGCTCCGCTCTCCAACAGACCTTGAGCCAATGTAATACTCGCAGGGATACGATAACGATGCATCTGTTCCACCGCCTCCTTATTATATTTCTCAATGTAATCAATATAATGTTGGTGACGACGCTGCCCCAACATTGACAAAGGGAAAGTTGAAATAAGCAGGAATAAAATTAAAAAGTATCTTTTCATCATCCAAAACAGAAATCTTATGCTAATTTTTCACAAATGTACGCATAATATAGCAAACCTATAGAATCTATTCACTAATTTTGTGAAATTATGAAAAAAGAGACTCTCACCACTACCATTATTCGTTGTAGCTACGACGAGCTTTCGCCAGAAGACAAACAATTGGCCAACTTGGCCAAAGAAGCTTGCAAGGGAAGCTATACCCCCTATTCACACTTCCGCGTAGGATGCGCCCTACAGTTGGATAACGAAGTCATCGTAACGGGTAGTAACCAGGAGAATGCAGCCTATCCAAGCGGCATGTGTGCCGAACGTACAGCTCTCTACTATGCAGGAGCCCTTTATCCTCAATCGGCCGTAACCGCATTGGCCATAGCCGCACAATCCATCAAAGGATTTACCCCAACTCCATGTCCACCCTGCGGAGCCTGTCGTCAAGTGATACAAGAAACCGAGCACCGACATTCATCCTCTCCCATCCGTATCATCCTATATGGTACGGATGAGTGTCTCATCATCCCCGATGGCGCCAAGGCTCTATTACCCTTACAATTTGATGAAACAAAAATGGAGGACTAAAAGAATATTCTAAAACTTACAAACGAAGACAATATGAAAAAACTGTTTTTCAACTTAATGCTGTTAATGATGGCTTTGTCCGCAGAAGCAAAATCTTTGAATGAAGAGAGTACTAAGATTCATGAAGTGTCTCCCGAAGGGGCTTGGTGCTGGTTCGCTGACCCGCGTGCCACACACTACGAAAACGCTGACGGAAGCATTAACCGTACCTACATCGGATACATAGATGTGCATGGCAATGTGAAGGCAATGCAATATGACCTATTGACGGGTGAGCGCACTGAAGTGCTTGTACGCTCGTATTTCCAACCTGATGACCACAACAATCCCACATTCTTAGTGTTGCCTGACGAACGGGTGATGATATTCTACTCCCGCCACACAGATGAGGCATGTTTCTACTATCGCGTTTCTACAGAAAAAGGCGACATCACAACTTTAGGTGAAGAGAAACGATTGACCACCAATCACAACACCACCTATCCGTCACCTTTCATTTTGAGTGACGATCCTAACCACATCTATCTCTGTTGGCGCGGACTTGGTTGGCACCCCACCATCGCCCAACTCTCCATGCCTACGAAGGAAGGAAACGTACACTTCACATGGGGGCCTTATCAGATGGTGAAATCAACCGGTGCACGCCCCTATGCCAAGTATCAGTCCAACGGAAAGGACAAAATCCTGCTAGCCTACACAACCGGTCACCCCGATAATGAATTACCCAATCATCTATATTTCAACTATATCAATATTAACACCCTCACGTTGGAGGATGTAAAGGGACGTACCTTGTCAAAGATTGCCGAAGGTCCTCACCAAGTAAGCAAGCGTCCGGAGTATGCAGAGAAGTATCCTGATGCTGTGGTAGATGCTCCAAATGATTCACGCAATTGGTTGTGGCAGGTGGTAGCCGATAAGGACAGTCGTCCCTCCATTGCTATGGTACGCATCAACGACGCAAAAGAATCGCACGATTACGTATATGCCCGATGGGATGGAAACCAATGGCAGACAACCTTCTTAGCCAATGGTGGTGGACACTTCCATCAGACTCCAGGATTGGAAAAATGCTATAGCGGTGGTATGGCTATTGATGACGCACAAGCGAATGTCATTTATTGCTCTGTGCCAGTAGAAGGAACATATGGCCGCCATTACGAAATCATGAAGTACACCGTACAACTCGATGGCACTGTTGTGAGCGAAGCTGTGACACGCAATTCAAAACAGAACAATGCACGTCCTTATATGATACCTTCATCAGTTAAAACCCCTTTGCGTCTCATTTGGATGCAGGGTTATTACTACGACTGGATTGTGAGCCGCGAACGTCCTGGATATCCGACGGCCATCTGTGCAGACTATGCATGGAAGGGTCCAAAGGTAAACAGCAATAAAAAGCTATTGAATGACAAGCAAAAGCGCAAGTTATTGAGCAGGGATGAACTCAAAGAGTTTACATACTCCATTGTAGTGAAACCGATAAGTATCAACACTTATCCAGAAACCATTCTGACAATAGGCAATATCCATGTAACAGTGGACAGAAAAACACAAAAACCAACAGTACACATTGATAACGAAACATACGAGAGCAGCAACCGACTGGTAACTGCTGATTGTTGGAAAAATCATCCGCGTGGTACCAATGGCAAGTGGTATGAACCTTCAATACATGAACGTCTGGTATATACCATTACTTACAAGGACAACGTGATGCACACTTACATCAATGGCCTGCTTGACCAAACAATACGTTTGAAAACTCATGTTCGAGGTAGTGAAACCATCTGTAAAGGAAAAGTGTACAGCCGTGCATTGAACCAAGAAGAAATTAAGGAATTGTAGATTGAATTATTGGGGGTTCAAGATTCAAAATTTAAAGTTTAGACATTGAATTTTAAATCTTGAACCTCACATTTTTCCCTTCCCCTTGTAGCCACTGAAATACTTCATGAATTGAGTACGCTGATAGAGGTGGTGTCCTTCCTCTGCATTCTGATTCATTCGCCCCATAAATTGGGAAATACTTTCGTATCCGTGTTCAGACATCCATTGTTGGAGTTGTTCAATCATTACTTGGATACGTTGAGAACCGTTCCAAAAGATAGTAGTACATACCTCTACGGCTGAAGCCCCCGAAAGAATAGCTTTCACGGTATTCCATCCGTCATGGACTCCACCCGAAATGGCATAATCCATGTGAGAGACAAGGGCAGAACTGATGCCAACCCAACGAAGGGCATCGCAAATATCTGACGGACGAGTCCACATCTCGCCCGCATGAAAACTCAGATTCTCAATCTGAATATCAGGACGATAAGGATGATTAAACATCACCACTGCTGAAGCTCCGTTAGCATAGAGTTGGCTAACAAGTGCAACAGGATTGGTCAAATTCATGCCCAACTTGACAATGATAGGCAAACGGACATACCGTCGTACCCTATTCAATATTTCAATATGCTTACGTTCATACGCTCCGTATTCATACTCTACCTCTGTCTGTACATCCATGATGTTCAATTCCAAAGCATCAGCTCCCGCCTTTTCAATAAGACCTGCATACTCCGTCCACTCCGAGCGGGTGGAGCAATTGATACTAGCAATGACTGGAATGGTACAGATGCGTTTGGTTTCTTCTATCAATCCGATATGCTCTGACAGAGATTGGGCACGCAAGTAGGTACTCAAGTAATCACTCTCTTCGGAACTTCCTGCCTCATACCATTGGTCATGTTCCTGGATAATTTGTTCTTCGAAAATGGATTTCAACACCACAGCACCAGCTCCGGCATCTTCCAACAAACGACATTTATCAGCCGTATCAGTCAATCCCGAACTGCTAATGATAATGGGATTACGCAACGCCAATCCGGCAAAAATTGTAGAAAGGTCTGTCATAAGATATAAGTTTTTAAGATTAAAACAATTGGTTAGAGAGATGGTTCATAGAGATATAAAAAAGGGAGTGCACCGCACTGGCGCACTCCCTTCACATTATAGAGAATCTATACTACTTGACAACCTTCAGTGAAGTCACAGCACCGTTAGCATAAGTAGTGCGAACGATGTTGACCCCTTGTTGCAATTGATTAAGCATAACACCATCGATAGTGAAAATCTCAGTCTTAACGACCTCACCTCCGGCAATGACACCAACGAAGCCTGTAGCACCATCCTTATTCACAGCAACAGATGCAGGGCAAAGACCACCCATATTGTTAGCAGCACGCACACTGAAGAGATCCTCATCAGTAGCATCAGCAGGAATAATCCAAGTGTTTTCGTTGGTAAAGTCAATAATCTTGCCATTCTTGCAGATAGCATAGCAGAATACATAGTCAGAAGCATTCCAAGTTAGGATACAGTCTTCTACAGTCACATTCGGAGTCAAAGCCTGTTCAGTAAGCAACTGGGGTTGCCAACCATCTTCGCCAGCAAGTACATTCTCTACCGTAAACTTAGCTGCTTCTTCAGCTGTCAGGACAGGGTTATAAGAAACGGCCACATTTACATCATTAGACTTAAAGCTGGTCTTACGTTTGCTACAATCTACAGGAGCACCACTTTCGGTGTGGCTATTGTATTCAGCAAACAAAGCAGGCACAGCACCCATATCCGACCATCCACTGGCTGCGGGGATAATCTTCATAGTTGTGTTGATGTAAACCGCACGTGGGCTACCTTGCCAAGGACGACCCAGTGAGTAGTTGCCATCCTGTCCGGCATCTCCGTCAATTGTACAGTTGCTGAACACATATCCCCAATCAGAAGAGGTTGCAGGAGCTGTGATACAATCACCGTTTGAACGGGCATTGTTGTAGAGTGTCACTCCATTGAAGAAAACATCACCACCACCGCAGATATAATCAACAGTACCAGTAATCATACCACCTTCCCAATAAGTGCGCTTGGTTGCACGAGTGTAGTAGGTATCTTGATTAGAGAGCAAGCGAACATTCTTATAAACAGCCTTGCTGGCATTTTCCTGAATGGCAACGAAACGTCCGGCAAATGCTTCTGCATCGTAATCTCCGGCATTCTTCACTGTCAAATCCTGCATATAGATATTCTCACCACCAGTACAGAGTGTCGCACTGATACTGATTCCTTCCTCAAGAGCTTTGTTCACAATGATGGTATTCTCCATGCTTTCTCCGATAAGTGAAACATTACCCGGTACACTGGTCAGACAAGCAGTACCAAGGTCGTAAGTGCCATCGTGCAAGAAGATGCGGAAACGGTTAGAGCCATCAGCCTTCTTCAATGCAGCCAAGAACTCGTCTGCATTGGTTACTACAGCATCGTATTGGCCTGGCGTTACACTCGGAGGAGCAATAGTCGTGAACTTGATGACAATATCATTCTTGCAAGCATTACCTGTCAAATCACAAACAGAATTAGCAGGCAAAGTAAATGTATATTCCTTATTATACTCCAATCCCATGTAAGAGAATGTCACGGTCTTACCTGATACGATTCCTTCAACTTCCTTACCACCGATAGTAGCCTTTGCATTCTGCAATGTCACTTTTTCATGGAAATTAAGGACAATCTTACCTGTAGCAGAAGCACCTGTTGCACCTTCGGAAGGAATAGTTGAAACAATTGTAGGATCCTGACCATCATCAACAGCCTTCTGAGTACCATAAACAAATACATTGGTAATGGTTGTACCATCATTAGCCGATTCTGTACCACTCACTCCTGCACTCTTATCGGGATAGAAACGGACAGAAACCTTTGCTGCATTATTTGCATCTTCACCAAGGATTACGCTAACGGGGTTTTCAGATTTTGCACCACCCATGGTAACCTTTCCTGCATCTGTCCAAGTTGTTCCATTTACAGAATACTGCACAAGAATTGTTGTGTAAGCATTGTAATTGTACATCAACTCAGCATCTACACGAATGTCAGTAAATTCGCTTGCATTGAAATCGAACTGATACCAGTATTCACCCAAGTTCTTCCAGTTAACGGCTGCACCTTCAAATGATTCGTAACCACCGGCAGCTTCCTTCGATTTGTCGAGCCAACCGTTAGTCTCTCCATTTTCATTGATGAGATAGAAGGTTGCAGTCTCATTGTCAGTTGTTGAAGCGAAATCAGCCGGACGACCGTTATTTCCCTTCTTGATGAAGTCCCAACCAACAATGTAGTCGGCCGCACTGTAAGTGGCAGTATAAGCCTTATCCGTATCCATTGTCACGGAGAACGAAGGATTAGTCTCGCCATTATCCCAATTGTTGAAAGTCAACAGAGCATTGGAAGCTGCCACAACACCAACGATAGTACCTTCTTCGTACATCTGTTTGCCATCCACAATAGTGGGTACAGGGTTGTAAGATACCATGTAGTCGTTGGCACCACCTTCGACTGCTACTGACAGAGAATAGGTGTTCACCTTCACGAAGTTGGCAATCAATGTCTCATCAGCTTCAATCACATAATTGAATACAGGCTCAACGGAAAGGATATCACCGTTAGCATTTGTCCAATTTACAAAATCGTAACCGAAGTTTTCTGTTGCCGTCAACTTCAATTCAGAACCCTTATCATACGATGGACTTACGGGGTACACACTTACGTTTCCAGCTTCTTCCACAGGAGAGACACTCATCGTCAAAGCAACTTGTTCAGTCGTTATCTCTATCGTTGAATAGACCTCCAACTCAAACATATAAGCATTTTGTGCATCAGCAAGATTATACCACTGAAGCTGTACGTTCTCTTCATTGATTTCACATTCAACCCACACACCAGTCGCAGGATTAGCAACGGCATCACTCAGAGTTACCCAATCGGCATCATTGGCGCTTTTCTTTTTCAGTCCCCATCCACGGTTACCTCCAGTTGCACCATGGAAATAACGAACTTTGGTGATATTTGCAAAAGCACTAGTTGTAATGGTTCCTCCCTTATTCTTTTCGGCCATCATATAACCCGTCAAATCACCGAATTTACCTGTATTTTGTCCTGCAGGTTGACAACTGGTGCCAACAAGTGTAAAGGTTATATTCTCATTACTTGAGTTTGTCGCAATCTGCAATGTACCACCATTGCTACCTACAGAAGACCAATCGGTAAAGTCTGTGTCAATAACAGCACGTTCCTGCTTAGTTACACCACTTTGCTCCACTACGGGCAATACCGTCTGAATGTATCGGTAGTAAGAACCATCACCGATAACGACTTCAATCCTCTCGGCTTTATTGGCGATAGTATAGCTGATTGTATTTCCGTTAGCGGTATAGTCAGTTTGTCCATCAATGGTAGTGGTGGTCGGAGTGCTGTAAGCCTCCATAGAAACAACTGCATCCTTGCATGAAGGAATAGTGAATTTGGTACCGCCATTAAGCTGTGCCCAATCGTTCCAATTTCCGTTGGCAAACTTACCACCGTTGTTAGTGTCAAAGTCACACTTCACATCAATCGTTTGGCCATTAACAATAGCTTGAGCTACCCAAATACCTGTCTGATTCTGGAAACCGACAGAAGGAGCACCATTCTGACGTTGGAAGTCCCACTTCACAGTAACAGCTTCTGTACGTTCATCCAAAGAAACTTCATTGTCTGTGAAGACGGAAGTCAAAGTCATGTCAGTAGTAGGTTCTATCTCCTCACCTGCCTTGTAAGTATTCGTGCCATCTGTCCAACCTGTCAGCGTCTTACCTTCTACATACAGAGTAAAGTTGGCAGGGACAATCACCTTGTCCTTACCTACAACCACCGTCATAGGAGCAGGTACAAAGCCTTCTGCCACTACATCACCAAGAGCGAATGTTACAGTAGCTTCGGTAAGCACCTCTTCCAACTTCTCAACAGAGAAATACGGGGTATAGCTTCCACCTGAGATGGTCAATGTGGTAGCTTCGCCATTGTAGTAGCCATACGCTATGTTCTCGGCCTTA
>JAZRMW010000058.1:0-6234 GCA_045647865.1 Phocaeicola sp.
GTCTGCAAGTCTCAGCCTGCAAAATGACCTATAGAACATTTTCAAAAGTAAATTTTGGGGTTCAAAAAATTGAAATGCCCACATCACCTGTGTTTATGAGGGATGTGGGCATGTTCTAGCCTGCAAATTGACCTATTGGTCAGATTTTCAGTAGAACCTCTAAAAGTATATATATATAACAGACAACATTGAAAACCAATCACTGAACTATCAAAAAAAACGAACATTTCAACCATATACAACATTTCCAAGAACATAGTTAACACGGTTCAACAACAGAGTTCATCCAGTTCTCGAACAGTGTTAACACTGTTTCAGTGGTTCAAGTTGAAATCAGAAAAAACAAGAACATAGGTTCAAATGACCACGAACATATGTTCATTGGTACTTGAACATAAGTTCAGAGACACTTGAACATATGTTCATTTTTTAGGTTTGTTCCCACATCTTTTCAACTAAATTGAAGAAGAGCCACCTATATCAGTATAAGACATCTTCAAATATCTTGATGGATTCTTTCTTTGTCATAACCAATGAATCTATAATTGTAGGCTATTTCATGTATCAAAGGCTCGGTGGAGTTTATCATCCCTATTTACACGTTGACAGATGCAAATCTGCTAGGAGTACTGCTGTTTCGGACTCTTCCTTGGGGGCATCCTTGGGTTTCCAGGCTACAACAAAGCGTACGGATGCAGCCTCCACGGCATAGCCTTTCTCCTGCCATTCGAGCAGGGAGGCTTGCATATTCTTGGACAGTCTGGCAACAGGAGTGTCTGCTGAATACAGAACCGATTCCCTATAGGTCAGGGCATCTCCGCTTCGTAGAGCAAGTATCTCCCGCTTACGTTCCTTGAAGAAGCCAAGAAAAACGTCTTTATGGGAAAGCTGTAGGACAACCTGTTCGGGCATCGGGTATTCCCGCTGGTCTATCGTGACTTTATCGGCTTTCATACGTCTGAAAATATCACCATTGGTATGCACAAACAGGCGCTTCTTCGCACGGGTCATGCCTACATAGTAGCGACGCATCAGATGGGAATCTTTCACATAACCGTCTGCCAACAGCATACAGACATCGTCAAACTCACGTCCCTTAGCCTTGTGGATGGTGGAGACAATGACGTCGGACTCTGACACATCGCAGAAATCCTCAACGGAGGATTCAAAGAGAAACTCGCGGAGGTCGCTGTAATACTTGACTTTGTTCACCTGCTCAAACAGTTCTATACAGCGTCGCACATAAGGGAGGCTCTGACTGGTGGAGTATGTGGAGAAGGTCGCCCTTTTGGCTTCGTCCCACACTTGCTGGGGGATAAGCGGAGTATTACGACCTGTGCCTATCTGTTTCAGGAAAAACCTGACTTCGGCCAAATTCCAAAAGGAGAAACCGTCCATTGACTGTATCAGTTTGGCATTGACGCCATGTTTGCGCAAAAGGGCTACTAGGATTACCGCCTCTTCGTTGGTCTGTGTGAGCACACATGCCGAACCTTGTCCCCGTTTGTGAAGCAACTGTTCGACAAGCGGTTGGTACATGTGGTGCGAAACGTGATGGGTGACCTCCACCCACCCTACTTCGTTCTGCATGGAAATGATGGGGGTGCTCTTCATGCGCCGGGCTATATTTCGTGCAAATTCATTGGCAAATGCCACAACGTGTTGCGAACTCCGATAGTTCTCGGTCATTTCGATGAAACGGGCACCAGTTTCTTCCGATAGTTGAAACATGTAATTGGAGTCAGAACCACGGAACTCGTAGATATTCTGGTCATCATCGCCTACGGCTATCACTCGCAGTTCTTCGTTTCTGGTCATCAATGCCTGTACCAATGCATATTCCTCGGCTCCCATATCTTGTGCCTCGTCTATGACCAGAACGGTCTTTCCTATTCTAGTTGGCTCCACTTCGCCTTGACGAATCATCCCGGCTGCTTGGGCCACGACATTCTTTGCCTCTTCCAAATTCCCGATACGGCCCAAGAGGTCGAAGCAGTAGGAATGGAAGGTCTTTATCTCTACAAAATGGGCGGCATTCCCTATCAGCCCGATCAGCCTCTGCTTGAACTCCGTAGCGGCGGCACGCGAAAATGTCAACATCAGGAGCTGTTCGTGCTTCACGTCTTCAAGAAGCAGCAACGATGCCAGCTTATGAACCAACACACGAGTCTTCCCACTGCCGGGTCCTGCGGCTACTACGATACAGCGGGACTCCTTATCGGAGATGATTTCCAACTGACGGGCCGACAGTTGTCCAAACAATTGGGTATATTTGTCGGGGGTGAGGTTGCGCTCAATCTGCTTCACACGTTCCCCCTTGAAGTACTTGGAAACGAATTTCTTATAGTCCATCTGGAAGTAATCCTGCACGTATTGCAGGGCTGCATCGTAGTTGCGGACCATCAGGTTGGCATATTCGCCAACGATGTGTACTTGCTGGATTTTCTGCTTGTAGAACTCGTTGAGCATGCGGTAGTCGTCCACCTTATAACTCAATCTGGTATCTTTTATCCGTCGGATATCCATGGCATTGTACAACACAAGGAAACCGCCTTCCAGCTTCAATGCACCAATCTTCGACAGATAGAGGAGGGCTTCTTCCACGTCTTCCAGCTGCAGATTCTCAAAACTGCCAAACAGCGATTGCGAACTCGACTTTATATCGTTCAGCAGTTCCACTACGGAGAACTGGACTGCATGGTTCGCGGCCATCTCTTCGGGCATCTCTGAAACCATTCTGTACAGCCATTCGACAATGAAACGGCTTATCTCCAGACGTCGTTCAAAGCGTCTGATGGTTGTTTCCATATCTGACAGCCGGGCAATATCCATGTTGTGGGCTGCATCTTCCGTCTTACGGGTATAGCCTTTCACTGTAAGAAAATAAAGCAATGTACGGATGTCTTTCTCTTTAGAGGCTGCTATACCGCTGCGCAAAGCATCGTCATTCAACTGTTTGCACGAAATTTTCAGAGAATTGTCGGGAATATGGCTAAGAATATACCTCTCAACCTTAGCAAAATACTCGAGCTGCGACTTTGCTTTCCGTTCTGTATCAACTGCACCTTCCTGCAAATAAGCGGATATGTCCTTGCTGTCAGCCAAGATTCCTTCCTGTCTCATTCGTTCCACAGCAGAGATGACCTCGCCCTTACTGAGGGCCAGAATGTCGGCCAAATAATCTATCCGCGATTCGGCTTCCGAGTCTTGGGCTTTGGCTATATACTTCTGCGAAATCAGAGACTTTATGATTCGCGTGGCTTTCTCAATCTCATCACTGCTGAAAAGGGTTGATTCGGATATGCGCTTTCGTGCTTCATCCATATTCTTCACAGTGATACCTGTGGCATAAACATGAGGCACATTATTGCCGCGTTCCAAATATCCAGCCTGCTCCAAAGCTGATAAGGCAGTCCGCACACGTGTCTCAATGTCGGAAACAGAATCATCCCACCCTGCCTGTCGGGCTATCTCCAAAGCAGAACAGCAGACTCTCGCACGCTTTCTGGTCATCCCCTTGACTGCCCTCCAGACTTGCTGTATCTCACTGATACTCAACTTTGTCTGATTCAACAGAATAAAATGTTTGTCAAGGTCACTATCACTATACAACACATAACAGCGGGCACTGAGATGAGGATCACGACCTGCCCTTCCGGCTTCCTGCACATAGTTTTCCAACGAATCGGAGATGTCATAATGCACAACAAGGCCGACGTCTTTCTTATCCACTCCCATACCGAAAGCCGAAGTGGCAACAATGATACGAACCTGGTCGGTCATGAAAGCCTCCTGATTGGAAATCTTCTCATCTGAATCCATCTTTCCATTGAAAGGGAGAGCACTGTATCCGTCGCGGGTCAATCTGGCTGCAATTTCCTTCGTGCGTCTGGTACGCGAGACATATATTATAGTAGGACAGTCTGAATCTGCCACAAGTCTCCTCAGCTTCAGATACTTATCATCATCTGTATCGACATGTATGACAGAATATTGAAGGTTAGTCCTTGATGCTGTAGAAGCAAACAAATCCAAATCCAAGTCCAACGACTGCTTGAAATAGTCGCAAATATCCTGAATCACCTTTTGCTTGGCTGTAGCTGTAAAACAGGAGACAGGTATCTTGCAATGCTTCTTCTGCTGGTATTCACGGATAAATCTTCCTATGTACAGATAGTCAACTCTAAAATCCTGCCCCCACGACGAGAAGCAGTGTGCTTCATCTATCACAAAACGCACAACATGACGGGTCATCAATATCCGCTCAATGGTCTTGGAACGGAGCATTTCGGGCGCTATATAAAGAAGCGAAGCCTCTCCATCAAGTACCCGCTGTATGGAAAGTGCCCTTGTAATAGGGTCCAACAGACCATTGATGGTCACGGCATCGGTGATTCCGCGGTCATTCAGATTATCCACCTGGTCTTTCATCAACGATTGCAATGGGGAGATAACAACCGTCAGGCCATGTACTGAGCGTCCATCCATCAGAGCCGGCAACTGAAAAGTCAATGATTTACCGCCACCAGTGGGGAATATGGCCAACAGCGACTTCCCATCCACAGCTGCCTTTGCCGCCCGTTCTTGAAGAGGTTCACCTTCATAGGTACGGAACTGGTCATAACCGAAGAATGATTTCAGATTATAAAAAACATCCAATTGGGTGTTGCAATAGAAACAACCTTCTTTGCAACGTGTATGGCGCAACGACTTTACGACATATTCAACCTCGGGATAATTACGGAGTACCCATCCGGGAGTAACGGAACGAAAGTCTGTTGTATCTATCAATGCCAAAGCATAAGCCAAGGCACAAGGATGCTGACGGACAAGCCATTCGACATCGGCATGTTGGCATATTTTTTTGCTATAAACAGATTTTATCAATGCTGACAAATCGACATTTGCCTGTTCGGCACTTACCATATCAAGAAAACCATCAAATTCACGTTTCCCTCTCAACAATGAGGCAAAAACCATTCGTCTCTCAATCGGTAAGGAATTCCAACGGGCCATCTCATCCCACAACAGTTCTTTAGCTTTCCTACAATCATTCACAGGATTGTTCAGCTGTTCACTCACCAACTTGTCATCTTTGACAAGCCTGTGGTAAGGACGTTCTGGAAACAACAAGGGGGAAACATAAAGAGTGTCAACCAAACGCCAACGGCAACCTTTATCACCAAACAAATATTTTGCATCGTGATGAATGATATTGTGACCACAAAGGTAATCGACTCCATCCAAGAATTTGAGAAATTCAGACTTCGAAGTACGATGAAAAACAGCGTCATCATGCCGCAATGCTCCTATATCATGGATTTTCTTGTCTTCTAACCCTACCTCGACATCTACAAATGCATATAAAGAGGGATTCATTGATAAAGGCAAAGCCCCCTTGTTAATGACGTTATTCCAGCCATCAACATCTATAAAATCCTTGAACTTACTCCATATAGACATGAACAGTATCTTGAAATCACATTATCAAGGAGCAAATATACAAAATGTTTCCATATGATGGCATCTGAAAATTCTAATATTTAACAATTCGACACTATATTAAGGAACAAAATGCATTTATAGGTTATAAACATACACGTAAAATCTACATCTGCTCGACAAAATAGAAATGTATTCAAATTAATCCTCCAACAACATTCTGTAGAGTGTGGGCTGATTATTTAAATATACGCAGAGGGGTTTAAAAAAATATATATCCATGATATGTCTGTACCATTTTATGATTCAACATCCCCAAATTCCCCTACTCTCATCCAGTACTATTCTTCCTAACTCCTACCCTGTGCCCAATAAAGGTCTGACGAAGCACAGATTGAACTCCTAACGAAGCACTGATTGAAGACCTAATGAAGCACTGAATGGGCATCTAATGAAACACTGATTGAAAAGGTAACGGAGCACTGAATGGGAGAAGGAGAGAGGAACATACTATCCATGGACCGGAAAAGGGTTCCCTGTCCCTTTCATACAAGCCTCCTCAAACGGACTATAAACGCTATCCCTAGTGAACTATTAAAGTCTGTCCAAGTGAACAGTTATCCACTTGTCAAGCCGTAAGTTATCCATTTCCCAAGCCGTAAGCTATCCACTTGGGGTAGCCGTAAGTTATTCACTTGGGTAAGCCGTAAGTATGCCATTTGGAGCAGTCACAGACTTACGGATAAAGCAGCCGGAAACAGTTCATCCTACCGGATACAACACCCGGAAACA
>JAZRMW010000059.1:0-9136 GCA_045647865.1 Phocaeicola sp.
CAACTCCTTGGCTCACAGAACGACATGGCTACGATCCGACTTTCCGGTGAGACAACCACTCTTTATGTGAAGTTGGACAACGCACAGGCATACACCGCCATGCAGATGGATATGACTCTTCCCGAAGGATTGAGCATCGAAGGAGTGGAGATGGTAGGCAATGCTTCTCACACTGTAATCTATAATGCAGAAGGTCGCATTGCGGCTTACTCCTTGGCGAACCGTACTTTCAACGGTGGTGAGTCTCTGATGGCCATTACCCTAAAGGCAGATGAAAGCTTCACAGGTACAGCACATGTGGACTTCACAAACGTGCGTGTCGTTTCCAAGGATGTCGTAGAGACCACGTTGGCTGATGCCTTCTCGACCGTGACAGGCGGTGCTTATGGCATTGACGCAGTTGAGGCTGACAAGGCCCAAGTGCTTTATTACTCCACAACGGGTGAAGTTTCTGACAAACCTTTCCAAGGCTTGAACATCATCAAGCGCATCTATCAGGATGGCCGCGTAGAGGTGACGAAGGAAATGAAGTAAATGGATTTGTTTGAATGCAATAAAGGCGGACCATTGGGCCCGCCTTTATTGTTGGTATGGTTTAGAACTTGTCCGAAGGAGTGTTGTCCTTTACTTTTCAGACACAGATGACGCGGATGACGTGGATTTTTATTCTCATTGCAATGACAATATCCATCTACGTTATCCGCGTCATCCGCGTTTGAAAAATGGAATGTTGGCAGGGGTTATTGCCATCCGGGAACGACAGTTCCTGTAGTATATACACCAGCCAAGTTGATACGGTATTTCAGTACGCTGTATCCGGGGACAGCACCACTTCCCTTGGTGCCATAGCCTAATGTATAAGGCATATAGACAATCCATTGGTCACCAACGCGCATGTGTTGCAAGGCTGTCACCCATCCATTGATCATGCCATTGCCCATTGCAAACTTGGCCGGTACGCTGATTTCGGGATTGAGCTCGCCACGATACGAATTGTCTATCACCTTGTCGTTTATCAGCCATACGCGGTAATGTGCGTGGATGGAGTCGGTGAAGATAGGAGAGACCTTGCCTGTTCCCTCTTTTTCGATTTGACAATAGACGTAGTTGTTTACATCTCGTTTGCCCGTTGTCAAGTCATTCGGGTCATCTTGGGGTAAATCGTAGGCTTTGAGTATGCGCCACTCATCGCTGTTCTCTTGGGCCACTTGTGCGATGGAGTCGAGGAACTCCTGATTACGGTTCTTCCAGTTGGCATATTCGCCGGCTTCGGATTGCTCATCGCATGAGGCCATACAGAATGAGGTTGCTACAGTTGCTGCAATCAGCAGCCAATGGGGTTTCTTCATAACGTTGGGTCTTAGCTACGAGCTACAGGTTGCGGGCAAATGTTTGTTGCCCGTAGCTTGTAGCTCGTCACTTTTTTATGGTGGGATTTTTTAGTGCCCACTTTGTTTCTGTTTTACAAAAGAGTCTTCAACAAACTGGTGATGCTTACCTTGTCAGCGATGATGTTGTTCAAGTCGCTGATGGCCACACGCTCCTGCTGCATGGTGTCGCGGTTACGCAGTGTCACGCATCCGTCTTCCAATGTCTGGTGGTCAACGGTGATACAGTATGGAGTACCGATGGCATCCTGACGACGGTAACGCTTACCGATAGAATCCTTCTCGTCATACTGGCAGTTGAAGTGGAACTTCAGGTCGTTGATGATTTCGCGTGCCTTTTCGGGCAGACCATCCTTCTTTACCAAAGGCAGTACGGCCAACTTCACGGGAGCGAGAGCTGCGGGCAACTTCAATACTACGCGAGTTTCGCCGTTCTCCAGTTTCTCTTCCTGATATGAGGCACACATCACGCTGAGGAACATGCGGTCCACACCGATAGAGGTTTCGATAACGTAAGGTACGTAGCTTTCGTTCAATTCGGGGTCAAAGTACTTGATGCTCTTTCCTGAGTACTTCTCGTGTTGGCTGAGGTCGAAGTTCGTACGGCTGTGGATACCTTCCACCTCTTTGAATCCGAAGGGCATGAGGAACTCGATGTCCGTAGCGGCATTGGCGTAGTGGGCCAACTTGTCGTGGTCGTGGTAGCGGTAGTGGTCATCACCGAAACCGAGAGCCTTGTGCCATTTCAGACGAGTCTCCTTCCACTGCTTGAACCATTCCAATTCAGAGCCGGGACGTACGAAGAACTGCATCTCCATCTGTTCGAACTCGCGCATACGGAAGATGAACTGACGGGCCACAATCTCGTTACGGAAAGCCTTACCGATCTGGGCGATACCGAAAGGAATCTTCATGCGGCCGGTCTTCTGTACGTTCATGTAGTTCACAAAGATACCCTGTGCTGTCTCAGGACGCAGATATACCTTCATGGCTCCGTCGGCGGTAGAACCCATTTCAGTGGAGAACATCAGGTTGAACTGGCGTACTTCGGTCCAGTTCTTGGTTCCGCTGATAGGGCAAACAATCTCTTCGTCGAGGATAATCTGGCGCAGTTCGTTCAGGTCATTGTCATTCAATGCCTTTTGAAAACGCTCGTGCAGCGCATCGCGTTTGGCTTGGGTTTCCAACACACGGCCGTTGGTAGCACGGAACTGAGCCTCGTCAAAAGCTTCACCGAAACGTTTGGCAGCCTTGGCTACTTCTTTGTCCACTTTCTCGTCGTACTTGGCCAATTGGTCTTCGATGAGCACATCGGCGCGGTAACGCTTCTTGCTGTCGCGGTTGTCAATCAAGGGATCGTTGAATGCATCTACGTGTCCTGATGCTTTCCAAATAGTCGGGTGCATGAAGATGGCTGAATCAATACCCACGATGTTCTCGTGCAGCAATACCATGCTTTGCCACCAATACTGCTTGATGTTGTTTTTCAACTCTACACCCATTTGGCCGTAGTCATATACGGCGCCCAATCCGTCATAGATGTCGCTTGACGGAAACACAAAACCGTACTCCTTGCAATGTGAGACGATTTTCTTGAATACATCTTCTTGTGCCATTGTTTTATCTGTTTTTATCTCTTATTTTTGTTGATTTCTTAGGCTTTTTCGACACAGTTGTGCCAAATTTGCTGCAAAGTAAGCGATTTTTTTGCAAATAATTCGTACTTTTGCAAGCATACTAATACAGTTTAACTATTTTAGTGGCTTATTTTCATTAACCAAGGCATCTTATGAGCGACGAAATCATTGAAAAAGACAATAACGATGACGAATTGTCGATGGAAAATACATCGGAAGAACATTCAGAGTACAAACCGGCGGATGTGAAGGATGAGAGTGTGAAACATCAGTTGACCGGTATGTATCAGAACTGGTTCTTGGATTATGCTTCGTATGTAATCTTGGAACGTGCAGTACCGCATATCAATGACGGTTTCAAGCCGGTACAGCGTCGTATCCTGCATTCGATGAAGCGGTTGGATGACGGCCGTTATAACAAAGTGGCCAATATCGTAGGACACACCATGCAGTTCCATCCTCATGGAGATGCCTCTATCGGTGATGCCTTGGTTCAGTTGGGACAGAAGGAACTGTTGGTGGATTGTCAGGGAAACTGGGGTAACATCCTTACGGGTGATTCGGCAGCCGCTTCGCGATACATTGAGGCCCGTTTGTCAAAGTTTGCCTTGGATGTCGTGTTCAATCCGAAGACGACCGAATGGAAACTCTCTTACGACGGTCGTAACAAGGAACCCATCACCCTGCCTGTGAAGTTCCCGTTGCTGTTGGCACAGGGTGTCGAAGGTATTGCGGTGGGCCTCTCTTCCAAGATTCTTCCCCATAATTTCAATGATTTGTGCGATGCTGCTGTGGCCTATCTGCACGATGAACCCTTTCAACTCTATCCCGATTTCCTGACTGGTGGAAGCATTGATGTGGCCAGATACAACGATGGTGAGCGTGGCGGTGTCGTGAAGGTACGTGCCAAAATCAGTAAGTTGGATAACAAGACCCTTGTCATTTCTGAGATTCCCTACGGGAAGACCACATCAACCCTGATTGACTCTATCTTGAAGGCTGCCGAGAAGGGTAAAATCAAGATTCGTAAGGTCGATGACAACACCTCAGCTCAGGTGGAGATTCTGGTGCATCTGGCACCGGGTGTGTCCAGTGATAAGACATTGGATGCCCTCTATGCCTTCACCGATTGCGAGGTAAGCATTTCGCCCAACTGTTGTGTGATTGACGACAACAAACCCCATTTCCTCACCGTCAGCGATGTACTCCGCAAGTCGGTTGACAACACCATGGCACTCATCCGCAAGGAGTTGGAAATTCGCAAGGGAGAGTTGTTGGAACTTCTCCATTTCGCTTCGTTGGAAAAGATTTTCATTGAGGAACGCATCTATAAGGACAAGCAGTTCGAACAGGCCCCGAACATGGATGCAGCCTGTGAACATATCGACAAACGCTTGACACCCTTCTATTCTCAGTTTATCCGTGAGGTGACCAAGGATGACATCCTGCGTCTGATGGAAATCAAGATGGCCCGTATCCTGCGGTTCAACAAGGACAAGGCCGATGAGGCCATTGCCCGCATGAATGGTGAGGTGGAAGAGATTGACCGCAAACTGAACAACATGGTGGAAGTCACCAGCGACTGGTTCAAGATGTTGAAGGAGAAGTACGGCAAGGAGCATCCGCGTCTGACCGAGCTTCGCAACTTCGATACCATCGAGGCTGCCAAGGTGGCCGAGGCCAACGAAAAACTCTATATCAACCGTGAGGAGGGATTCATCGGTACCTCTTTGAAGAAGGATGAGTTTGTGGATAACTGTTCCGATATTGACGATGTCATACTGTTCTACAAAGATGGTAAATATAAGATTGTGCGCGTGAGCGAGAAGATGTTTGTCGGAAAGAACGTCTTGCACGTCGGCATTTTCAAGAAGAACGATAAGCGTACCGTCTATAACGTGGTTTATCGCGACGGTAAGGAAGGTTTCCACTACATCAAGCGATTCTCCGTGACGGCCATGACCCGCGACCGTGAATACGATGTCACTCAGGGTACACCCGGTTCGCGCATCGCCTATTTCAGTGCCAATCCCAATGGTGAAGCCGAAATCATCAAGGTTACGCTCAAACCCAATCCGCGTGTCAAGAAGATTCTCTTCGAAAAGGATTTCAGTGAAATCGCCATTAAAGGACGCCAATCCCAAGGTAATATCCTCACGAAGTTCGATGTGCATCGCATCGGTTTGAAACAGCGGGGAGGTTCAACATTGGGCGGTCGTCAGGTATGGTTCGATTGGGATGTACATCGTCTCAACTACGACGGTCGTGGACAGCATTTGGGTGAATTCCATAGCGAAGATACGATACTCGTAGTGCTGGACAATGGCGACTACTACTTGAGCAATTTCGATGTGAACAACCATTACGAGGCCAACATCCGTATCATTGAGAAATACGATCCGGCAAAGATTTGGACTGTAGCCCTCTATGATGCCGACAACAGCGGTTATCCCTACTTGAAGCGTTTCTTGATGGATGCCACAGTCAGACGTCAGAACTATTTGGGTGACAACAAGGAGAATCGTGAGATTCTACTTTCCGTACAGCGTTATCCCCGTATCCAGATTATGTTCGGTGGTGGCGACAGCTTCCGCGAACCGCTTGTGGTCGATGCCGATGAATTTATCGCTGTCAAAGGCTTCAAGGCCAAAGGTAAGCGATTGACCACATTCGAAGTGGCAGAGATTCTCGAACTGGAGCCTACCCGTTATCCCACGGAAGAGGAATTGACCAAGCCCGAAGAACCCGTTGACGAACCGGTAAACGAAGATCCGGATGCTGGTAAGAGTGAAGGCGATATCCTGGATGAACTTACGGGACAGATGAAGTTGTTTTGATGGGTGATAGGTGTATTAAGTTGTGAATCAAAAGATTTTTGTATTCTTGTGGTTGCTGTTCGTATCTGTGGGCATTTGTGCTCAAGATGGCAAAATCCGTCCCATAGTACGTTCCACCATGTACGGTATTGGTAGCATCAACCTGTACGACACCTACCTTTCTCCGATGGAGTATAGCGGTACACAGGTGAAGGTGCTCCGTGAGAGCAGTCGTATGACCCGTCTGTTTGATGGGAATGTCTCCCGTCAGGTACTGTTCCAGGGCTATCTGGCTGCTGCCCAAAACCGTGTAGAGACCTCCAGCGAACTGGCGGGTATGGTCAATTGGAACTATGCTTTCCATTACAACTTCTCCTTTCTCGAAGGCCGTTTGCGTCTGATGGCCGGTCCGATGTTCCAGCTGCATGGCGGGTTCATCTACAATACCCGCAACGGTAATAATCCGGCCCAAGCCAAACTTTATGCCAATCTGGCCGCATCCTGCGTGGTTCAGTATGATATTCCGTGTAAGCGCCTTCCCACGACGTTGCGTTATCAGGTCGATTCTCCCCTCTTGGGAGTCATGTTCTCTCCCCAATACGGACAGTCCTATTACGAAATCTTCTCGTTGGGACATAGCGAAGGTACGCTCCTCTTGACCTCCCTCCACCGGCAACCCTCCCTGCGCCATTGGTTGACGGCCGACATGCAATTCCGTCCGTTCACGTTGCGGATGGGATACATGGCCGATATGCAGCAGTCCCGAGTCAACGGTCTCCGTTCCCACGACTACAGCCACTCATTCCTGATTGGTTTCGTACGGGAATTCACATTTCAATAAGGTTCAAGGTTTAAAGTTCAAGGTTTAACTACTAATTCACCAATTTACCAACTCACTAAAGTTTATGCGATTCCTACTTGTCCCCATCATATGTGTCTTCCTCTTCCTGTCTGCTGCTTGCATCCGTGAAGAAGAGTTCCCCAACACCCCGCAGGGGAACTTCGAGGCCCTGTGGCAGATGATAGATGAGCATTACTGCTTCTTTGATTATAAAAGAGAGGAATATGGGCTCAATTGGGATGAAGTCTATAATCGGTATAGCAAATACATCACTCCCGATATGCCCCGGAAGGGACTGTTCGAAGTGTTGGGCAATATGCTGGCCGAGTTGCGCGATGGGCACGTCAACCTCTATGCCAACTACGATGTAGCCCGCTATTGGAAGTGGTACGAGGATTATCCCGCCAACTTCAGCGAGGACATTCTGCGTAATTATTTAGGAACAGACTATAAGATTGCCGGAGGACTCAAATATACTATTTTGGACGATAACATTGCTTATGTCCGTTATGCCAGTTTCTCTTCCGGTGTCGGCGATGGCAACTTTAGCGACATGTTCATGGAGTTGGCCTATTGCAACGGTCTCATTCTGGATGTGCGCGACAATGGTGGCGGTATGCTTACCAATGCCTCCAAGTTGGCTGCCCGTTTCACCAACGAGGAGGTTACCACAGCCTATATGTGCCATAAGACCGGTAAGGGACATGCCGACTTCTCTGCTCCTGAAGCCGTGAAGATTACCCCTTCCGATGGCATCCGTTGGCAGAAGCCTGTCGCTTTGCTCACCAACCGTAGCTCTTATAGTGCCACCAACGACTTTGTCAACAGCATGCGCCAGTTTCCCCTTGTCACGGTCATCGGTGATCGCACGGGTGGAGGTTCTGGTATGCCATTCTCTTCCGAATTGCCCAACGGTTGGTCCGTCCGTTTCTCTGCCTGTCCTGTTTATGGTCCTGATATGGAGGATCTGGAGTTTGGTATCGACCCCGATATCCGGGTCGATATGACCGCCGAAGACATGGCTCGTGGCCTTGATACAATCATTGAAGAAGCCAGAAAAATAGTGGGTGCTAAATAATAATTCCTAAATCATACTTCATTATTCAGAAAAAATCCCTATCTTTGCACCGCAATTCAGCCTTATGGGGTTGAGATGGCATGCGCCTGTGGTGAAATTGGTAGACACGCCAGACTTAGGATCTGGTGCTTCGCGGCGTGAAGGTTCGAGTCCTTTCAGGCGCACCCACAAAAAAATCGGGGCTGTGTAGAATCCTACACAGCCCCGATTTCTTTATGGGGACATAAAAAAGTTTAGTCCATTATCCTATTCCAATCTCCGTAGTTTCAGCCTTTCCATATCTGGCATTTTGCGCTCTCACCTATCCAAACTTCTCACAAGCCTCGTAATAAGTATCCAGGCTACCGATATCGAATCGTCCGGCACTCATGGGCCAGGCATGCATTTCGGTCTTCTCTACCATGTAGTGTGCAAGGTTACCGGGAGCATCCTTGCCACATCCGTTGGCTACGCTGTGGCGCACCAGGTCCAGGTCCTTCTTCAAGTATATATAGAAGGGAGGTACAGCCCAATGGCTCTTGGGTTCTTGCGGTTTCTCTTCCATGTTGAGCACCTTGTTCTGCTCGTCCATCACGATGACGCCCGTGCGCTGCAGCTTCTCGATGCTTGGTTGCTCGTGACACATGATGCAACTGGTCTGCTTCTGTAAGGCAAAATCGACAAACTCTTGGAAGGAGAAGAAAAGGAGGTTGTCAGCAGCGACCACGAGGAGGTCAGTTTCTGAATTATGAATTATGAGTTCTGAATTATGAGTGTTAGCGTTCGCTGTTGGCGATGGCTGATGGCGATTGCTGTCAATGTAATCAATGGCAAGGAGGAGATCACACACGGCTCCCAGACGGGTATCGTTGGTCTCTGTGCCATCGTCGATGATGGTCAACGGCTTGGTATAGTGCTGTTCCTTGGCCCACTCTTCGAAGATGGGAGCAAACTTATGGTTAGTCACGATGATATGTTCATCCACCTCAGGGATGGTATCAATGTCGTCCAACATACGGCCGAGGATGGTGTTGTCACCAATCTTCAGCAGTGGTTTGGGAAAATTCTTGGTCAGCTCACCCAGTCGGGTGGCGTAACCGGCGGCGATAACGATTGTTTTCATTGGATTGATGAATTTAGATTACTTTTTTCTTCTTGGTGGAAAGAATAAAAAAGATAACAAAAAAGAAGAATCACTTCTAATTACTTTTTCCTTCTTGATGGCAAGAAGAAAAAGATAACAAAAAGAAGAACCACCGGCTCCCGCTCCGAAGCTAAAAATCGCGATATTTTTTCTAAACGAGCTCAAACGCACTCCGCTAAGGCTCCGTTTGAACGAGACCTCGTTCTTAACGAAAAAACATACGATTTTTGAACGCTTCTCCGCTAAATGCCGG
>JAZRMW010000060.1:0-1513 GCA_045647865.1 Phocaeicola sp.
ACTTCGGGCTTTTAGGCAGATTTTTTCTTCTTGGCATCGAATATACTCAGGAACAATCTCGATAATTCCTGCTTGAAATACAACTCAAGTTGACAAACAGCTAAACGCCTGATAAAATGGGTCAGCCTACGCAGAGCAAAAGGACTTTATTATAAGCATAAAATAAAGAATCTTTGTGCTGCTAGAAATAGTTATCAATACTTGCCTTTCTGCTTATGGATATAGATGCTTTTAACCTGAACTCGCGCGACTCCGCACGCGTTGCGACTACCCTATCGGCTCAAGAAAATCTTGTTCTAGTGGTTAAGCCGCGTGAACAAATGGACCCCATCATGAAATTCTTACGTCTTAGTGCCGGAGTTGCTTTAATGGCTTGGTTACTATGGAAAGGGGCTGAAATGCAGGGCGGCTGGCCTGTCCAATTACTGTTGTGGGGAATGGTCATCCTTCTCTTTTGTTCCCCTTGGCTGCATCTGTGGAAGAAGCGGAATACTCTGTATATGCTCACTACAGAACGGGCAATCGTGATTGAACCCAACTATCTGGACCAAGATAAAGTGCAATCGTGGTCTTTGCAGCCGAATCCTATCCAGAAGGTGAACCGCTATAACGACGGTTTCGGTGATATTGTATTGGGTTATGAAATGCGGTGGTCATTCGGGCGGATTTTTCAATCGCGAGGCGGAGGATTAGCGGGAGATCTATTCCGCCGCCGCAGGGTAAGCGTTGGATTTTTGGAAATCCCTAGGATAGACGAAGTTTATTCACAATTTGCAGCTCTGACGAATCAAGGGAATGTGGATGAGCTTCCCACAGAGCTGACAGGTTCAACATATACTCCCCCGAATGCACCGGTTTGTCCTCGCCCCGCATACAGAAAGCCCAATGAATTTGGCGAGTGGTCAAATAATTCGCCGGATACCACATTGCCACAAGCTTTGGTGGGGTTTGGTACCGTACTTAGCGTCTTCTCTTGTATCGCGATTGCTGTAGGAGCAATCATATTACATTTTGAACAGGATTTCGATGCGAACTGTGTCAAAACGCAAGCTACTGTAGTGAACGTTCGTTACGAAACAAAAACGAAAACCACTAAAACCCGCCGCAGAGGTACCGGTGTGAATATTTCTCTGAGTGGAGGAGAAACAAATAATACCACAATAACCTATTTCCCGACATTGAGTTTCTCGGACGCTTCTGGGAGACTTCACGTCCACGAATCTGATGACGGAACATCCGACCCCAAGACATACCACATAGGACAGCAGCTTACTATTCGATACCTTCCCAATGAGCCTACAGAGGTCAAAATGGGCGAAGAATCGACTTTGGGCGTTAAGGTGACTACTTACGGAGCTCTTGCCCTGTTTATCTCTGGAAGTATGCTGATATTGGGGTTGGTGAAAAAGCGGAAAGGTAGTGCATAATTCTTTCCCTGTACCTGTTTATAGATAGGAAAAGGCCTTCAGCTCTCAAAAATTAGAGAACTGAAGGCCTTTTTTCTGTTGCCCCC